>JBGTMF010000577.1:0-4147 GCA_041743795.1 Thermodesulfobacteriota bacterium | reverse complement strand
GACGCCGCCGGCCAGCGTCGTGGCGACTTCGACGACCTGGTGCTGTTCGCCGCGGCGGATCTCGACGACGGCTTTGACGTGTTCGCGGGCGATCGTCGCCGGCCAGAAGCCGTAGGCTTCGTCGACTTGCGGGCGGCCGCTGAAGATTCCCAAGCCGGGGGGTCCCTGGAGGGCGAAGCCGAGAAAATGTCGCGAAAACTTCTCGAGTTTGGCGCGCTCGAAATCGGCGATGGCAAGGCGCAGGACGATTTCGTTCGGCTCGATATCTTGGGCGGCATCGCCCCAACAGGCACGGTAGCCGACGAAATCGGTGCGCCTGTCGGCGAACTCGTGGCCAACGCGGTGCCAGACCATCTCGGCAAAGCGTTGCCCTTTAGCGATCGCATGGGGGCCCGAAATGAGGACCGTTCCCACCGCCCGGTAGCCGTGGCGATAGACCATCGAAACTTTGAGATCCGCCGGCGCGGGACGCCCTCGCGCGCCGCTGACGCGCACCCGATCTGGGCCGTCCTCGCTGAGGTCGAGGGCGGTGAAATCGACCGACACGTCGGGTGTCAGGTAGGCGCGGGGATCGCCGATCTCGTAGAGGAGCTGTTCGGTGACGGTGCGGCGGCTGACCAAACCGCCCGTTTGCGGATGCTTGGTGACGACGAAGGTCCCATCCGGCGCGGCCTCGACGATCGGGTAGCCGACGTCGAGCATCGACGGGATCCGCTGCCAATCCGTGTAGTTTCCGCCGGCGGCCTGTGCGCCGCATTCGAGAATGTGGCCGGCAACGGTGCCGGCGGCGAGGCGGTCCCAGTCATCCCATGCCCAACCGAATTCGTGCACCAACGGGGCGAGGATCAGAGCGGCGTCCGTAGTGCGACCGGTGACGATGATGCGCGCGCCACGGCGCAGGGCTTCGACCACCGGTTTGGCGCCGATATACGCGTTGGCCGCCACCACGCGGTCACTCACCTCGGCATAGTCCCGCTCTCCATCCAGATGCGCGAATCGCACGCCGCTCGCGACCAACTCGTCGAGGTGCGGGTACAGATCATCCCCTGCGACGATTCCGACCGGCAGATCGACACCGCACTCCCGGCACAAGGCCTCGACGGCATCCGCGCAGGCAGCCGGATTGATCCCGCCGGCGTTGGCGATGACCGTCACGCCGCCTTGCGCGATCAGCGGCAGCGCCTGGCGCAAGTGCTCGATGAAGTCGTAGGCGAAGCCACGGCGCGAGTCGCGCGCACGCTGTCGCTGCAGAATCACCATCGTGATCTCCGCCAGATAATCGAGGGTCACATAGTCAACCGGTCCACCGGCCACCTGGCGGTAGAGGGCTTCGGGATCGTCCCCCCAATAGCCACTCGCATTGGCAATGCGCACGACATCCTTCATGGAAGCAGGCACTTCTACATCGAATGAAACAATGAAACCAACCGGCGGCGGCGCGCCTACGGCTTCATCTCGACATTCGATCGGGGGGTTGTCCGCAACGAGCGCGGACGAGTTCTTCCAGACCGGCTCGGTAGAGATCGATCTCCGCACCGCTGGCGCACGCCTGGTCGCGAAGTCGCGCGCGTTCGTCCAAGCTCAGCATCTGCCACTGAACCAAGTGCAGCTTGATGCCGACGCGATCGAGTTTGTCGCGCACCGCGCGCGGCATCCATTCGAGCGCGCTTTCGCGACGGCGCCGTTCCTCGTCACCAACAATCTCTCGCCGCTGCTGCCGCATTCCTGATCGACCCGCGTCAAGGCGCAGCTTCGAAGCGGGCGACGCGGTGCTTCCGTTTGCCCGCCGGATCTGAGAACTCCTCGACTACGTTACGGCCGCGGCAGACGGGGCAAGGGAAATAACTCGTCTCGCCATCGCCATGCGCGGTATAGGCGAGATCGACGTAGAGGACGTTGTCGTCGGTAACCTCGTAGGCGAGCATTCCGACGCAGGATTCGCCGAGGCATCGCAATACCCCGATCTTGGGCAAAGCCATTGCTGCGTCATAACTTTTGCGGCAATCGACGGCAAGCACTTCACCGTCTCCGTGCGGCGGGAGCGCTGAATTGCTTGCCAAGCGAGCTACGCGTGTGATTGAATCCCTGCCCCTTGGGATTGGATGAGGTGGTGGAGATGCGGAGCGGGGACAACTCAGGTCGAAGGAGGTTTCCCGTGGACTATCAACTCCTCGAAGAAGAGCGCATCGCCGACGAGCGTTCCAGCGGCACGCGGGACCTCGGCACGACGATTTCCGAACAACCGATTCGCAGTCTCGCATCACTGCGCCCTCCGGTCTCGGTTCCCCTCGACGCGACGGCCGCCGATGCGATCGAAAAGATGATGGAACAGCGGAGTGGCTGCGTCCTCGTCGTCGATGACGAACGCTTGGTCGGCGTCTTCACCGAACGCGACGTCCTCTGCAAAATCGCCGCCGAAGACCGTTCGCCGAAATCGGTGCCCGTGCGCGAGGTGATGACCGCCGACCCCGAATGCCTGACGCTCGACGACACGCTTGCCTATGCGTTGCACCACATGAACGTCGGTGGCTTCCGTCACATCCCGCTGGTCGACGACGATGGACGACCGACGGGAATCGTCGCCATGCGCTCGATCGTCGATTTCATGGTCGACTCATTTCCGCGTGAAGTGCTGAACCTGCCGCCGTCGCCGTCCCACAGCATCGCCCGCGAGCGCGAAGGCGCTTGAGTTCAGCAGTCCGTCAGGGCGGCGCCGTCCCTCTCCCGCTGCTCAGGGAAAGGGTAGGACGGAACCGTCCGAAAGTTGTAGTGTAGCGAGGTCGCGGCGCTGCGGGACGGTTGCGTGGGTCGGGTCGGTGACGATGACGAGAAGGGATTCTTCGTCGTGCCAGGCAAGGTCGACGACGCTCTGGCCAGCCGCGGTGTAGCGACGGGCGCCGGCGGCGTCGCCGCGGTCAAGGACGAAAACCTCATAGCGCTCGAAGCGGTAGTCCAGGCTCGCTTGGGCGGCGAGCGCGATTCGATTGCCGTCCGGCGAAACGGCGAGCGAGTTAACTGCCGCGGCCTCACGCATCAGGACACGCGGCGGATCATCGAGTGGGATCTCCCACAACTGCCAGTCCCAATCGCCAGGTAAAACGGCGAAGAGACGAGCGCCGTCAGGCGACCAGGTCCAGCGCAGAGGGCCGTTGGGCCACGTCAGCAAGAGGCGATCGAGGCCGTCCGCAAGCGGGCGCACGCGCAGTTCGACCTGCCCATTGCGGTGCGCCGCATAGGCGACGTGAAGCCCGTCTCCCGACACACGCGGTGCTGTGATCACCCCGCCGTCGAACGCCCCGATCTCATGCAATGCCTTGCCTTCGACCCGCAGCAGGCGCCCGCGACGCGCCGCCACGTAGCCGCTGCCGCCGCCGCCGACCTCGGTGTCACTGCCGATTTCGACCATGCTGCCGTCGGTCGAGTGCAGCGCAAAGAGTGTCGCCGATCCACCGCGCGCCGGTTCGGCGGCGAGGATGTACGCGCCGTCGGCACTCCATTGCGGCGAGCCAAGAATGCCGCGATCGAAGTCCCACACGTGCCGCGTTTTGCCGGTACCGTCGATCTCGCGGATGCGTGACGGCGCCCACGCGTGTGGTTCGCCTTCGACGACCATCCACGATCCGCGCGCCGACCGCGCAAGCGCCCGCGGGCCGTCTTCCCGCGGCAACACGTTGTTCGAACGATACATGTCGGCCAACACGCCGCGCGGATCGACGACGATGCGCTCCGCGGTTCCAATCGGCGTCACGTCGCCGACCGCAATCGTCTGCGCGATCGGCTGCCCTCCCAGCGGTACCCGCCACAACTCGACCGGCACGTCGATGGCGACCGTCTGGTGGTTCGCGACCTCGGCATCGCCGTGCTTGGGATTGAGGGACAGATCCACCGCACCGATCGAGTCCACCCATTGGTCGAAGAACAGATTCACGTCGACGCCGGTCGCTTCACGGAAGACATCCCGCACGCCCTGCGAGGTCAAGCCACGGCCGCGGAAGCGTTCGATCACTGCCGCAACAGCGCCGTCGTAGGCATCGGCGCCGACCAACTCGCGCAACATCATCGCCACGTACGCCGCCTTGTCGCGCGTCGCCGCCGCGCCTTCCAAGGCCAGGTCGACGTCGAGGCTCGAGTAATCCGCCAGCGCTCC
>JBGTMF010000576.1:0-2674 GCA_041743795.1 Thermodesulfobacteriota bacterium | reverse complement strand
GCAGCGCCCCATCCGGACCGGTGAGGGCGGTGGCGGCGAGGTTGTCGGCGAAGACGTCGTCCCGGCCCAGCACGACCCGAGCCGCGGGGTCCTCGCCGGTCGCCTGGTTGATCGCGATGGCCGCCAGCACGGGGTCGGGGTCATCGCCGATGCGGTCGGTGGTCTGGGCCACCGCGACCTGCGGCAGCACGGCTGCCGCGAGGGCGAGGACGGCCACCGCCACCACGAGTACGTGGGTGAGACGGGGGCGGTCAGCAGCTGGTTCGTTCATCTTCTACTCCTGGTCGTCTGCGGGGACGATGGCCGTGATCGCCCCGTCGAGGGACAGCACGTACAGCTCGCCGTCGGGCCCTTCCCCGAACGAGACGGGGTTGGACACATCAAGGCCCGTGTCGACGTCGGCGCGGACGCTGCCGTCCTCCGCCACGTCGAGCGCCCAGATGCTCCCCGAGCAGAAGTCGCTGTAGAGGTAGGCGCCGCGCAGCTGGGGGATCGCCCCACCGCGGTAGACGAACCCGCCGGTGATGGAGCATCCGCGGTCGTGGCCGTAGGTGTGCACGGGGTCGACCACGGGACCCTCGGCCGGCTGGCCGTCGAAGGGCCGGTCACCCTCGAATCGGGGCCAGCCGTAGTTGAGGCCCGACGCATCGAGGGGGACGCGGTTGATCTCCTCCACCGCGTTCTGGCCGACGTCGGCGATCCACAGATCGCCGGTCTCGGCGTCGAAGGAGAAGCGCCAGGGGTTGCGCAGCCCGTAGGCCCAGGTCTCATTTGCCACCGCCGCGTCGAGGACAAAGGGATTGGACGCCGGGATGGCGTAGTTGCGCGTGGAGTCGAGCGGAAAGTCGTCGCCGTCGATGTCGATCCTCAGCATGGCACCGAGAAGGGAGCTCGTTTTCTGGGCGTTACAGCCGCTACCGGCGGAATCGCAGCCGCCGCCGCCGTCGCCCATGCCGATGTAAAGGTAGCCGTCAGGGCCGAATTGGAGCTGGCCGCCGTTGTGGTTACCGGCGGGCTGATCGATACCGATCACGATCGAGGCGCTCCCGGCATCAGCTATGTTTGGATCGGCGGACACCTGATAGCGGCTAATGACTGTATCGCCACCGTTGTCGATGTAATTCACGTAGAAGAAGCCGTTCGCGTCGTGATCGGGATGGAAGGCGACGCTGAGCAAGCCGCGCTCGTCGCCCGTCTCGAGAGTCGTTCCGACCACGAGGTTGTCGATGTCCAGGAAGGGGGTAGGTAGAACGCTCGCGCCGTCGTAAATATGGATGACCCCGATCTTGCGCACGAGGAAGATTCGGTCGTCGCCGGCAACGCCGCTGTTGGTGACGTGAACGATCTGGTCGGGCAGGGTCGCGAGCAACTGCAGATTGACGTCAGCGGGCGCCGCTCCAGCGAAGCTCGCGCCCTGAGAGCAGAGGGTGACGGCTGTCACGCAACCGAAAACGACCGCACAATGCGATCCGCGGGTGTTGAATGGTCTCATAGCTGTCCTCGCTCTCGCAGCGATGGCGGATCGCCGCGCCGGCGATGAAGCCCGGTGCCGCCGCTGCGACTTCTTCTAGCATGGATCGCGAGTATTCGCACGGTTCCTCGACGCCACAGGTTCCTGGACGCCGGGGATCTGCAGCATACGACCAGCGAGAATCGCGCTATGTTCCCCCGGAGAAATTGACTACGGTCGTTTTCAACGCCCGGGGCATCCATATGCACGAGATCACGGTTCGCAGAATGCAGTTCGAGTTCCCCGACGGGATCGATCCGGTCATTGTCGAGGGACAACCCGAAGAATCCTTTCGAGCGGTCGGCCTCTCATTATTGCTGCCGTATCTCGAGCCGTATTTGATTCGCACGATGAACGAAGCCAAGAAGCACATAGGTGATCGCGGTCTGCTGGAGGACCTCGAGCACTTCAACGCCCAGGAGGGACAACACTACCGCCAACACCGCCGCTTCAACGAAGCTCTGCGGATGTCGGGTTTTCCGAGGCTTGCCGAGTTCGAGGCCGAGATCGACGCGGACTACCGGCGCTTCAGTCAAGAGCGGTCGCTCCAGTTCAACCTCGCCTACGCCGAAGGGTTCGAGGCGCTGACCACGGCCGCGGCGCGTTACGCGTTCGAGAGCAACCAGTTCGAGCGCATGCATCCCGCCGCGCGCGAACTGTTCAGCTGGCATCTCATCGAAGAGCTCGAACACCGCACCGTCGCGTTCGAGGTCTACGACCACATCTGCGGCGATTACTGGTACCGACTGCGTTGGGGCTTGTTTGCGCAGCGGCACATGCTGAGGTGGATCCACCGCGTCGCCGGCTACATGGAGGAACGCAGCGATGTGCGGTCGCGCTTCGGTGGCGCGGCGGGCCGTCGCAGCCGCCTGCGCGCACAGTCCTGGCGCGCCTTGCGCGGGCTGGCACCAAAAGTGCTGACAACCTACACGCCCTGGTACACGCCTGAACGGATCGCCTTCACGGATGAGATGAGGGCCTATGCGCAGCGCTTTACCACGGCGGCGGCCGGCACGTCTCGTTAGTGTCCTGAGTCAGAGATTCGTCACATTATTCGGCGGCCCTTGGCGCCCATGCCGGCGTTGCTCCTCCTCGAAATATTGCAAATATTCCTTCGTCGTCGCGCCTTGGCACAGGCGCCATTTGCTCGCCGACTAATGCAAC
>JBGTMF010000575.1:0-4110 GCA_041743795.1 Thermodesulfobacteriota bacterium | reverse complement strand
CGCGATGCGAGTTGCGAGGGGGGAGAGTTGGATCTGCACGGCCGATACGCCGGGGTCCAACACGGTGTCGCACGCGTAGAGGGGTGCCACCACGGCGGTATCGACACCCTTTTGCCAAACCCAGCAATCGACCTGGTCGGGGGCCTGCGGCACCGGTGGGGTGGCTGAGTCGAAGAACTGCGCGGTCACCGGCAGGGATGCCCCCTCGTGTACCCGCCCGAGATAGGGACGGTGAGAGGAGAAACTCTGAGCGACGGACGGTGCAACCATGGCCAAGGTGGCAGCCAGCGCCCATGCGGCGGTGGTCGTCATTGGTCCTCCAGGGTGAGGGTTCCGGTGAGGGTCTCTTGCAGCGACAGAGCTCCACGAATCGGGAGTTTGGGGGTCCGTGTCGCGGTTGCTGTCGGCGTACTCGTTGCCGTGTACGTCGGCGTCGTTGCTGGGGTCTCCGTCGGCGTATCCGTATTGGTCGGGCTCTCCGCCGGGGTCTCCGTGCTGGTGGGTGTCTCAGTCGGTGTGGTGGTCGGCGTGTCCGTCGGCGTACTGGTGGGAGTATCCGTAGGCGTCGCCGTCGGCGTGTGAGCCGGCGTGTCGGTTGGAGTGCTGGTGGGAGTCTGAGTCGGGGTGCTCGTTGGAGTGTTCGTCGGGGTTTGCGTCGGGGTCGCCGTTGGGGTGTTGGTTGGCGTGTCGGTGCCAGTAAATGTCGGCGTTGCCGTCGGGGTATGAGTAGGAGTGTCGGTTGGCGTCTCCGTCGGAGTATCCGTCGGTTCCGGCGTATCCGTCACGGTCGGCGTTGCCGTCGCTGCTGCGCAGTCCGTGGCGCAGGTCCCGCCTTCGATCCAGCGCACCGGATCGACGCCGCATGCGCCGTTCGAGACGATTCCGCAGTGCTCCTCAGTCCAGCCTTCTTCAACGAAGCTGTCGTCCACGCACTTGCCGCCGGTCACATCCGGCAGGCCTGATACCGGGCCGCATTCGGCCGGCATTACGCAGCAGCCGAGCGGCGGGCCGGCCGGCGTCGGCGTGTCCTCCGGGGTCGGCGTCGGGGTCGGATCGCAGTCGCCGAGCGTGTTGCCGTCGAGCGTTGCTTCGCCCGACTGATCGTTGACCTGTGGGTGCCCGTTGCAGTGCGGCGCGGAGTTCTCGCCCGCGAGGTTGGTGCCGATCAGGTTGTTTTCTATGGCCACGCTGGTCAGCGTCACGTCGTCGATCAGGATGCCGTGCGTCGTGTTCGCCGAGATGACGTTGTCCTCGATTACCACCGTGCCGAGCGATGTCGCGCCTGACCCGACGCGGATGCCGAAGACGTTGCCGTCTGGCGTGCCCTCGAAGTCGACGCCGATGTAGTTGCCTTGGATCACGGCGCCGGTCACGTTGTCGCCGAGACGCGCCCCGCTGTGCGAACCAGTGCCGAATCCGTTGCCGGTGAGGATGTTGCGATGGGCTGCGTCGGTGCCGCCGATGAGCACGTCGGATGCCTCAGTGACAAAAAAGCCGTCCTCGCCGATGTCGTGAATCACGTTGCCTTGGAATACGTAGCCACTGCCTCCGAACACGCCAACCCCATGAATGGTGACATTGCGCACGATGTTGCGCCGAACGGTGCCGCCATTGAATCCGCTGATGCCGAAGTTGCCGCCTTCGACGATGCAGTCCTCCACCACGCTACCCGCGCCGTATGCCACGACGGGGATGCCGGGATAATCCTCGCAGTCGATATGAATCCCGCGCAGCGTTGAGTCGGCTCCGAGGATCCGCAGGCACCCGAAGGTGTCCACGTCGCCGATGATTTTGACGGGCAGGGTATGGGTTTCGCCGGCCAGTAGGTTAGCTGCGGCGGCGCCGGTCTGGGTGAGCCCGTCGATCAGCGATCCGTCGCGATCGGTAAAGAGACCCCCCAAGGCCGGGTCGAGTACGATCGGGTCGGGAGGGTCGCCGGGTAAATCGAAGTGGATCGCTGCCGGTGTCGGCGATGGCACATCCTGTAGGCATTGCAGCCCACGGCGCAGCGTTGCGCCGTGTACGCTATCGACGCTGGTCGTCACGATGAACGGGTTAGTACACCCGAATGGAGTTGGCGTATCTGTCGCTTCCGGCGTGGCCGTGTCCGTTGGGGTTTGGGCAAGCACGGGCATTGTGCAGATACACAGAGCGAGAATCGCAGCGTAGCGCGCCACAAGTCTCGGTAACGTCCCCATCCCCCCGCCGCTCACGACGCCGCCCGGACTTCCGCCTGGTCCTCGAGATCGGCGCGACTCAGGATCTCGGCGCGCCGATCTCGAGACTCCTGCCACTGCTCGGGCGTCGGCCAACGCTCCGCCGGCATTCGGTCGAGCCGGACCTGCAGCCGCTTCGGTGTCTCGTGCGGCAGGTACACCAGCATCTTGCCGACGATCGACGAGATCACGTGTATGCGCGCCGACATCAGGTTGTAGCGCAGGTACAGCACGTCCTCTCCGCATCCGGGCGGCCGCCACGGCTTCGGGCGCCGATGAATACGGAACCGGAAGCCCTCGACGCGTACCGTCTGGCGCTGAAACGACACTTCGAGGCCCAGGCGCAGGGCCGCGTTGACGAACTGCAGCCATTCCCATCTGCGGCCCTTCAACAGCGTTTCGATGCGCCCGACTTCGCTCACGACAGGATGAGAGCTTCCGCGATCGCGCTGGCCGTGGCGCTCGACACGAAGATCGTGCGCGTCCGCTTTCCTTCGGCGTCGCGGGTGTTCCCGAGCGACAGGCGATCGATGTGCAGCGTCTCGCCCGTGGGCACGGTGAAGAACACCGCCGACTGGTGGGGGTTCGGGTGGATCCGGATCGCCACCGCGGACCCGTCGCCGAGCCGGCCGCGCAGATAGAGGTGGTACGTCCCGTCAGGGAGCACCAGCGGCGTGACCGTGTTCGCGTCCCCGAGCGCCTGGTTGACGACGCCGTACTGTTTGACCGTGTCCGACTTCATTGTGCTGCTCCTTCTGTTGCTGTTCTCGCCGCCGGTGCACGCACCAACAGCACCAACCTCGGCGCCGCAGGTACGGTCGCCGGCGTCTCCTGGGTCGGCGATGGGAATAGCGAGCTGATCCACCACCGCAGGCGCCGAAGGGGACCGGCTTTCGCCATCGCCTTGAGGCCGCCCTTACGCACGTGCGACGAGTCGCCCCCCAATGCCTCGATGCGCTCAGCGAGCGCCTCTCGCACCATCGGCTGCAGCTTTGCGAACGTCTCCGCATCCCACCAGCCGGGCATGTTTTGGTACGAGTGCGCCTCTTCGTGCGCGCTGTGGCTCGACTCCTGTCGTACGTGGAGCTGCTGCTCGGGGTCGACCTCGCGCGGCGGCGCACTGTGGCCAGCGGCCGCACGTTCGGTGGCGATGTGCTGCTCAACCAACCGGGCGAAGATCTCTTCGGGTCGCCGCCAGTACGAACCGAGGGAGACCTTGATTCGCTTGACCTCGGCTTTCTCGTCTTCGCCGATGTTCCGGATCTTGTTCGGACTCACCACCTTGGCGATCTGGGCAGCCAGGTAGGCGTTATTCATCGACCGACTCGCGGCGGAGATGAGAGCAGACCCGTCCTCTCCCGCCGCCCAGGACGTCGATTTCGAGGAGTGGTTGTTTCGGTAGATGTAGGTGGTGTGACCCTTCGCTGCGCCGGCTTCGAAGTCGAGCCAGTGCGCGAGCTCGTGTGCCATCGCCCGGACGCCTGCGATCCCCACGGTCACGGTGTTCTCTCCGGCGTGGAATACGCCGCCGGCTTTCATCAGGAACGGCATCTTGCCGTTCGTGTGCGCGATCGTGACGTCGGCCTTCCGCAGCAGATCGCCCATCGGCCCGAGGACGCTCTCGATCTCCCGGATCCCGTCGGCGATCTCTTTGGTCTGCGCGTCGGTGATGGACTTCCCGTCCTGGCGCTTGATCTTGACCCCGTGGCTTTCAACCAGGTCGTTGCGGACGGCGATCGACTTGTTCGCGTACGACGTGTGCCGGCCCTTCTCGTACCGCTCGCGGTCGTTGCGCGCCTTGCGGAACTCGGGGCGTTGCTCGATCACGGCGACGGGGACGGGCTCGCCAGTGCTGATCGCCTTCTTGACCAGCTTGGCGTACTCCTCGCGGTGC
>JBGTMF010000574.1:0-3814 GCA_041743795.1 Thermodesulfobacteriota bacterium | reverse complement strand
GAGACGGCCAGGCAACCGGCGCGGCGCCACTGCGCCGGGGCAGCCGAGGGATGCGTCAGTGTGATGCGCGCCGCCTCACCTTGTGCGTTGTGATAGAAGCCGTGCACGGCCGACTCGGTGATCGTCGCCCGCGCGAATGTCCATCCGCAGGCGGCGAGGTCGGCCGGGTTGAGGAGGCGCCCGATCACCGCCTCCTGGCCGGGCGGGACCACATACCGGAATCGCCGTTGCGAGTTCGCCGACACCTGGGTCTACCTTCAACTGCGCCGCATGCGGCGGAACTCCTCGACGTCGCCGGTGGGGACGACAGCATAGAGATCGTCGACGCTGACCGGTGTGAACTCATCGAGGCCGAAGAGGTCGCTGTATACCGCGTAGTGCTCGCGCGGGCAGGTGCTCGCCAGCGCGCAGGTCTCGACGTGCGGACACGGAACCGTGGCGACGGCGAAGGCGCTGTCGGAACCGTCGTCGGCGTGGACGAAGTCGGCACTGCGGTACTCGGTTCCATGCAAGATGCGCGGCTTGCCGATGTCGTGGGCGCCGAACAGCGGCACCCCTCCCGCCTGCTCGACGCGGAAGAGCACGCATGGATGGAGCACGGCGCGGCCGAGAACGCGCGCCGCATCGAACCTCTCCCTCATGGCGAAATGTCGCGTTCCCGCGACGAAGCGATGCACGATCTCGGTCTCGCGCAGTGCCGATTCCGCGTACGGATCACGGACGGTTTGTCGCATCGGGTACGGTACCCGGGCGTCGAGAAGGAGGCCTCGTTCGCCGGCGAAGCGAAGCAACGCCGGCAGCTCGTCGACATTCTGCTTGACGATCACCGTCGACAGGCGAATCGGGCAGCGTTCGCCAGCGACGGGACGAGCAGCTTCCCGTCGTTTTCCCCAGCGCGACCACCACCGTGCATCACCGTCGCCGCGATCGGGCCGGCGCGGGCCGAGGAGATCGACGAGTCCCTCGATGGCGGCGAGCACCTGGGCATGACTACCGGGCAATCCGGTCACCGCGTCGTGCACGGCGGCGGTTACCCCGTAGAGCGGGATGGTGACCTCCAGCTCGGCCGGTGCGCGATCGAGTAGCGCCGAGCGAAACTCGCGCGAAGCGAGTTGGCGGCCCGGGCTGTATATCGAGAGGCGGCGGAAGCCGAGGTCGCGCACGGCGGCGACGACATCGAGCACGCACGAGTAGGCGAGAGGATCGATACCGTTGAGACGCACCTCTTCGACGCCGGCGTCGCACGCCCTCTGCAACTGCAGTTGGATGGCCTCCAACTCGACTTCACCGCGATCGAATGGCTCGACGTAGCTCTTGACCGAGCAGAAGGTGCACGCCTGATGGCAGTCGGCGTCGAGGGTCAGGTTCAGCGCCGGGACCGTGCGGCCTGCGTCGGCGGCGTTGGTGCCTGCGGCAGTGTTTGTGCGTGCGGCGGCTTGGGTCGCGCTTCCGCCACCGGCGGGTGGCCAGGAGGTGCAGCGCAACTGCTCAGCGCTCGACGGGACGACGATGCGCAGCTCGCCAGGGGCGCGCAGATAGAGGAGGGCGAGCAACCACGAACAGAGGGAGGTGAGGTGCGGCGGCAGCGATTCCGGATCGCCCTCGAATCCGAGGACGGCGACCTTGAGGGGGCCGCACTCGCCGAACACCGCCCTCTCGTTGTCGCCGTAGCGGAGTTCGAGGCGCACCAGTTTGTCGTCCTCGCCGGAATCGAACTCCAACGCGTAGGCGCGATAGTCCGCCGTCTGCCGCCGTCCGACTGGCGGAAGGTAGATCGATCGCAGAACGTGGCCGGCGACCGCTTCGCCGTCGACCGAAACCTCCGGTGCGAGAAACTCGGCAATGCCCTGGGCGTCGAAGTAGAGTTCTTCGCGCATCTCCGGCGCCTGCAAGGCGCCGTCGGCAGCACGGCCGTGGTTCAGCCCCTCGTCGCCGCCGCTGGGCCCGCCGAGAAGTAGGCGCTGTGCAGCGAGGAAGTGGACGAAGCGGTCGCGCGCCGCCAGGGGGCCGTCGTTGGCGTCGCGGTGGATGGCCAGGTGCGGAAAATACAGCGCCAGCGGCAGCGCGCCCCTCTGGAGCAGGTCGGCGAATGAACCGGTCGTGGCGACCGCCTCTTCGCTGTCGATGCCGCTGAAGCGCCGGTAGAAGACGTCGCCGTGGCCGGTGCTCCAGAAGGCCTTTCCCGAGCCGCTCGGCATCACCGCCAGTTGCAGCGAGGCGCCATCGCTGGGGCGGGCGAGATTGACGGAGATGGCGCCGGGAAAGCCGCCTGTCACGTCGACGATGTTCCAATCGCCGAGAATGTTCTGGCCGCGCAGCGGCACCAGTGCGCCGGCGCCGCCGGATTCGCCGCGCACATCCGCCCTGTCGCCCGGATTGGTGCCTAGAGCGGTCATCGCCGCGTCCCGCAGCGGCAACCACTACACCACGCGTGCACCATCCCGCGGTGCCATGCCCGAGTTGCCATCGTCTAGTTCCGGCTCGAATGAGCTGCGGATTCCCCAGAGCTATGCAGCACGGCACGGGGAGTCAAGGACGAACGACGCGGCGCGGCTCATTCGCGCGCGCGGCGCGAATGGAGGAATCAGCCAGCCGATTCGGATCGCGCCCGCCGCCACCACAGCCACACGCCGAGTATCGCGATCGCCAGCAGAAGCGTCGGCAGGCGGCGGAAACCCACCGGCTTGGCCGGGACGACGTCGGCTTCGGTCCACGTCCAGGTGACCGTGTTCTCGTGCGCGCGGACCCGCGCCAGAAGACCGTCGAGAAAGCCTTCGGGTGGTACTCCCTGGCGAAGGAGAAGGGCGAACTGGGCGGTTTCCGTCGCGCCCGCCGGGGCGGCGCTGGGGTGGTGCAGCTCGATGACGACCTCGGCCTCGCTGCATCCGTAGGTGCTGGTGATCAGCGAACCGTCGACCTGGGCACGTGCGAAGTGACACCCCGCGGGCAAGTCGGCGCCGCGTCCCAGCATCGCCGCCAGCGCCTCTTCCTGTCCGGGCGGAATGACGGCCTGACGCTCGCTCGGGCCACTGTTGCGGGTCGTTGCGGTCGCCTCGACTGGGTTCGCTGCCGCTGCATCCGCTTCCGCTGAGGCGGCGACTGTCGACAGGAGTACCACTGCGGAAAGCGCGACGGGCGCCGCCAGGCGTTGCAAAATCCGACGATTGGGGCGATCGGACGCCCTCGCGTGCAGGAGGTTCGGCATCGTTCGGCCGCGAACCGTATCGATACGGCCGCCGTCCGTCAAACGCGGCCTGCAGGTCTCCGCGAGGATGTGGTTGTTTTTGGCGGGTCTTTTCGACGATACTTGCAGCCATGCGGACGCTGCGGTGCTCGCCGGAAAGCCCGGTCGCCATTCTCAGCTTCCACAGTCACGGCGATCGCTCGTTCCTCGACGACCGCGAGCTGGCCTTGCTCTCGGGCGGATTGCGCGACGAGGGCATCGCCAACGATCTGGTGTTGGTCGTCCTCACCCGCGATCTCGACGACGAGGCGGGTGAGAGTGATGTCGAGAGCCGCCTGGTCGAAACTCTGTCGGCATACGACCCCATCATCTACGAGCGGGTCTGGAGCCCGCAACTCGTCGCCCGCTTGCGCCGCGACTTGCCGGACAAGGTCTTCATCGGCTTGCGCGGCGAGCACTTGATGCTCGATTCAGCGCCGGCCGACGTATTCTGCGATGGCGAGCCGAAGCAGATCGTCGCGCCGTTGGTTCGCTGGCTTCGCGGCGAGTGCGAAGCGCCGCCGGCGCAGACCCTCTTCCGGCGGGAATCGGAGGGCGGCGCAGCGCCCGAATGGGTCGCGCCCGCTCCGA
>JBGTMF010000573.1:0-9409 GCA_041743795.1 Thermodesulfobacteriota bacterium | reverse complement strand
GCACGGCGGGCGGACCGAAAACGCCGACGCCGTCGGCGACGAAGCGCTCGCTGGCGCGCAGACTGCCGGCCCGCGTCTCGATGTCGTAGCGGACTTCGCGCAACGCCGTCTCGCGGCGCACCGCGGCGCTCTGGAACAACGCCAGGAAACGCGGCTGCAGCGCCCATTGCTCCGTGTGTACTAATGAACGCGGCACCGCGGCGGCGGGATCGAGCTCAAGCGAAACGCGCACCAGCAACCAGGGGATGTCGCCCTCCGGGCAGAGGATGACTCGTCGCACAGTTAGACCGCGCAGGCAGTCGCGCACCTCGAAGTGCGTCGGCCCGAAGATCCGCAGTGGGATGGCTTCGCCGGCACGCTGCGCGAAGTCGGTCGACCACGTCGCGCCATCTTCCTCGCGGATCAGTGACACGCCGGTGCCCCGCGGCTCTGCGGCGGTTAGCCAGCGCAGGCCATCGCCCTCGTCGAACAGGGCTACCGTTCCAAAGTTGTCGGCCTGCACCTGGAGGACGCGGTTGCCGAACATGTGCCAGTGCCGGCGCGAATGCGGCCGCACGATCGGATCCCATTCGGCGGCGTCGAGTGTGGTGTGGTCGGCGTCGTAGACGAACACCGGAAGCCCGTCCTCGACGCCCCAGTAGCCGAAGGCGCTGGCCCGCGGATCGACTTCACCCACCAGCGGATCAGAGTCGTCCGAGCCCCCGCAGCCCGAAAGCGGCCAAGCGGCGGATGCGAGAAAGGTCATTGTCCCGGCCTCGAGAAACTCACGCCGCGTCGGATGGTAGGTCATGGCCGATCGACTACTATGTGCGCGAGCCAAGAGTCGAGAGTCGCCCATGGAAGTTAGTGGGTGATTCCCGGAATCCGCGACATCCCTCGCCTGTATGGGTGTCCCGGCATCCCTCTTTTACCTATGGCTGTCCCGGCATTCCGTCCTCTTCCCTATCGGTGGCTGTCCCGGCATTCCCTCGGCATTCCTTCCCTTTTATCTGGGGACTTTTATCTGTGGCTGTCCCGGCATTCCGGTCCCGGCATTCCTCCCGCTATTCCCGTCCCGTCTTCCTTCCCGGCATTCCGCCACTTTGCAATTATCCACGTCGGATGCTCATCGTCCTTCACGGAAGGGAGGCGTAATGGCGCGCAGTCTGGGGTTCCACCGATTCCCTCGAATGGCATTTGCCGTGATGTTCGCGATGCCCGTGATTTCGGTCTCACCGGCCGCGGGCGGGAATGACTGTCGAGTGGTTCCGGGTCACGTCGAGTTCCGCGGTCTCGAACTCGTTCCGCCGAACCCGGTGGTCGGTGACATCGTCTCGTTCCACTTCGATGTCCGCGCCTCCGTTTATTTTGTCTCTTCGATCCGCCTTTACGGCACCAACGGTATTTTCCATGGAACCACCGTGTCCTCGGACGCGAACTTCCTTCTCGACACGCTCCTGCCAGGCGAGGCAGTGCTCCAGATCGAGGTAGTCTACGGGACCGAGGAGTACTGCGAGTCCGGCGGCTACTGGAAACCCGGTCCTCATCTGAGCGCGATATCGCCCGAGTACGTGGTGTCGGTCGGCGAGGGCGGCGCGACCGAAATCCCGACTCCGACTGCAACTCCCACGCCCCCATCTTCTCCCACTCGGATCGTCACTCCCATTCCGAGGGAAACTGCCTCGACGCCAGAATGCCCTTGTGACTGCGACGGCAACGGCAGCGTCGGGGTGAACGATCTCATCCGCTTGGTTCAGGAGGCGCTGGGAAGGAGATCGGGGAATTGCCCCGGTTTTGCCCGCGCTCAACCTGGGATCGCGGTGATGGTCTCCTGTGTCGATCTCGCGCTCCGCCGCCCGCTATGTCCCACCGATACGGCTCTGGCGATAGAACTACCGGGACACTTCAACCCACTGCGGAACAATTGCCGGGACAATTGCCGGGACACCCACTTCAACTTAGGGCGAGAGGTCGGGAAGTCACGCGGGCGGGACGTCCGTTCTCGGCCCATCGGCAACGCATAGTAATGATCGCCGGCCACACCGATCTGCGCCGCGCGATCGGTGCTCGAACCGGGTCGGGACTCAGGCCGCTCCGCGGTAAAGCTTGCGCGCCGCCCGGAGCCCCGGCCGCCGCCGGTACCCACGGCGCTCGCTCTCCGCTTCGATGCGGTGCGTTTCTCCGACCATCGTGAAGAAACTGCGGCCGAACTCCCTCACGCTCTGCGCAAACCGTTCCGGGCTCAACCCCACCTGCTCCAAGAGAGACGCAGTGCTGCGCGTAAACTCCGCGTCCTCACCGGCTTGGCGACCGATCCCCCCCGCAGTCTCCCGCAAAAGCGCCACGTAGTCCTCGAAGTGCATCGGCAGCGGCTGGCGAGTCCACGATCCCGAGACCCTTACCGGATTTGCAGCTACCATAAACGGCAACAACTGCCCCAGTCCCCAGGACGGCTCCCGACCCTGCCCCGACTCCGTGCCGCGATTGCACGCTTCGTCGGCCGCCGCCAACAAACGCTCGCGGATCGAGGTAAACTGCGAGGCCTCCAGGCTGTCCGCGATTCCAGCTCGAATCGGGTTCAGGTCCACGTAGCTCATGCACGTCAGCAACGCCCCCTCGTCCAGCAGTGCCTGGCTGCGAAACCTTCCCTCCCAGAACCGTCCGCTACACCCGTCTTCGCGATTGGCTTGGCGGGCGATCGATTCGTTCAGGCAGCGCATGTACCAGCTGAGGTTCCACAAACGCTCCCTCCACATCGAGATCAGCCGCTGCCGTTCGCTCTCGGAGACCTTCATCAGCTTCTTAACAACCTTAGGGAACACCGCGCCGTAGTGCTCGACCACCTGTTCGTCGCTCAGCCTGCGGCCGCGATCGGCGTCAATGCGCAGCACCAGGTGGAAGTGGTTGCTCATGGTGGAGTACGAGCAGATGTCGACGGCGAATACGCGGGCCAAGGTCTTCATGCGGTCGATCAACCACTGCTTGCGGTGGTCGAAGTTCTTGCCCGTGAGCGCGTCGTCGCCGCACAGATAAGCGCGCCGCACACAGCGGCTGATGCAATGGTAGTAAGGTGTGGACTGGAGGTCGACCAGCAAGCGGCGGGGCTTCGGCATGGAGAGTCCTTGTACAGCTCTCGTGGTATAGTTGTCAACTATTTTTAAGAGCTATGCCTACGCCCTCGCCCGTCGCAAGTGTACTCGCCTATGCGCCAGCTATCTGTAGCTGTCCCGGCATCCCCCAGCTATCTGTGGCTGTCCCGGCATCCCCCCAGTCCCGGCATTGCATCCATCCCTGCAAGTATATGTGGGTGTCCCGAAAGCGTCTTGCATCCATCCCTGCAATTATATGTGGGTGTCCCGAAAGCGTCCCGCCCGAAAGCGTCCCGAAAGCGCTAACGCCGTAGTTCGACGCGAAACGAGATGTAAGGCGCGGCGTCGCCATCTGTCGAATCGAGTTTGCCATCGCCACGGTTGGACACCGACACCGATCGGTTTACCGCCGCGCCGGCCTCAAACCGCGCGCGCAACTGGCGCAGTATCTTCACGGCCACACCGCCGCCGACGAGCACCGACCGATCGCGAAACGTCAGCCCCCGACCGAGGCTCGATCGGTCGTCGAGACGGAACCTATCGGTCGACCGATAGCCCGTGACGAACAACTCGATCCGCGGCCGCGGAGTGTATTCGATCTGCAGGCCGTAACCGCGAGTTTGCGCCTGCCAGTTCGGCAGGAAATCCCAGCGGATCTGCCCCGACGGGCCGATCTTGACGCCGTCGCCATCGAGCGCGCGCTCCACGCGCCCCCCGATGGCGATCCGCAGGTACGCCGGCAGCTGGTAGCCGATTCCGAAATTCACCCCCGGCGTAATCGAGTCGCCCAATGCTCCCGGCTCCCACCGCGCACGCGCGTAAAGAGCGCCCAGCAAGACCCAATTCTCTCCCGCTCGAATCAGATGCCTGTCGTCGTTGAGCAGAAACCCGCTCTGCGCCGCGATCGTCGTCTGGTACAACGTCCCCGGCGACGACGGACAACCGGGACAATCCGAGAACAACAGACCGCTCCCGTCGGTGTCGTAGATGCTACTGCGAAACTCGCCTGTCAGCTGAAAGCTCGCTCCACGTCCGAGAGGCACGTCCGCGCGAAGCCGGATCTGAGGTATCGCCACACCCATGTCGACTTCACCGAAGTCGCTCGGTGGCACGAAGAGAGAGTTCACCCATAATCGAAAGCGATCGTACGGTTCTGGCACGGGGAACAGGGGTTGGTTGACAGGCATCGGCTCAATGTCCTCGACGACCGGCGGCCTCGGCGCGCGGGCAGGCATTGCTGCGGCGAGCGTGGGCATGGCGAGGATGGCCAATGCCACCGCGACCAACGCAGACAGGGCGGTGCACTGCCCCGCGGCGTCGCGGCGTCCCGGCAAGTCAAGTCTCAACCTATGGCGACACATACAACTTGCGGCACCCGCCATTCAGCACGTCCACGCGACTCGTGCGCGCGCATATTTCCAAGAAGCCGGTTGACCGTCAATCTGGGTGAAGCCAACGCGCTGGGGCTTTTCTCCATTCGTTGGTACACGCTCGCCGGCGACTCGAGTCGGTTGGCGACGTTGACCGTGTCGCCCCGCAGGTCGCTTCTGAGGTTCTTCGTCCGGCCGGATATGTGGCCGGTTGCATTCGTCCGCAATTGTGGCAGCTAGTCTCCACTCGCGCAGGCGTTACCAAGGATAGTAGCATGCTGTTCAACAGCCTCGAATTTGTCGTTTCCCTGCTTTTCCTACTCGGCGCGTGGGCGGGTTTCCCTCGATCGTCGTGGCCGGCCAGCGAACGCTTCCTCTACTTTCAGTTCTGACCATGCACCGGATAGCAACGACTGCTGTCACCTTGATTGCGGCTCTCTGCGGATCGGTCGCGCTCGCATACAATCAGTGGGGCACAACCGCCACAGAGGAGGGACGTCGCAATTTCCAGCATCGCATCGTCGTGGAGCAACTGTTCTCCGCGCCGTTGCAACCCGAGGCGCGCAACGTGGTCTTCATGGGAGATTCGACCATGATGGGCGGAATGTCTTGGTCGCGCCTCGTGATTCGCGGCCTGAGACGACACGGGATCACTGGTTTCAACAACGTGTACCCCGGTCAGGATTTATTTCATCACTATTGCACCATCGGACTCGCGCTCGCGGCGAAGCCCGATCTCGTCGTGATCCTGGCCAATAATCGCGCAATGTATGTCAATAGGCGCCGGGGAGCGTCGATGAGCATGTGCAGCGCGATTCCTCCGTCGCAGCTGATTCGCTCGTTCAGCCTTCCGTTTCACGACCGTGGCATCTCCTTGATCCGCCTCGCGCTCATACAGACGCTTCGCTACGAGCCCGTGGTCAATGCGATGTACTTTCTCGAGGGTCTGCGCCGCCAGGCCGCGGCTCTTTGGCTGGATCGCACCGGCGCGCCGGGGACGGGGACCGCCGAAGCCCGACGCGACATTCCCATGTTCGACCATCTGTTATGGCCGTCGCATCCGCACGTACGGATGTTGAGCGCCCTGGTAGAGGAGGTGCGGCGGAATGGAGCACATCCGCTCGTCGTGGTGGCACCCATTCCACCATTCATTACGCAAGTCGTTAAGGCGGTTGAGCCTGTGCACTCGCAGCGCAATCACGACGTGCTGCAACGCGCCGTAGAGGACGCGGGCGGCGAGCTGATCGACCTTCACGACTTCTTGCAG
Organism: Thermodesulfobacteriota bacterium; assembly: GCA_041743795.1. GTDB lineage: Bacteria > Desulfobacterota > Binatia > HRBIN30 > CADEER01 > CADEER01. The sequence continues at coordinate 3,704 of JBGTMF010000573.1, read as the reverse complement.
CTGTCGAGCTTTCGCGACCCCGGTGGTCACCCCACCCGGGATGGCCATGTGCAGATGTTTAATCGATTGGCCTTCCGAATTCATGATATTCTCGGCTTGCCTCCGCCGACGGCGCCAGTGTTACGGTCTCCGACTGTGGACGCACCATCGTACGACAATAAACCCGGTCATCAGTCCGTTGGGAAAGTAGGGCAGGAGTGAAGTAGGTGGGATCTCGACCAAGACGCCGCGCTGGCCTTCCTTGGCGTCACCGAAAGATCGACGCTATCGGAAGGGGGCTGGGTGCCTCGAGAAACGTATGAGCCGTACGGCCGCAATTCCCATGTCGGAATAGGCGGCGCAAACGTGAAATCGGGCTCCGATTCGTGATGAAGTTGTCATTCTTCAATAGGTCGCGTTGGTCCGACCCTCATAGCGTGAAGGATCCTCACTCGAACTACGCGCGCACCCAGATCGAGGCGCACCGCGACACTGCCTGCCATGAGACCGTGCAAGGCCGGATTGCCCTCGTCGAGCACCTCATCGAGATCATGGTTGAGCATTGCGGACGCGTCGGCCGGTTGCTGGAGATTGGCTGCCACAACGGCATGGAGAGTAAGCGTCTCGTCGAACGAGCCGATCACGTCGTCGGCCTGGATCTCGGGTGCGATTACGCCGCTACGGCTGTTGGCCGCGGCTTGACCAACTTCGAAGCCGTCGTCGGGGACATGCACGACGTCGCGCGACTGTTCGCACCGCATACGTTCGACGTCGTGTTCGCCAACAACTGCCTGGAACATTCCCGTGGACGGTTGGGTGCGGACACGACGTTGGCCGGCATCCGTCACGTCCTCACGGATGCGGGCCATCTGGTGGGGGCGGTTCCCCTCGATCGCATCGGTCGGCACTTGCGCGAGCTCGAGTATCATACCTGGAAGGTCGACGAGGACGAGCTGCGCGAGGCGATCGAGCACGCTGGGTTTCGCATTCGTCGCTGGGATCTCGAACAAGCCGTGAACGTGCTCTTTCCAGGTGTGCACTCGCCTGCCAGTCTCCAGCACATGGTCTTCTTCGTCGCGGCCCGAAAATGACCCCTCATCAGAGTCATCAGAGTCATCAGGGACACCCACCCAAGAGTCATCAGGGACACCCACCCAAGGGGAGTCATCAGGGACACCCACCCAAGCGAATCGGGCCGTAGGGGAGTCATCAGGGACACCCACCCAAGCGAATCGGGCCGTAGCAATTCTCGGTACCGCTGAAGCCGGTGCATGCGTCGGGAAGCCTTTGAGTCCCACTCCCGGTTGATCCGCTATCCGTCCGCCGCCGCTTCTGCTCTACTCGTAACAGTCCGTCGAAAAACGGGCGACGTAGCGAGGGTGAGCGGTTTTCGTCAGATCAAGGCGCCGAACCGGAAGCATAGTCATGACTTTTGTTGGGGATTCGGCAACGCAGATCTGGCGAAAACGAGCCGCCCGTAGAAGGCGCCTGTTCTTCAACGGGCTGTTCAGCATTCGTTCGGCCGGACAGAAAAGGCTGGGAGATCAAGCTACATGCCCTTGAACCTTGAGGATTTCGAGTCCCGCGTCGTTCTTAGACCGCTGCGCCCCGACGACTACGACGACCTCGTCGTGCTCGAGGAGAAGTGCTTCCCCGGGATCCCGACCTGGAATCGTGAGCAGGTGGAAAGCCAGATCGCCCGCTTCCCCGAGGGCCAAATGTGCATCGAGCTCGACGGCCAGCTGGTCGCCTCGTCCAGCAGCCTGATCGTCGAGTTCGACGACTACGACGCGTGGCAGAGTTGGCAAGTGATCTCTGCCGACGGGTACATCACCAACCACGATCCTGAGGGTGACACCCTCTACGGAATCGAGATCATGGTGGACCCCGCGCTGAGGGGTTTTCGTTTGTCGCGGCGACTCTATGACGCGCGCAAGGAACTGGCGCGCCGGCTGAACGTGCGCCGCATCCTGATAGGCGGCCGGATTCCCGGCTACGGCGAGCACGCTGACCGGCTGAGCGCTCGCGAGTACGTCGAGCAGGTCGTCAGCAAGAACCTCTTCGACCCCGTTCTCACCGCGCAACTCGCCAACGGCTTCGCTCTCCAGGCCCTGATTCCCGACTACCTGCCGGGCGACTTGGAGTCGCGCGGCTACGCAACCTTCCTGGAGTGGCGCAACCTCGACCATCGCGCCGAACCGTACGCCCGTGTCCGCACCTTCGCCCCGGTGCGTATCAGTCTCGTCCAGTACCTGCTGCAACGTGTAACGAGCTTCGAGCAGTTCGAGTACCAATGTGAGTTTTACGTCGACACCGCCGGCGACTACAACTCCGATTTCGTTCTCTTCCCGGAGCTGTTTACGACGCAGCTTCTGTCGCTGGTCGATGAAAAACGCCCCGGCCTGGCGGCCAGGCGACTCGCCGAGTTCGCGCCTCGCTACCTGGAGCTGATGGCGCATCTGGCGATCCGCTACAACGTCAACGTGGTCGGCGGCTCTACCTTCGTCCTCGAGGACGATCGCATCTACAACGTCGCCTACCTGTTCCGGCGCGACGGCAGCATCGAAAAGCAGTACAAGATCCACGTCACGCCCAATGAGAAGCGGTGGTGGGGAGTCGATCCCGGCAAGCACCTGGAGGTCTTCGATACCGATCGCGGCAAGATCGCCATCGCCGTCTGCTACGACATCGAGTTTCCCGAGTTGGGACGCATCGCCGCCGCCCAGGGGGCCAACATCATCTTTGTGCCCTTCAACACCAACGACCGGCTCGGCTACCTGCGGGTGCGCAGCTGCGCCCTGGCGCGCGCCATCGAGAACCAGATCTACGTCGCCATCGCCGGTTGCACGGGGACGTTGCCGTTCATCGAGAATGCCGACATTCACTACTCGCAGTGCGGCATCTTCACACCGTCCGACATCAGCTTCGCGCGCGACGCGGTGGCCTCGGAGAGCACGCCCAACATCGAAACCGTGCTCACCCACGACGTCGACGTCGAGTTGTTGCGGCGCAACCGCCACTCGGGAACGGTCCGCCCGTGGACCGACCGCCGCAAGGATTTGTACAGCGTGCGCTACACCGACCCCGATGGGAGCGAACACGAAGTCTGAACCGGCCGGCGCCTAGTGAACCTGCTCTCGACGAGAAGACGGCGGCAGTGGCTGTTCGGCGCCTTGTACTTCAGCGAAGGCGCGCCCATCGGGTACCTTTGGTGGGCTTTGCCTACCCAGTTGCGCGAAGGAGGAGTGCCGATCGCCGAAGTGACGGCATTCACCGCGCTGCTCACGGTGCCGTGGACGTTCAAGTTCGCCTGGGCGCCGCTGGTCGACGTCTTTCCATCGCGGCGGTTGGGGCTGCGGCCTTGGATCGTCGGCTCGCAGATGGCCATGGGCCTGACCCTGGCGCCGTTGCTTTTTGCGGATCTGGTAGCGGATCGCGACTGGGTGCTGTGGATCCTACTGCTGCACGCCGTCTGCGCCGCGACTCAGGACGTCTCGATCGACGCACTGGCGGTCAAGAGCATTCCGCTCGACGAGCGCGGATCCGCAACCGGTGTCATGCAGCTCGGTATGCTGGTCGGCCGTTCGCTCTTCGGCGGTGCGCTGCTGACGCTCGAGCGGACGTTCGGCCGCGCGCCGCTCATCCTCGCCCTCATCACGACGATCCTCGCGTCGTCGTTGCTCGCCGCTTTGGCGCGCGACCAGGCGGCTGGCGGCGCATCCGGA
>JBGTMF010000572.1:0-7256 GCA_041743795.1 Thermodesulfobacteriota bacterium | reverse complement strand
CGAGCGGCGGATCGGAACCCGGTGGCGGCAATGACGGTGCGGAATCGCGCGCCGCCCGTACCACCCGCGTCGCCTTGAGCACGATCGCCTACGCGCGATCGGGCGACAAGGGCGACCACGCCAACATCGGAGTCGCCGCGCGGTCGGAGGCGGCCTACGACTTCTTACGCGAGATTCTTTCGGCCAAACGCGTGCGGAGTTTCTACCAGGAGCTGGTCGAGGGCGACGCCGTCCGCTACGAACTGGCCAACCTGCTGGCCTTCAACTTCGTCTTGCACAACGCGCTCGGTGGCGGCGGAACTCTATCGCTGCGGGTCGATCACCAGGGCAAGACGCTCGCCCAGGGTTTGTTGACCATGGAGATCGACGTGCCCGAGGACGTGCTCGCTTCGGTTGGCGCTTGATCGGTCCGATTCAGCCCGCCCCACATCAACGCGCGGCCGCGGCGATCTTGGCGGCGTCGAAGCCGGTGTCTTCGCTGTCGTCGATCCAGGCGTAGTCGACCTGGGCCGCATCGACCAAGGTGAATGCTGGTCGCCAGCCCGGTTTGCGTGTCCAGAGAAAGGCGCCGCCCCACATCGTTGCCGCCTCGGCGGCGATGAAGCCGAGCGCCGCGGAGAGCACTGCCTGGGCGACGCCACCCAGTTGCTTCGACAACAATAGCGCCTGAAACGCCTCACGCGCGCCTTCGCCGGCGATGGTCGGCGAGAGCACCGTGGCGAGGATCTGGATCGTCGAACCGAAAGTGATCGGCCAGAACTGCGCCGCCGTCACACCGATGGCAAGTGCCGTGAAGTAGTAGACTACGGCGGTGGTGAAATGGGTGATGAACTTGCTGAGCAGAACCGCAAAGAGCAAGCCGACCTGCCCTCGGTAGGCGCCAACCGCGGCGGCGAGCTTGTTGACCTGGACGCGAATCGCGCCCGGCAGAATGCGGCCGAGGAGCGTCATCGACTTGGTAAGCAGAACCGGCCACACCAGCCCAATGATCACCGCCGCGCAGATGCCGCCGGCAATGAGGGCGATGCCGCCGGCGAGGAGAGGCGCGGCGTCTGGTCGGTCGACCTTCTCGACGACGTCGACGATGACCTGGTAGCCGAACGGCAGCGTCAGAATCATGCCGAGAAAGAGGCCGGCGATGCCGACGAACTTCTCCAACGCCTTGGCAGTTACACAGCGCGACCACTGATTGGAATAGCGACCGGCTTCGAAGAGAGTGTAACCGTCCAGCCCGATCGTACTGGGGAGGAAGGTTCCGATGAATCGGCCGATGAGGAACGCAGTCATGATTCCCGACCAGAACGGGAAGCGCACTCCCTGGCCAATCAACAGCAGGTGCCAGCCGAAGGCGGAGGCGATGACGCCGCAGAACTTGATCACCATGGCGATCAGTCCGAATAGAACGAAGGTAGTCGGGTCGACCGAGCCGATATACTCGCCAATGGCGACGTAGATCGGCAGATAGACGTCCTCTTCGACTGGAATTCGGTGGCGCAGTAGCGCCATCATTCCGACCACCGTGAAGACGGCCTTGGCGGCTGTGTCCACCGGTCGGCGCGACTGCGCAGTGAGACCGGACCGCCCGAAGAGAAAGGCGCCGCCGGAGACCAGCAGCAGTACAAGCGCCTTCGCTCCCAGCTCGCCGCGCCAGGCCAATATAGACAAAGCCGCGAAGGCGACGGCACTCACCGCGACCAGTGGCCACGCCAACGATGACTTGCGACCAGACACCTGACTTCCCCCATCGTGCCGCCGGATCAGCGCGGCTCAAAGGCACGAGCCATACCGGCACACCCGTTGATTGGCAAGTGCGCCGCAGCGCTTGTCGGGCGCCGCTCGAGGACGGGCAGGGGGACGGCAATGGCTGGCGACCCGCCGGCGCCGACCCTGTCGAGAATCAGACCGCTCGGCCGCCGGGAAGTAGCGCCTGCGGGCGCAGCTTATTCGTCGACAACTCCGTCATCTGGCCGGTTCGCTCGGGCAGCACGACGTAGCCGTAAAAGAGCGCCGTCGATTCGAGGAACGGAATGCGCATCAGGAGTGGGCTGAGAATGCCGTCGTCGAGGTTGGTGAACAGCAGGCTGGTGAAGCCGATGACCAAGGCCCCGATGCCGAGATGCACGAGGTTCTCGATCTTCGCCGCCATGATCAGAATGAAGAAGAAGAACAGGAAGAACTCCTGGCTGGCGCGGGCGATCAGCAGGATGGCCGAAACCATGGCAGTGTCGATGACCAGGATCGGCGCCTGCATGTTCGCGTCGAAGAAGCTGAACGGCGAAATGCTTCCCAAGTAGATGTTGGACAAAATGGCGAGGCCGATGAGAACCGCGATAGGTACCGGCGACCCCTCTCCAGCTTCGAGAAAGCCAACCGTACCGGTGACGAGGATGACGGCGTAGCGGCAGAGAAGGAATCGCTGCTTGCGCGCCAGTGCGTCTGATTCACGAATCATTGCCATAGGGGACCGTCACAAGCTCAGCGCAAAGACCATACCAACCTTGGGCCAGTTCGCGCCAGTACCCCGATTTGATCCCTGCGTGGTCAAATGATCGGTCGGTGTTGCATTCTTGCCGCACGGTATGGCGAATTCTGTCCGATATGCGCGAATCAGCCGCGCCGGATTCCTTTCCACCGCGGACAAGAAAAGTGCATCCCGGGCAACACGAGCCGGAGAATGCGTAGTGGCCGATACTGCGGCGCCATCTGTTGATCCAATGAGGGGCGATCGCGTTGACTTCGCCATGCCCGGGCTATAGCGTCCACGGTTTCCCCCAATTTCAATAGGATACAGTTGCACGGAATGTTCGATTCCCTGAGCGACAAGCTCGAGCAGACGGTCAAACGGCTGCGTGGGCACGGCAAGATCACCGAGAAGAACGTCGAGGACGCCGTGCGCGACGTTCGCATGGCGTTGCTCGAAGCCGACGTCAACGTCGACGTCGTGCGCGACTTCACCGACCGGGTGCGAGAGCAGTCGCTCGGCGTCGAAGTGCTCGCCAGCCTGACGCCGGAACAGCAGTTCATCAAGATCGTCCGCACCGAGTTGACCCAGTTGATGGGGAGCGAGGCGGTCGAGCTCGATCTCGCCGCGGCGCCGCCGGTGGTGCTGATGCTGGTCGGGCTGAACGGCGCCGGTAAAACGACGACCGCCGCCAAACTGGCCAGGCATCTGAAGTTGACGCGCGGACGCTCGCCGTACCTCGTGCCGGTCGACGTCTACCGACCGGCGGCAATCGAACAGCTGACGACGCTGGCCGGACAGGTGGACGTACCGGTCCACCCGACGCAACTGGAGAGCGACCCGGTCGACATCGCCATGCAGGCCGTGCGCGAAGCGTCGAATCGCGGCTACGATACGGTGATCATCGATACCGCCGGCCGGCTTCACATCGACGATGAGCTGATGGGCGAACTCGATCGCATGAAGGCGGCGGTGCAGCCGCATCAGACCATCTTGGTCGTCGATGCGATGACCGGGCAGGATGCGGTCAATGTCGCCACGGGGTTCCACCAGCGCCTGTCGCTCAGCGGCGTGGCGATGACCAAGCTCGACGGCGACGCACGCGGCGGCGCCGCGCTGTCGATCCGCGCCGTCACCGGAGCGCCGATCCTCTTCGCCGGAACGGGAGAAAAGCTCGACGCTCTCGACGTTTTTCACCCCGATCGTCTGGCGACCAGGATTCTCGGCATGGGCGACATGCTGAGCCTGATCGAGAAGGCGGAGAGCGTTTACGACGAGAAGCAGGCGATCGAGCTCGAGCGCAAACTGAGGCGCAATGAGTTCACCCTGGAAGACTTCCGTGACCAACTTCGGGCCGTGCAGAAAATGGGCCAGGTCGGCGACCTGATGAACATGATCCCCGGCATGAAAAAGATGACCAAGGGCTTGGACATGGCCGTGGCGGAGAAGGAGATGAAGCGCAGCGAGGCGATCATCAACTCCATGACCAACGAGGAGAGGCGCAACGAAGCCGTCCTCAACGGCAGCCGGCGGCGGCGTATTGCCGCCGGTAGCGGGACGACGGTTGCCGACGTGAATCGCTTCCTCAAGCAGTTTCAGCAGACCAAGAAGATGATGAAGCAAGTGTCGAAATTTCAGCAGAGAGGCTTCCCGCGCGGCATGCGCGGCTGATTGCCTAACCAGATCGAGAGGAGTAGAACCCACCCATGGCAGCAACCATCCGCTTGGCTAGACACGGCGCGAAGAAGCGCCCTTTTTACCGTATCGTCGTCGCCGACCGCCGCAATGCGCGCGACGGGCGCAAGATTGAACAGGTGGGTCTATACGACCCGCGGGTTGAACCGCAGCGGATCGAATTCGAGACCGAGCGGCTCGCCCAGTGGTTGCAGCTCGGCGCCAAGCCCAGCTTGACGGTGTCGCAGCTGATCAAGCGCAGCGGCATCGACCTGGCGCAAGCACAGAGCGGGGCAAAGCAGGCCGACTGATCCCCCGCGCCCGGAGAGGGAGCATGAAGGAACTGGTCGAGTACCTTGCCCGCCAGCTGGTCAGTCATCCGGACGCGGTCGAGGTAAAAGAGACGCAGGGCGACACGGCCTCGGTCTTGGAGCTCAAAGTCGCCAAGGACGATCTCGGCCGGATCATCGGCAAACAAGGGCGCACGGCCAAATCGATCCGCACCATCCTGAATGCCGCCGCATCGAGAAATAACCGCAAGGTAGTTCTCGAGATCATCGAGGAAAAATAGCTACCCGCGATCTCGTCGAGCTAGGCCGCATCGTACGCCGTCACGGGGTGCGCGGCGAGCTGAGACTCCTGCCGCACAACCCCGGATCGCCGTCGCTCGCCGCGGTCGAGGAGGTCGCGCTGTGCGACGGAAGTGCGGTACCGCGGTGGATCCGCATCGCCGGCATGCGGCCGCACAAGAACTTCCTGCTCGTCTGGTTCGAGGGAGTCGATACGGCGGAGAAGGCCGATGCGCTGATCGGCCGCAGCGTCGCCGTCTGGCGCGACCAGTTGCCGCAACTCGAGGAAGGGGAGCTCTACCACTGCGATCTGGTCGGTTGCCGCGTCGAGACCGACGCCGGTCGGCAACTCGGCGCCGTCGAAGAGATCCTCCCAACCGGTAGCAACGACGTCCTCATCGCCCGCGACGGCACGCGCGAATATCTCATTCCTCTGATCGACGAGGTCGTCGTCGAGATCGATGCCGTCGGTAAACGAATCGTCATCACTCCGATGCCGGGCCTGCTCGACCCCTGAGCGCACCGCTTCCCCTTGCCACGGCGCGGAGATATCAGCAGAGAGGCGATGCATTTTCACCTCATCACGTTGTTCCCCGAGTTCTTCACCTCGCCGCTGTCGACGACGATGCTGGAGAAGGGGCGGCAGCGCGGCGCATTGCGATTTACGTTGCACGACGTGCGTGACCACACCAGCGACCGCCACCGCGTCGCCGACGATACCCCGTACGGCGGCGGACAGGGCATGGTGATGAAGGTCGAACCCTTGGTTTCCGCCATCGAGGCGGCGGGATCGCTGGAGGGCCGGCCGCGCCGAATCCTGCTCTCGCCGCGCGGCCGTGTGTTCGACGGCGAACTTGCCCGAGAACTCGCGGCCGGACCGGACCTGGCGATCGTCTGCGGCCGTTACGAGGGGGTGGACGAACGAGTGCGCGCTTTCGTCGACGACGAGATTTCCGTCGGTGATTTCGTCCTCTCTGGTGGCGAGCCGGCGGCGCTGGTCGTCATCGATGCGGTGGCCCGCCTCGTGCCGGGCGTTCTCGGCTGCGCGCAGTCGGCCGTCGAGGAGTCTTTTTCCGAGGGACTGCTCGAATTTCCGCAGTACACACGGCCGGCTGAGTTCCGCGGCATGTCGGTTCCCGATGTCCTGCTTTCCGGCGACCACGGCAAGATCTCTGATTGGCGACGCCGCGAGTCCCTACGGCGCACCTTGCTGTGGCGACCCGACCTGCTGGACGACGCCCAACTGTCCGCCGCCGACCGAGACTGGTTGGAGACGTTGAAGCGAGAGGCGGGCGGAAGGTGAGTGGGCCATGTCCCTCGATCTAGCCCTGCTGCACCACCCGGTGCTGGATAAGAATGGCAAAACGGTCACCTCGGCGGTGACCAACATCGACATCCACGACCTGGCGCGCTCGGCGCGCACCTACGGCGTCCGCCGCTTCTTCGTGGTGACTCCGATCGAGGCCCTGCGTGTCTTGGCTCGCCGTATCATCGAGCATTGGGAGACCGGCTTTGGCTCGACCTACAACACAACCCGCAAGGACGCCCTGTCGATCGTCCGCTTGGCACCGGACCTCGATGGCGTAATTCTCGAGATCGAGAAGGAAATCGGCGAGCGGCCGCAAATCGTTGTTACATCGGCCCGCCCGTCACCGCAGGCGGTCTCCTTCGCCGACTACCGGGTGGAGTTGGCACGGGCGCAGCACCCGCAACTCCTGATCCTGGGTACCGGCTGGGGGTTGGCGCCGGAAATCCTCGAGCGGGCGGATCGACGCCTCGCGCCGATCGACGGGGCGGGCACGTACAACCACCTGTCTGTGCGAGCCGCCGGCGCGGTCATTCTTGACCGCTTGCTCGGTGCACGCTAAGGGTTCTGTTTCGCCTCGATCAGCCGAACCGGCTGGCCATCACCGCGAAACAGGAGAGTTCCTTCCATGAACGCCATCGAAGCCATCGAACGCGAGCAACTGCGCAGCGACATTCCAGAGTTCAAATCGGGCGACAGCGTCCGCGTTCACGTCAAGGTGGTCGAGGGGGAAAAGGAGCGAATTCAGGTCTTCGCCGGTGTCGTCATCGGTCGCAAGAGCGGCGCGATCCGATCCAGCTTTACCGTCCGCAAGGTTTCCTACGGCGTCGGTGTGGAGAGGACTTTCCCGCTGCACTCGCCGCGCATCGAGCGAATCGAGGTCGTCACACGCGGCCGCGTCCGCCGCGCCAAGTTGTACTACCTGCGCGGTCTGTCGGGGAAGGCGGCGCGCATCACGGCCGACAAGCGAGAGCGTGTCGCGTCGAAAGTCGCCGGCGCCACCAGCGAAGCAGCCAAGCCCGCCAACGAATCCTGACGCTTCGCGTGGGCGGCGTTGCCTCGCGCCGCGCCATATTCCACATACGGGGTGCGCGGCGGCTGACGTTGCGCCAGATTCGACGGCAGCTCGAGGCTTGGCTCTGACCAACCCTCGACGAAGATGCTCCTCCGTCTCACAGTCGCCACCGCGGCAGGATCACGCAGGCGGTGCTCCGCGCCGGCGCGGAATCGGCCGCGGCCGCAAGCG
>JBGTMF010000571.1:0-4489 GCA_041743795.1 Thermodesulfobacteriota bacterium | reverse complement strand
CAGCTTCACCGACAGCTACATCAAGTTCGGCCTGGCCAACGCCCCGTGGTTGACCATGCCCTGGCTCGTCCTCTGGTGGGGCCAGAGAGAGCTGCGCGCTGCCGTCGATCCGAGCGCGACCGCACGCCCCGATCAGGTTCGTTAGCAGTCCGTTGAGAAAGTAGGGCAGGAGCGAAAATGAGAGATTTCGCCCCAGATCAAGGCGCCGAACCGGAGGCAAAGTCGAGACTTTTGTTGAGGATTCGGCAACGCAGAGCTGGGGCGAAAGATCCATTTGCAGCCCGGCCTACTTTCTCAACGGGCTGCTAGGACTGCACCGCGGTGTAGCTCGTCGCGGTTGGGCTTCGCAGCCTGCCGCAGTTGGGTGTCTCATCACCCTGTTCTTTCCATGCTACCAACGCGTCTCGACGACTCCGGCGGCGACGATTTGGCGATCTTTCGTGATCAGGGTGAGGCCGCAGACGCGGGCGGTGGCGGTGATGACCCGATCGAACGGATCGCGTTGCGGCATTGCCAAAGAGACCGCGTCTGCCGCAATCAGCGCGTCGAGGGGGATCACATCCAGCTTCTCCGCGAATGCCGACAGCCCAACCTCGAGGCTTGGCTTCAACTCGATGGCTCCGCGTTTTGCCAGCAGCGCGATCTCCAACAGCGAGATACCGGCGATGGCGACGGCATCCTCCTTCTCCGTCGCTGCGCGAGCGCCGCTACCTAGCTTGTCGCTGCCCTCGAGCATCCAGACCGCGGCGTGGGTGTCGAGGAGGTAACGGGACTTCACAGTGACGCGGTCCAGTCCGCCTCATCCGCACCCGAATCAGCCTCGGTCATGCTCTTGGAATCGACCGTCGCACCAAGGCTACCAAACAGCGATTGACCGGCAGGCTTTTCCGCCGTCAACACGAGATTGCCCTCCCGCGTCCGGATCAAGACCGTCTCTCCGGCGAGCGCCGCACGACGGATTTTCGGAAAGTTTCTCAGCAGCTCACTCACATTTGTTTGCATGTCAAATAACTTGTCATCCACTCACTCGCTCGTCAATGTGCTTCGCCCAAGGCCCACGCAAGAAAATGACGCTCATTCCATCGGCAATGGGTTGCCACTGGCGCCGCAGAGCCCTGCCCCCCAATCATCTGCGGCCATTTGCGTGATCTGCGGCTCGAGTTTTTTGTCAAATCGAGGCGAACGCAGATCGAGCAGAAAGGACCGAGGCGCGAGATTTTTTTCCCGGTGACCGACCGTGCTAGAAGGTCGCGATGTCGCGAACCGGATCTCGATGGCTGGGGCTGTGCCTCGCATTGCTGGTGGGGTGCTCGAGTGGTGACGACGATGGCCATACTGCGCTTCCAAGCGGATCGACGATCGGCCCGCTGGTGAGCGGCAGCGGTGGCTACGTCGCCGGCGCCTTCGTCTGGACCGATTACGCGTATGACGATCGCGGCGCCAACATCGAGGCCGCGGATGGGGGCGATCGCACCAACTCCGACACGGCCGGCGGCGACGTGCGCTACCCCGGCGAACTGCCGATCAACAATGCGGCCGACCTGATCCAGTTGCAGATCTTTCTCGACGCCGGCGGTGAGGTCGTGGTGCGGGCTGTCCTCGAAACGCTGGTCGATCCGCGGCTGCCGGTGTTGGCCGTGGCCTTCGACAGCGACGCCGATCCGACTACGGGAGCCGCCGAGTTACCCGGCGGCGCCTGGCCGGCCGACGGGCCTCTGGGAATCGAAGGACTCCTGGAGATTTCGTCGCAAGGAAGTCGCTGGTGGACGTACGACGGGTCGTGGGCCGCCGGCGAGTTCCGCGCCGCCGCGATCGACCCGCAGGAGAACCTACTCGCCGCGACCATACCCCCCGGATCGCTGCCACGCGGGGGCTGGCGCGTCGCCGCCGCGGTCGGCATTGCGACCGACGAGGGAACCTGGCTGGAAGGCGCCGCCGATGTCTTCGATCTCGCGTTCGTCGGCGACGAACCGTTCGTTCGCTGGCAGGACAATCGGCAGGCCGACATCCTCGCCGGCGTGCTCGACAGCGGGCTGGCCGTCGCCGAGGTCGACTACACGCTGCTGGCGAGCGGCGCGACGACCCTTTCCGACGACCTCGCGCCCGGCTTCCACACGCTGCTCTATCGCTCCGAGTTGACGCTCGCCGAGGGCGTCGCTTTCGACGACGGCGAGAGCCCGATCTTCCTCGGCCCCTACCAGCCCTATCTGATCTACATTCCCGAAGACCTGCCGGTGCCGAGCCCGTTGTCGGTGTTCCTGCACGGCAGCGACCAGAACCACCTCGGCGCCGTCTTCACACAGCCCGGCGATTTCTACATCGGCACAGGACGGGCCCTTTCCGAGGACCCGCACCTGATCGAAAGCCTCGGCTTCGCCGGCGACGGATTCGATTTTCCTCCGCACATGCTGCAGGCCTACCCGCTGGCGCGCGGCGGGCGGCTCGGCTACCGCGGCATCGCCCACCAGGACGTGCTCGATGTGCTGGACGACGTCATGCGGCGTTTCGACGTCGACGCCGATCGAGTGATCCTGCAGGGAGCTTCGATGGGAGGCATCGGCGCCTACCGCTTGGCAACGCTGCAACCCGACAAATGGTCGGTCGCGCTGCCCCTGATCGGCTTCCAGGCAGCCGACCTGCTGCCGCTGTCGATCAACCTCCGCAATGTCCCGGTGCGGCAGATCAACGGCGCCGCCGATCCGCTGATTGCGGTGGCACCTGCCGACGCCTCGGCGCAGCGGTTGGACGAACTCGGCTACGACTACCGCTACTGGCTGCTCACCGATCGCGGCCACGAAGCGGGAGGCTTCGTCTACGATTGCGTGTTCGCGTCGGCAGTCGACTTCGTCCGCCAACAGCACCCCGCCGCCGTCATGTTCGCCGTCGATTCCAGTCTCGACGAATTCGACGCGGCGAGCGGCCTCGACTTGCGCTTCGATTCTGCCTACTGGCTTGCCGACATCCGCGCGCGCGTCGAGAGCGAGATCGCACGCGTCGAAGCGTATTCGTACGCCCTGCCGTCATCTCGAGACGGCATCGTTCGCATCGACCGAATCGTCGACAATACCGTCCAGGGAGCTGACCTGTGCGGAGAGAACCCGGCAATCCGCACGGGTGACGAGTGGCGCGAACGCGCCGTCGAAAGGGTGCGGATCGAGCAGCGAGCCCCAGAAAATTCACTCGGGCTGGCCCTTTTCAACGTCGCCTCGTTGGCTGTAGATCTCGCCGGCGCCGGCATCGACGTCACAGCGCCGGCCGACTTTAGAATTACGTCCTACGGCCCGTGTACGATTGCCTTGCGTGGACTTCACCCCGGTCAACTGGTCGCAGCAGAAGATGCGGAATATCGCGCCGACGGCGGTGGCGTCGCCACGGTCGAAATCGAAACAGCGGCATACGTCCTCTTTCAGCTACGCCAGCAAACGCCTGAAGCTGAGGAGGATCGCGATGGCGAATGACGAGCGGACGGTTCGCTTCTATTTCGACTACATCTCATCGAACGCCTACCTGGCCTGGCTCGTCCTGCCGGGGATGGCAGCCGGGCACGGATACCGGGTCGAGCCGATTGCGACGCTGTTTGCCGGTTATCTCGAGGCACACGGCCAACTCGGCCCGGCCGAGGTCCCCACCAAGGCGTACTGGATGTGGAAGAACAACATGCGCAAGGCGGCATTGCTCGGCAACCCGATCAACCCGCCGGCGTTCCACCCGTTCAATCCCCTCTTGGCACTGCGCATCTCGTCGCTGCCGCTCGCCGACGACGACCGGAAACGCCTGATCGACGGCTTGTTCCAGGCCGTATGGGTCGACGGGCTGCACGTCACCGAAGCGGAGGTGGTCGCCGGCGTCGCCGACCGCGCCGGCCTCGATGGCACCGCTCTCGTCGCCGCGGCGCAGCAGCCGGACACCAAGGAACGCCTGCGCCGCCAGGGCGAAGAGGCGATCGCCGCCGGCGCCTTCGGAGTGCCGACGATGATCGTCGGCGACGAACTGTTCTGGGGCTACGACGACCTGCCGTACCTGAAGCTACTGCTCGCCGGTCAGGATCCACTCGATCCGAGCCGCGTCCCCGCCGCCGCACCGCGCGCCTCGGCAATGCGCCGGCGCGTCAGCTAGCAGTCGTCGGGATAGGTCGGCCGATCACTCGTGGTTCACCACACAGTTTTCAGTGCTGCATAGCTCTGAAGCTGTTCGTCCTTGGTCACCAGCGCGGCGCCCGCAAGCAGTGCCGTGGCAGTGATGATGCGATCGCCCGGATCGCCACGGATCTCGAGCTCCGATCCGAGGGCTGCCACCGCAGGCGTTAGAGGCAAGACCTCGATCACGGGTTCTTCGAGAGCGCTGCGGGTAGGCCGTATAAGCGGGAGATTTGACGTAATGAATAGCGTTTGATCGTCTCTCCGGCCAGCAGAAACATTTGCGACGACGAGAACGCCCGAGCCGGAGAGACGATAAACGCTGTTGAACTGAGCCGCGAGAGGCAGCGCGC
>JBGTMF010000570.1:0-2571 GCA_041743795.1 Thermodesulfobacteriota bacterium | reverse complement strand
TCGTCGCGCTCGGCGCGCAGAACCTCTACGTCGCGGAAGCGCAGCCGGTCGCCGTCGACGACGAGCACGCGATCGTCGCCGCGAATCGCCGAGCGCGGCAGTACGATGACGTTCTTCGCGGCGCGGCCGAGAATCTCCGCTTCGACGAAGAGTCCGACGGCCAATGGCGGTCGCGTCGTGTCGCTGCCGCGGCTGTAGGGGTCCGCCACCTGGGCGACGGCGTGTACCATGCGGCTGCGCGCGTCGATCTCGCCTTCGGTGCGTACGATCGATCCCTCCCACTCGTATTCCTGGCCGCCGATGCGGGCGCGCAGGATGACCTTCGGCTGATGCACGGCCTCGTCCTGGTCGCGGTACTGTAGCGGCAGATCGACGAAGGCGAGCTGATCATCCGGGATTGGCAAGCGGATCTCGGCGAAGTCGACCGAATAGATCGTCGCCACCGGGGTCCCGCGGTTTACGAATTGTCCGACGTCGACCAATTTGTCGCGCACCCGACCGGCGAAAGGCGCGACGATCTCGGTGCGTTCGAGATCGGCGTTAGCGCGCTCCAACTGCGCCTCGGTTTCCATCAAAATGGCTTCGGCCACGCCCGCGTTGTTCCTCGCAGCGTCCAACTCGGCGGCGCTGACGACGCCCTGGTGCGAGAGATCCTCGCTGCGTTTGAGATTGGCCCTCGCCAGGCGCACTTCGCTGGCGGCGCGAGCCCGCGCCGCCTCTGCCTGTCGCAGCACGACCTCGGCATCGCGCCGTTCGATGCGCAGCAGCGTCGTCCCCTCGTCAAAGAAGCCTCCCGGCGCCAAAGACGGCGAAACCCATTCGACGCGACCCGAGACTTCGGGGATGATGCTGGTCTCCGTGCGCGGAGTGACGCTGCCCTGCGCTTTGACGCGCAACTGCAGATCGCGCATTTCCGCAGCAACCACCCGGATCAGAGGCGGAGGCGATTCGGGCGCCCTGGTTTCGACCTTGGGACGGGCGGCGATCATGCCGACCAGGCCGAGGATGCCGAGAGCGAGGACGAGAACGGGGAGGATGACCTTGCTGCGTTTCATGAAGCTCTCACCTGGGGAATCCGTTTGCTCGCGGCGACCGCCTGGTCGTCGGTCGATGGTGCGCGAAAGCCCGCCGCCAGGAATCGGATCATGTGCGGCAGGGTGGCGGGACCCCTATCCTGGGTGCCGCCGCCGGGAAGTGCGATGCGGTGCAGATCGATCAGCGTGTGGATCATGACACCGATCGTGAATTGTAGTCGCTCGACGATCTCCGCATCGGAAAGATGCGGCAAGGTGGACGCCAGCGCGGCGACGAAACGCCGGCCGACTTCTTCGAATTTCTCGTGGATCAGTTTTTCGACGATTTCGAGTGGTTCGGAATAGACGCGTCCGATGAAGCGCGACCACACCATGCCTTCTCCCTCGAGATCACGCTTGAGGTGCATGATTGGCGAGAGAAAGGCCTCGAGGACCTCCTCCAATTCAGGCCCGTTCGCACCGGCGTGCCGCTCGAGCTCGTCGAGGCGTTGTAGTCGCTGCTTGTTCACCGGAGCGACACGGCGCTCGAAAACGGCTTGCAGCAGGGCGTCCTTGGTGCCGAAGTGGTAATGCACGGCAGCCAGATTGACGCCCGCCTCCGAGGTCACCGTGCGCAGTGAGGTGCCGGCAAAGCCGCGCTCGGCGAATAGCCGTTCGGCGGCGGAGATGATCCGATCTTTCGTATCGTTGGTAGACATGACGCAGGGGGTGGTTCAGACGACTGTTTGAATCATACGTGTGAAAGAGTCCTGGTCAAGCGGGGTATGATTGGCGCGGCGTGGCGCTCGCTGCCGGGTCTGGTATGAGGGACTGGCTGCGGCGGCGATGCGGACCCGCGGGGAGACGATGCACTGGTCACTATTGTTCTTTGGCTTCCTCCTCGGGGTGCGGCACGCCCTCGAGGCCGACCACGTCGTCGCTGTCGCCAGTCTGGCGTCGCGGACCGCTTCGGTGGCCGGCCTGCTCCGCTTGGCGGGTAGTTGGGGCCTCGGGCATGCGCTCGCCGTGCTCGCCCTCGGGTCGCTCGTCATCGCTCTCGGGGCGACCATTCCGCCTACTTGGGAGGTGGGCTTCGAGCGCGTCGTCGGGCTCATGCTCATCGCCCTCGGCGCCCAGGTGTTGTGGCGCATCTGGTCTCGCCGGGTGCATGTCCACGTGCACCAACACGGCGATCACCAACACTTCCATTTGCATGCGCACCCGGCCGGCGAAGTGGCCGGCCACGATCACCAACACAGCGGCCGCGGCTTCGCTACGGCACTGCTGGTCGGCTCGGTGCACGGCGTCGCCGGTTCCGCCGCGCTTTTGCTGATCGCACTGCCGCGCGCCACCTCCGGTGCCGACGCGGTGGCCGGTTTGGCGGCGTTCGGCATCGGATCGATTCTCGGCATGCTGCTCTTCTCGCTCGCCTTGTCGGTGCCTCTGCGGATTTCCCTGTCGATGCGACGCGGCGCGACTAGTTTCGAGGGATTGCTAGGGCTGCTGACGATTGCCTTCGGCGCTCACATCCTGATCGGATGACCACGACGGCGGCGCC
>JBGTMF010000569.1:0-1827 GCA_041743795.1 Thermodesulfobacteriota bacterium | reverse complement strand
CGCGTGGCATCCCGAAGGGATGGCAGAGAGTAGCCGGTGGTTGAGCGAAGCGGTACCACCGGTTGCGAAAATCCCCACCCAACCGCACCCCGCAGGGGTGCCAGCCAGACCAGTTCCCCCCTGCGAGCATCGGCTCAGGCTGGGAGCGTGTCGGAGTATGCGGAGTCGGCCCTCGTATGATGCGATACCCACAGGCAGATCGCTCTCGGCCGAGAAGATTTCGCTCTAATGCGCTCATACGAACGATGGGAACGTCAGTTGAATCTTTCTCTGACAGGCTCCTGGCACCGAAAAGGCAGCATCTCTCTCGCCGCGGCAATGCGCGGGCGAGGAGATTGCGCTGATCCGGGATTCTCTGGTGGTCGGGGATTTGCCCCTGCATGCCAGTTTTCGCTTTATCGATGCGGGTTTGTGGCGATGTCAATCGGTTTGATACCGGCGGTTTTCCTTGCCTCATCGGCGGCTGTCCGATAGCCGTGGGTGATGTCGTCTGCTGAGAACGCGCCGCCGCGTCGCGTGCGGCGGACAATTATGAAGAAGGCGGTGCATTGAATGGGTCTATCGCGAATTTCTTCCGGCGCCCTTGTCGCGACGGCCTCGGCTGCCGTGTTCGTTCTCGCCCTCTCTGCCAATCCGCTGCGGGCGACGACGGTTGGCGCACTGTGCGGACCTGTCGCTGATCCCTGTGTCGTCAATCAGTTGGTCAACGTCGCGAATATGTCGGTCCTCGATCTCGGCGGCCGCGCGCTGCGTGTCGCCTCCGGCGGCAATCTCGCCGTCGGCAGCGGCACGATGACGGTCCTCGCCGGCGCCGTCACGGTCGAAGCGGGCGGCACCATCTCCGGGCGCGGCGCCGGTTCGGTGTCCGGCGGCGTCGTCATCGTCCGCGGCACGACGCTGAACATGGCCGGTACAGTCGACATCCAAGGCGGTCCGCCGGGGACGCTTACGTTGGCGTTCACCGGCGACGTCGCCATCAGCGGTACGGTGAACGCCAACTCGCTGTCGATCACCCAAGCCGGTGGCACGGTTGAGATCGAAGGGTCGGCAGTGGTGGTAACGGGAAATCTCGACGCGCGCGGCGGCCCCGAGGAAGATGGCGGCAGCATCAGCATCATCGCCGCCCGCGACCTGTCGGTCGCCAGTCGAATCGATTCGACTGGCGCGTTCGGCGGCTTCATCACGTTGAGCGCCGGCGTCGGCACGGGCGGCAACGTGATTCTGGCCGGTAGTTCGTCGCTGCTGGTCGACGGTACGAGGCTCGGCGGCGACGGCGGCGAGGTCGACATCAGCGCCAGCGGCAACGGCACCAGCAGCGGCAACATCGTGCTCAGTGGCGCGATGGGCTCAAGCGGGCACATCGGCACTCCGGAGTTCAGCGGCTCGGGCGGATTCGCTACGTTGACCGCCGCCGGCTCGGTGGTCGCCGGCAATTCCGCTTCGCTTACGCTGCTCGGGCGTGGACTCGACGGCGACGGCGGCGAGGTGGAGATCCTCGCCGACGGCGCCGTCGACATCGCTTGTCCGATCAATATCTCCGCCTCCGGCGTCGATGGCAGCGCCGGCACCCTGTCGATCGACAGCCTCGGCGCCATCTCCCTGCGCGGCGCGATCATCGCCACTGGCGGCGACGGCGGCGAGATTGTCGTCACCAGTACCAACGCCGGCGTTTCCATCGGTACCGTCGATTCGGCGGTGACGGTGAACGCCAGCGGTAGCGGCGGCGGCGGCGGCGGCGCGGTCTGCCTCGAGAGCTCCGGTTCGCCGGCCTCGGTGGTGGTCTTTGGCAACCTGCTGGTCGACGGCGGCAACGGCGGCGGCGCTATC
>JBGTMF010000568.1:0-4938 GCA_041743795.1 Thermodesulfobacteriota bacterium | reverse complement strand
CGCGCTGCTCCTCGCTGCCGGGCTGCTACTTGCTGCCGGGCTGTTACTTGCTGCCGCGCCTGGCGCCGTCGGGTCGACGGCCTCGGAACCGGCGATCGACCCCGCCGCCCGCATGGCCGAAGGGGGTGCGGCCGGTGAAGCGTGGGACGTAAGTGCCCGTCTCGACGGCGGCGCCTACTTCTTCGCCCGCTTCTGGATCACCAACGAAGGGCCTGGGTCGCACACCGGCGTTGCCATGGGTTACTTCGTTGCGGCCGACGGACGCGTCAGTCAATTCCGCTACGGCCGCACACGCGACCGCTGGCAGTCAGGCGCCGGCGGTCGGTTTCTCAAGATCGCATCGGCGGTGCTCGACCTGCGCGCCCCTTCTGGCTCGATCGAGATCGACACCAATAAGGGCGGCATGAAAATCTATCTCCGCTTCGACATCCCGGAGACACCACCGCCGATCTGCGCCTGGCGCGACGGCGACTCCGGATTCGACGTGCTGCGACTGCAACGGGAGGTCGACGGCATCGCCTGGGTGAAAGGCATGACGCTGCCGATCGCGGCGCGGGGCACCATCGACGTCACGCACGCCTGGGGCAGCGAAAGCGAAATCGATTCTCTGCTGCGACGCATCGATGTCAGCGGCCGCGACGGTGCCCTCGCCGTCTTCGCGACGACGGCCATGCCGCCGAACAGCGATACGGCATCAAGATCCTGCGTCGCCGTGTTCGACGGTGTCGAGAAGATCTACGAGTCTCCCCTCGTCGCCGTCGAGGACGCGGCGGCGCCACTGGCGGGGAGCGAGGGCAGATATCCGCTGCCCAGCCGTCTCGTCTTTCGCAGCGAGCATCTGCAGTTGACGGTCGACCCGGCGCGCGAGCTATTGCGCGTCAACCCGCTCGATATCGTGCCGCAGCCGTTCCGCGCGTTGCTGGCGTTGCGCTCGGCGCCGCGACGGGCGTGGGCCGAAGGAAGCTGGTGGCTGCGCCTCGAGTCCGCGACGAAGGGCAAGCTTCTCGATCGCCGCAGCGACGGCGTCACCGCAGTCACCTATACCAACCCCCGTTGATCGGGCTGGTCAGCAACCCGGCAGGTGTTTTCAGTGGGCGGATGCGGCGCGCGCCGCATCCGCCACTTCTCCACCGGCGGCGGACAGCAGGTGCGCGCGGCCGTTCTCCATCCGATAGACACGGTCGGCCATGTCGATGAGGGCGCTGTGGTGGCAGACTGCGAGCAGGGTCACCGTACCGCGCAAGCGGCGCAGGCTGGCACAGATGCCCGCTTCGGTCGCCGCGTCGAGCGCCGCCGTCGCCTCGTCGAGGATCAGCAACGCCGGCTTGCGCACCAACGCCCTTGCCAACGCCAGCCGCTGGCGCTGTCCGCCGGAGAGACGCAAACCGCGTTCGCCGACAACCGTGTCGAGACCTTCAACCATCGCGGTGACGACGTCTTCGATCCCCGCGGCGCGCAGTGCCGTGAACACGTCGTCGTCGTCGATGTCGGGATCGCCGAGCGACACATTGACGCGAACACTCTCATGCAACAGCAATGTCTCCTGCGGTACGTAGCCGATGGCTTCCCGCCAGCGGGCGGTATCGATCTCGCGCAACGAAATGCCGTCGACGCGCAATTCGCCCGTCTGCGGTACGGCGAGGCCGACGATCAGATCGGCCAGGGTGCTCTTGCCGGCGCCGGAGGCGCCGACGATCACCGTCAGGGCGCCGGCTGGGATCGTCAGGTCGACACCGTCGAGGACATTGCGTTCGTCGTACGCAAAGCACACCCCTTCCAGCGTGATCGCCTGCTGCAATCGCGGCGAACGCGTGCCACCGAGGATCTCCCTGGCCACCTCCGCCTCTTCGATCGTCGCCCGGATCGACCAATACGCACTCTCGTCGACGACCATCTCCTGATACTCGCGCTGGATCTTGCCCGAACCGGAAATGACGCGCTCGGAGAGAAGCGCCAGCATGATGATACTCGGCAGCGGAATTTCGGCGAAGTTGACCGCAGCGAAGACGCCGACGGCGAGAAAGATGAATATCATCGGGTCCTGCAGCGACTTGAACGCGGTGCGGCTGAGGACCTTCTTGCGCAGCGCCTTGTTGAGGCGCTGCGCGTCGTGGTCGAGGAGAGGTGCGACGAGCTTTTCGCGACCCATCGCCTTTAGCGGCTTGATCGCCTGCAGCGTGTCGGTGAGGCGGGCGACGATATCTTTCATCAACGCCGTCTGCTTGGAGCCGGCGCGCTTTGCCATGCGCACCAATTGGTGCAGCAGGAAGCCCATCAGCAGCCCGGCAGCCACGGCCAGCACGGCTGCCTGCCAAGAGACCATCAAGGCGACGGCGAAGTAGACGAGCGATTGCACCGTCAGCGAGAGGATCGTCGTCGCCCGCAGGTAGGACTCGGCAGCTCGCTGCGCCTCGGTGGCGAATGAGTTGGCGAAGGTTCCGATCCGCTGGCCGACGAAGTATTGCCAGCGCGAGCCGAGCAACGCGCGCAGGAGTTCGAGCCGTAGATCCGTAGCCAGGTGGGCGACGCAGTAGCCTGCCTGGCGATTGGCGATCAGGGTCAGCAATGCCTTGAGCAAGACGCCACCGACGATTATCGCCAGGAACACACCCATGCTGGGCTCGAAGCCGGCGTGGCGCACCAGGTCGGTGACCCACCGCTCCAGCGCCGACGGGTCCCGCGCGGCTTCGCCCGACGCGGCCCGTCCCAGGAAGGGAAGCAATCCCGAGATACCGATGCCCTCGGCGAGCCCACCGGCGATCAGGCAAATGACGAGGACGGCAGTGCGGCGGGGATAGGAGCGGAAGAAGGTGAGAAGGAGGTACATCGACTTCGCGTCTTTATCAGGATCAACGCCAGCGCGGTAGAACGCGGCGTTTCCGTCGGTTTGCACGACAGGCGACCAGCGGCTAATCGGCGTGGCGATGGGATCGCTGCCACCGCCATCCGCCAATCGCTTCACCGCCGTCATCCTGGCTGGCAGCCGCCCCGGAGGAGACCCCCTCGCCGCGATTCACGGCCTGCCGCGCAAGGCCCTCATCCGCGTCGGCGGCACACCGATGCTGGTCCGCGTGCTCGCAGCTCTGCGGGGGGCGAGTTCGGTGGCGGGCATCGCCATCTGCGGCGCCGACCGAGCGATGCTGGAGGCCGGTGGTATTGCCTCCGAAGACCTCGACGAGGTCGTCTGGCTCGAGGCAGCGGCGCAGCCCAGCGCCAGTGTCGTCGCCGCACTCGAGCGGCTCGGCGGAGGTGTTCCGGTGTTGGTGACGACGGCGGATCACCCGCTTCTCACCGCGGCCATCGTCGATCAGTTCTGTGCGGCAGCCTCGGCGGCTCCCGCTGATGTCGTCGCCGCCGTGGTCGACTCGCAGACGGTGCGGGCGGCCTATCCCGATGCGCTGCGGACGTTCTATCCGCTGCGCGACGCCGCCTATACCGGCTGCAATCTGTTTGCCTTCATCGGGCCTGGCGGCCAGCGCGCCGCCCAAGCCTGGCAGCAGGTCGACCGCCACCGCAAGCAGCCGTGGCGAGTTGTCGCGCTGCTCGGCCCTCTGGTGCTGCTGCGCTTTGCACTGCGCCGCTTGACCCTGGACGATGCGGTGGCGCTGCTCTCGCAGCGCATGGGAGTGCGCGCCCGGGTCATTCGCCTCAGCGCGCCCGAAGCGGGGATTGACGTCGACAAGGTCGCCGACGTCGAGTTGGTCGAACGAATCCTATCAGCCCGTTGAAACTGGGGTCACTTTGCCAGCGCGCCGACCTCCCCGGTGACCCCGACCAGGGTCGGGATCACCTGCTCGGCAGCTGGAATGTCAGCGGGCACATCGATCTCGGCGGTAGCAAGGCCGTCGACGTGGACGACGCGCACCCAGCCGGACTGCGCCAGCTTGTCGATTACAGTCGGATACCACCAGCGCTTGGCCTCGGGCAGAGTGACGGCGTCTTCAATTGCCCGCCGAAACAGAGCCGGCCCGCTACCGCGAAAGCTCATGGCGCCGATCGATTCGGCCATCGTCTTCTCGATCGGTAGGTGCTTGCCGATATGGCGCATCAACGAATCGGCACAATCGACCTTCATGTCGTCGGCGTCGTAGTCCGCCTTGCGGCGGACGGCGACGGTGATCGGTGCCGCGGACGCGTTGAGAAGGCGCTCGATGACGGCCGGTTCAAATAGGGTGTCGCCGTTGATCAGGAGGAAGTCGCCGTCCATCTCCTGGCGTGCCGCCCAGCACGAGATCAGATTGTCGCTCGACTCGAAAAACGGGTTGTAGACGGTCGTCGCGTGCATACCGTCTGGTGCATGCGCGGCGACGTACTCCGCCACCGTCTCGGCACCAAAGCCGACGACGACCGAGGCGGAGCGCACACCGGCGGCGGCCAGCGCATCGAGCTGCCAGCCGAGGATCGAACGGCCGCCGACGGCAACCAGGGCCTTGGGGATCCGCTCGGTCAGCGGTAGCAGGCGACTGCCGCGGCCGGCGCTGAGAATCAGTGCGTTGACCTCGCCGGGCCGGCGCTGCCGGCGTACCGGCAACCGCACAGGTGCACCGTCGTCGGTAGACCTGCGTCCGTGTTTCTGCGTCACGATGTACCTCGTCGATTCAAGCCCACCGCTTGCACGGAGAGCACCCCTTGTTTCCATCCCCACCCCCCTACGCGGGTAGCGACGCGCCCGTTTCATAACAGCAAGCCGAGCGATCTTCCACTACCGGCCCCCGGCTGTCGGGGATCGATTATACAGAGCCAGAGCGCGCACGCGTTCGACCGCCCGCTCCTGAACCGCCTCGATTCTAGCACGCGTGGCGGCTACGTCGCAGTGCGGCGACGTAGCCGAGCTCAGCCAGCCGGCGGCGCCGATCTCGATCAGGAGGCGATGAATCGCCGCGTAGTCTCGCGGCGCGTTGACCACTCCGGCCTGCAGCGGCCACGCCAGAACTGCGG
>JBGTMF010000567.1:0-16222 GCA_041743795.1 Thermodesulfobacteriota bacterium | reverse complement strand
AGGTCGCTCAAACCCGCGCTTCGCGCTCGCGCTCGTCACCATTCGTGCAACCAGCTTCCCAACGACCTAACTTGGACCGCAAAATCTAACTTGGCCCTCGAAACCCTGCTTCTCCGACAGTCCCTTTCGCCGGGGTGACGGGAGAGCTGGGGTGATGGCGGACAGCGGAAGAACCGAAGTCTCAGGTCCCGGATACCGCATAGAGTTGACAGTCCGCGCGCCTTGGCATAATTTGCGCAGTTCAACAAAACGTGGGTTGGCTGCGGTCAACCTGGCATTGCCACTAGGGAGATCATGGACTACGCCGTCATCAAAACCGGGGGAAAGCAATATCGGGTCGCACCCGGCGACGTCATCACCGTAGAAAAACTCGAGGGCGAGCCGGGAACCGCGCTGGCGTTTGAGGAGGTTCTTCTCGCCTCGCACGACGGCGCGGTACAGATCGGATCGCCGATGCTGGCCGGCGCCAGTGTCACGGCGGAGATCGTCGGCCAGGGACGCGCGCGCAAGATCCTCGTTTACAAGAAGAAGCGCCGCAAGAACTACCGCAGACGACAGGGACACCGACAGTACGAAACGCGTGTACGGGTCTCCGAGATTCGCATGGGAGCTGCCTGATGGCTCATAAAAAAGGACAGGGAAGCACGCGCAACGGTCGCGACAGCCAGGGGCAACGCCGCGGTATCAAGCTGTTCGGCGGTCAAGCGGCCCGCGCCGGCAACATCATCGTGCGCCAACTCGGCACCCGCGTTCACCCGGGCAAGAACGTCGGCATGGGTCGCGATTTTACGATCTTCGCGCTCATCGACGGCACTGTGAAGTTCGAACGACTGGGCAAGACGCGCAAGCAAGTTCACATCGTACCAAGCGCCTGACGGCCCTGATCGGCCGCCGCGAAACGAGGCCAACTCGTTCCGCTCGAGCGCGCGTGAGGCATCGCGATGAAATTCGTCGACGAGGCCGACATCGAGGTCCACGCCGGCAACGGCGGCGCCGGCTGTGTCGCCTTTCTGCGCGAGAAGTACCGGCCCAACGGCGGCCCTGCTGGCGGAAACGGCGGTGACGGCGGCAACGTCATCGTGCGCGCGAATTTCGGGCTGTCGACGCTGCAAGACTTCAAATTTCAGCCGATCCAACGCGCCACCAACGGCGAACCAGGCCGTGGCAAGGAGCAGCACGGGAAGTGCGGCGAGGATCGCCTCATCCGCGTTCCGATCGGCACCCAGGTACGCGACCGGGACAGTGGCGAAATCCTCTCCGACCTGACCGCGGACGGTGCCGAAGTCGTCGTCGCTCACGGCGGAAAAGGTGGCCGCGGCAACGCCATGTTCAAGTCGTCGACCAACCAGGCGCCGCGCTACGCACAGCCAGGAATCCCCGGCGAATCGCGCCGCATCCGCTTCGAACTGCGCCTGCTCGCCGACGTCGGTCTCGTCGGTTTCCCCAATGCCGGCAAGTCGACGTTCATCTCGCGAATCTCCGCGGCACGACCGCGCATCGCCGACTTTCCCTTCACCACGCTGGTGCCCAATCTCGGCGTCGTGCGGATCTCCGACGAAGAGAGCTTCGTCGTCGCCGATATCCCCGGTTTGATTGAGGGAGCGCACGAGGGCCAGGGGCTCGGCCATCGCTTCCTCCGCCACATTTCGCGCACGGCTATCCTGGTTCACCTGATCGACGCCGGCGGACTCAGCGGCCGCTCGCCGCTCGAGGATTACGATATCGTCAATCGCGAGTTGCAGCGGTTCGACGCTACGCTCGCCGGCAAGCACCAGATCGTCGTCGCCAACAAGATCGATCTTCTGACGGACCGCGAATCGCTGACCTCCCTCGACCGAGCCTTCAGCGAACGTGGCGTCGAACTTCTCCACATGTCGGGCGTCAGCGGAGAAGGGGTTCCGCAGGTCATCAACGCAGTCGCCGCGACCCTCCGTAGCGCTCGCGCCACCGCGTCCGCCGAGTCGATGGGCGCCCTCGACGACGACGAAGATTGGTAGCCGGCAGCGTGCGAACTCCCACCGGACGTGCTTTCGTCGCCATTCGATGACCACCAGTCAGGCGGCATACAAGCGCGAGATACTGCCGCGGGCGAAGCGCGTCGTGATCAAGATCGGCAGCGCGATCCTGTCCGACGGCAATGGATTCGACACCGACCGCCTGGCGCGACTCGTAGCCGAGGTCTGTGCGCTCGACCTACCGCAGGTGGTCCTGGTCACGTCGGGGGCGGTCGCCGTAGGCATGGCGAAACTAACCCGGCTCGAACGACCGAAGAGCGTACCGCAGCGACAGGCGGCGGCCGCCGTCGGACAGATCGGCCTGATGGCACTCTATGAAGAGCACTTCGCCATGCGCGGCCGCACAGTGGCGCAGATCCTACTGACACACGACGACCTGGCCAACCGCCGCCGCTATATCAACGCCAGACACACGTTCGAGGAGTTGCTCGCCGCGCGGGTGGTTCCGGTCGTCAACGAAAACGATACGGTCGCCGTCGAGGAGTTTCTCAATTTCGGCGACAACGACAACTTATCGGCCCTGGTCGCCACGCTCATCGGCGCCGACCTGCTGGTGATTCTCAGCGACGTCAGCGGCCTGCACACCGCCAACCCGGCGACGGATGCGAAGGCCGAGCGGGTAGCGCTGGTGACAGCGATCGATGAGAGGATTCACGCCTTCGTCACCGACGTCAATCTCACCGTCGGCACGGGCGGGATGAGGAGCAAGTTGCGCGCGGCCGAGAAATCGACGGCGGCCGGAATCAATTGCATCATCGCCGACGGGCTGCACGACGGCGTCCTGCCCAGAGTATTTGACGCCGAGTGCGACGAAGGCACACTGTTTCTCGCACAGGGAGATCGCCTGAGCCGGCGCAAGCACTGGATCGCCCACACCCTGCGACCCGCCGGTTCGGTTTCGCTCGACGCCGGCGCCTACCGCGCGGTGATCGACCAGGGCCGCAGCCTTCTGCCCAAGGGGATCACGGCGATCGGTGGTCGCTTCGGTGCCGGCGACTGCGTTTCCTGCCTGGCGCCCGACGGCGGCGAGATTGCCCGCGGCTTGGTCAATTACAGCAGCGAGGATCTCGCCAGGATCATGGGGCACCACACCAACGAGATCCAATCGATCCTCGGCTACCGATTGGGCGACGAGGTGATCCACCGCGACGATCTGGTGCTGCTCACCGCCAGGAAGTAACACTCAGTCGCGGTTCTCGGCGCGCAAGAAGCGCGGCACGAAGAAGAGCAACCACAAGGCGGTGCCGACGAGCCAGAAGGCCGCCGCCCAGCCGAGGTGTCCGAAGTAACTGTCGCTCGCGTCGGCCGCCACGCGCCCCAAGAGCGCCAGCGGGAAGGTGATTGCAAGCGCGACCACCGGCCACGGCCTACCGAGCGAGAGCCGCTCCATGCCGAGGTGGGTCAGCGACACGTGGGTGGCGACGCCAAACGCCATCAGGCCAAACCCGCCAATGAACGTGATGTGCAGAGCCGGCACACGGTAGTCGGGCCAGGCGGCGGACGCGGCGAGGCCGAGGGGGATCGACCATATCGACAGCCAGACAAGGACCCGGTGCAAGCCGGGCTTGCCCGGTGCCGACCACGCGACGCGACCGAACCCGAGCACGACCACGCCGGCGCGCAGCGCCGGGCCGAGCCTGAACCAACCCGCTTGTTCGAGCAGCAGGCTGACGAATATCGCCAGTCCGGCGGCAGCGAAAAGGACCCCCTTCCGCATCTCGATCGGCGACGATCCGAGATCGGCTGGTGGCGGAACGCCGGCCATCAGCGGTAATACCAGGCTGCCAACTCCGACGACGAGACAGAGAAACACGCCCTGCTGCACCAACAGCTTGCCGAAGCCGACCGCCGACGCGGGCACCGCACCGCCGCCTTCGGCGATGATCAGCGCCGCACCGATCACCGCATGTAGGATTGCGATCGGAATGAGGACGAATGCGGCCGGCGGACGCCGCCCCGCTCCTGCGCCGAGAAACCGCGTCACCGCAAAGCGAATGAGGACCGCAAAAACGACGCCATATCCCAGCTGTGCAGCCGCCCAGTGTTCCGCCAGGCTGGCGGCCGTCGATGCCACCAGTCCCGCCGCGATAACACTCATCTCGAGATAGGTCGGCGGCGCCGATTGGGTCCGACGCGGCAGCGCCGTCAGCAAGAAGCCGATCGCGAACGCCATCATGAATCCCTGCATCTGCACCAACCCGTGCAATTCGCAGGAATAAGATTGCGTGACGCCGAGGACGTACGACAACCAGTGGCCGACGCCAATCCACGACAGCAGCACGCCGAGGACGAAAAAGATCCGAAACGGCTCGCCTCGCCAAGGCGGTCCGGCCGGACTCTCGAACGAGCGCTCTGTCTCCATTGCGTCTCTCATCTCGCGCTGCGCCCGTCGGCGCAAGCACACCGCCTGACCGCGCCGGGATAGCAGGCTGCCGCGGGCTGCCGGTTCGCGTTCTCACTTTTGCTTGGTACCGCACACCGTTCGTCGCACTAATCGCGCCGGTGGGGGAGATCGGACTCGTTTCGTAGGGCCACTCGGCCGTGGCATGCGATGTGCAGTTTCCCCGGACACCTTGATGGTAGGGGTTGCGCTCGCGATAATCACAGGGTGCCAGAGTAACAAGCACAGCCATCGGCCGGGAGGGATCTGCGATGACCTACTGCCATTACGAACGCCTGTCCGCCTTGGATGGCGTTTTTCTCGACCTCGAGGATCACAACTCGCACATGCACATCGGATCGGTGTCGCTCTTCGATGCGTCACCCCTGAAAAACAAAGCCGGCGGTATCGATATCGACATCATCTCCGACCATCTCGAAGCGACGCTGGTGCGCAATCAGCGCTTTCGCCAACGACTGGCTTACGTACCCGGCTTCGGCCGCCCCGTATGGATCGACGACGCCACCTTCAACCTCCACTACCACGTCCGTCACACCTGTCTGCCCGCGCCGGGCGACGAGCGCCTGCTGAAACGATTGACCGGACGAATCATGTCGCAGCAGCTCGACCGCGGAAAACCCCTGTGGGAGGCTTGGTTGGTCGAGGGTGTCGCCGACGACCAATTCGCGTTGATCATCAAGATCCACCACTGTCTGGCCGATGGCATCTCCGGCGTCGATCTGGCCGCGAGCATGATGGGCCCCGACCCGGAATTCCGCCCAATGCCGACGAAAGCATGGATCCCGCGGCCGGCGCCGAGCGGCAGCCGCCTGTTCGCCGACGAAGTACGTCGCCGCGCGACGACGCCGCTTGCCCTGTTGGCGCCAGGCGAACGCAGCCTCTCCGAACACGCCGGCGACGTCAAGAACGCCGCGCTAGGCTTGGCGGAGACGCTCTTCACCAGCGGCATCGGAGCCGCCTCGGAGACGCCCTTCGATACCGAATTGGGTCCGCATCGCCGGTTCGACTGGACACGCCTGGAGATTGCCGACATCAAGTTCATCCGCGAACGATTCGGCGGCACGCTCAACGACGTCGTCCTCACCGTTGCCGCCGGCGCATTGCGGCGATTCCTGCGCAGTCGCGGTATGATCGTTGAAGCGCTCAACTTTCTCGTCATGGTTCCGGTCAGTATCCGCGACCACAGCCAACGCGGCACCCTTGGCAATCGCGTTGCGATGATGCTGATTCGACTGCCCCTCGAGGAGCCGGACGCGGTGCACCGTCTACGCAAGGTTTGCCGCGAGACGAGTGAAAAGAAGAGCGGCCACCAGTCCGACACCACGCAACTGTTCACCCGCATAGCCGACGCCATACTTCCCGAGCTGACGGCGCCGATGGCGCGGATGGGGTTGCGCTCACACACCGCCAATCTCGTCGTCACCAACGTACCGGGGCCGCCGATGCCGATGTACCTGCTCGGCGCGCGTCTGCGGGAGTCGTATCCGGTCGTTCCCCTCGCCACGGGCCAGGCGCTCGGAATCGCGCTCTTCAGCTACGCTGGCGGGCTGCACTGGGGCTTCAATTCCGATTGGGATGCGCTGCCGGACCTGCACGATCTCGTCGAAGCGACGACGGTCGAGTTCGACCTGCTCCTCTCGGCGGCACACGCCAATGCACTGCCGCCACCGCCAATGCCGGCGCGCAAGGCGACGAAACGCAAGACCCAGCGCAAGATCGCACCGCTGCGGCCGGCGGCCAAGCGCTCCAAGCGCCAGCGCTGATCCGCGACGACCGCACTGCCGCCGGCGCGGTGCTAGTGTCCTGAGTCAGAGATTCTCCACGAACTTCCAACTCAGGACACTAGTACGCGCTGTGGAATCTCGCTTGATCCGCCGCGTCGCCGGCGAGGATCAGATCCGTGTCGGCGCGCAAGCGAGCGCTGCGGTCGGGACGGCAATCCGCCGCCCCGCCGTCGCTGATCACTGCGATTACCTGGCAGCCGGTGCTCTCCGCGATCCTCGCGTCATCGAGCGAGCGCCCCACCAGCGAGGCGGGAAGGTGAATCCGAAAGACATCGAGCCCTTCAGCAAGCAACAACGATTCGTCCGGACGAAAGCGATTCCAGATCACCGATGCGCCGGTCGAAGCGTAGGACAGCACGGCGTCCGCACCGGCGCGATAAAGAGTCGAGACGTTGCGGTCCAGGTTGGCGCGGGCGATGATCTGCAGTTCCGGACGCAATCGCCTGGCATAGATCGCCAGGTAGACATTGATGTCGTCGTCGTGTGTGGTGATCACCACCGCCGCCGCCTGCGGCAGCCCAGCCGCAGCCAGGACGTCGATCTCGGCTGCATCTCCAATCACGTAGCGCGACGCATCGCCTACCCGATCGGAGCGTCGCTCGACGATTTTGTGTTCGATCTTGGCCTCAGCCAGCGAAGCACCGACCCGGCGCCCCACCCGGCCGCCGCCGATCACGACGACGGCTCCCATCGTTTCCGCGCCAGCTCCGCACATTTCGTCGTATGCGGCGAGCTGTTCGACCGTTCCGGCGAGTACGACGACGGCGCCGGCGGCCAGTGGCTTGGTCAAGCGTGCGGGCGTGAACTCACCGCGCGTCCACGTTCCGACCACACTGACACCGCTGCGCCCGGCGATCTCCGCCAGCGAAGGCATCGACACCGCGCGGCGTACCGCCGCTTCGGCGATGCAGAGACCGGCGATCTCTCCGAGGATCCGGCTCCTCGATCCCGTCTCGAGGATCCGCTGCACCATCGCATCACCGAGACTGTCGCCGAGCTGCAACACCTCGTCCGCACCTGCCAACTGCAAGATATCCACCGATGCGGGAGAATTGGCGGTGGCGAAGATCGGCACGCGGTCCGATATCTCGCGCACGGTGAAGACGATGTTGGTGTTGGTCGTATCGGCACGAGTCGTCACCACCAGCGCCGCGGTCTCGACTCTCGCCGCGCGGTAGGTCTTCGGATCATCGAGCGCCCCGAGCATCACCTTATAGCCGCGATCGTACAGACGGAGTGCCTCGTCGAGATCGGCGACGAGGAGGCAGTAGGGCACCGCGGCGCGGGTAGCCCTCTCGATGAGAGAATCCTCGATCGAGCCGCTACCGGTGAGAACGATGTGGCCCATCGTCTCCAACTCGAGCCGCTGCGGGACCCGCTCGAACTCGCGCTTGGTCATCCAAGGGACCCAGACGAACTGGATGAAGGTAAACGGTAGCAGCACGAGCAGAAACAGCGTTCCCGACAGCAGTACCACGACCGAGAAGATTCTACCGGCATCGGACTGAAATGTGATATCGCCGAAGCCCAGCGTGGTCATCGTCACCAGCGTCCAATATACCGCCGTCGCCCAACTGTGCGCTTGGCCCTCGGCCTCCATCAGCACGTGAAAGAGCGCTGAAAACGAGGCGACCAGCGCGCTGAACACGGCGAGCAGGACGGCGAGCAAGCGCACGTTGCGCTGGCGTACCGGCGCAGTGAGGAAGCTGAGAATCAGTCCGACGATCTTCATCGAGGAGGCGCGCCCGCTGCAGTTCGCACGCCTTTGCTGGCGCACTTTGTCGCTGACGAACGCCTTACCGGCTGTGCAACGGGAACTGCCATCGAAGATCCGGCCGCGAACACCCGGCGCCCAGAGTTGCCCAGGTACGCGGACACGACGACGGGTCGAACGGCTACCACGCTGCTGGCAAACCGGTCAATCCCGCCGCCGTGCCGCCGCACCTGCATCGCCCCGTTCGTGGCATTCGCGGTAGGAGTCTGTTAGCTCAACGCGACGAGGAGTTGGGGAGGGCCCCCGGCGCGGCGTTTGCGACGCGGCTCGGGAGCACACGGGAGGCTGCCATGCCGGCACAACGAGGACGGGAGCACTGGAAGAGCCGATTCGGCTTCCTGATGGCAGCCATTGGGTCCGCCGTCGGGCTCGGCAATATGTGGCGCTTCTCGTACCTGACGGCCGAACACGGCGGCGCCGCCTTCGTCGTCCTCTACGTCCTGATGATCTTTCTGGTGGCCATGCCGGTGCTGCTGGCCGAAATGGCCATTGGGCGCGGCGCCGCTCGCGGCCCGATCCAGGCCCTCGGCTTCTACGGTGGCAACTGGTGGAAGCTTCTCGGCGCGGTATTCGTCGCCGCCGGCTTTCTCATCGCCTCCTACTACTCGGTCATCGCCGGCTGGACGCTTCGGTTTGCGCTGGAGGCCGCCTTCATCGGCTTTCCCGCCGATCCGGTGGCGCATTTCAAGGAGATCTCGTCGGGGTGGGACGCCCTCGCCTGGCACCTCTTGTTCATGGCCGGCTCGCTTTGGATCGTTGCCAACGGGATTTCGGGCGGTATCGAACGCACGGCGATCATCGTCATGCCATTACTCTTTCTCGTCGTCTGCGCGCTCGCCATCTACGCATCGACGCTTGCCGGCGCGGAAGCCGGTTACGCGTACTACCTCAACGCCGACGACTACTACGCGATTTTCTCGCGCGAGGTGCTCGCCGACGCTGCCGGGCAGGCGTTCTTCAGCCTCAGTCTCGGCATGGGCGCGATGTTGACGTATGCAAGCTATCTCGAACGCACCACCAACCTGCCGATCCAATCGTCGATGATCGCGGCGGCCGATTTCGCCATCGCTTTCATCGCCGGTCTGGTCGTCTTTCCCTTGCTGTTTGCCCTGGGACTGTCGCAGGACGTCGGTGAAAGCACCCTCGGGGCGCTGTTCATAACCCTGCCCAAGGCATTCCACCAACTCGATACGGCTGGCCGCTTCGTCGGCATGCTGTTCTTCGGCGCACTGGTAGTCGGCGCTCTCACATCACTCATCTCGCTGCTCGAGGTGGTCGTCGCCTCGACGGTCGATCTGGTGGCCTGGGATCGCCGCCGCGCAACCATCTCGACAGGTATCGCCGCCGCGATCTTCGGAATCCCGGCGGCGCTCAGCCTGCCCGTCCTCGACGCTATGGATCAGGTCGCCACGCACATTCTCCTCATGGGAGGCGGGTTGGCGTTGGCGATCTTCACCGGCTGGGTGATGAAAGAGCCCACGAGCGAGGTAGCGGCTGGATCCGGGCACTACTTCTGGCTACCGCTGTGGCGCAACATTCTGCGCTTCGCCGTGCCCGTGGTCCTCGCCTTCCTGATGATCGAATCCGTGCCGAAGACGATTGCCAACGTCATTGCTCTTTTTCCGTGACGCCCGCCCTCAAACGTTGAAGCGGAAGTGAATGATGTCGCCGTCGCGCACCTGGTATTCCTTACCTTCGAGACGCAGCTTGCCGGCGTCCCTGCATTTCGCATCCGAGCCGAGGGCGATGAAATCGTCGAACGCGACCACCTCGGCGCGAATGAAGCCGCGTTCGATATCGCTGTGAATCTTGCCCGCGGCGCGCACCGCGGGAGTCCCATTGGCGATCGGCCATGCACGAACTTCATCTTCCCCGCTGGTGAGAAATGAGATGAGATTGAGCAGGCCGTAGGCGGCGCGCACGAATCGATCGCGAGCGGGGGCCTGCAATCCCAGGTCGGCGAGAAAGGCGCCCCGGTCCGCTTCGTCCAGGCTGGCGATCTCCATCTCCACCTTCGCCGACATCGAAAGACCGACCGTACCCGAGTTTTCGAGCAAGCTGTGGATAGCCGCGTCGAGCGGATCCCCAGCTTTCGCCTCGTCGACATTCACCAGAACCAACAGCGGCAACCGCGATAGAAAGCCGAAGCCAGCCAGCTCGCGCTCTTCGAGCTCGCTGAATTCCACATGGCGCAGAGCCTTTTCTCCCTCGAGCGCCTCGCGACAACGCTCGATGAGTGCCGTCTCTTTCTCCTTACCCTTTTCCTTGCGCAGTCGCTCCAGCCGCTTCTCGACGATCTCGAGGTCGGCGAGAATCAGCTCCGCCGCAAAACCCTCGATGTCGCCTTGCGCATTGGCGGCGCGGTCCGATGCCGGGTCTGCGAAAGCGCGAACGACCTGCACCAGCGCATCGGCATCGCGCATCTGCGCGATGGTCGCACGGTCGATCGCTTGCGACGCATCGGCGCGGCCAGGGTAGTCGACGAAGACTACTTCGCCGTATGTGGTCTTTTTCGGATGGAAGATATCGCACAGGCGATCGATCCGTTCGTCGGGAACCTTGATCGTGCCGAGGTTGGGCTTGGTCGGATCCCCGCCGAAGCCCACCGACGCGTCCAGGCCCGTCAGTGCATTGAATACGGTTGTCTTTCCCGAGCGCGGGAAGCCCACGATGCCAATCTTCATTTCGCTTTCGTTTCCTCTGCTGGCAGCGAGGACGCCGCAATTTCATGCCCGCCGGCTCCTGTGAAAATAGCCCGGATGTATCGCACTATTCCGCCGACCTCGGAGGCGCCGTTGTGCGCGTGTCAGGCCATTCCAGCACTTGCGGTCAAGACAGTTCCGCACCGCTTGGGGAATGCACTTCCATGCGAAGCGACGAAGCGCCTGGAATCAATACGCCGTCACGGCAGCGGTTTCCACCCTCAGCCCTACCAACTGCTCGTGCCTGCGCGTCCCTGGCGGGGGGATGCGCCGCCACGTCTCGGGGTCAGTAGACCCACTCGTTCTTGCTGAAGCGAAAAATTTCCGTCACCTCGGTCGCCTCAATGATCTTCGGACTTTTGCCCAGCGCTTCGCTCGACGAGGGTCCCTGGTGGCGATACTTGAACTCGAGATACTTGATCGTGCCGACGGGAACCTTCGTGTCCGGCCGCACCTCAGAGAGCGCACAGGTGTACTTCTTGTCGTAACCGACGAACTCTCCCTCGACGCCTTCCGTGATCTCCCGCCAGGCGATCGCGCTCTTGTTGTCGCGTTCGCGCTGCTCGAGAAATCCCATCCATTTGACGCAGAAGGTTTCCAGCGAATCCGCGATCTTCGCCCGACTATCCCCCTGCCCGACTGCCGCGAGCGACGTCGCCATCACGAAAAGAATGGCCGCAAACGATAGACGAACGACTACTTTCGACAACGGACCGAGATTCAAAGTACCCTCCGCACTGACGACCGGCCGCCCCCCCGGTTTTTCCCCGATCGTCATGATTCTGACCCCTGCAAAATTACGCCCAGGTCCGCTCCGGGTCAACCGGGATGGCAAGGCCCGGTGCCGCGCCGTCGCTGGCGCGATCACCCACAGCGATCCTTGCCCGGCATGCCAACGCCCCGTAGAGAAAGGCCATGCAAGATCCGAGACAGCCTTCGCGACAAGCCCAACTGCAGCTTCTCCCGGCATAGGACTCCAGAAGTCATGGAAATCCTGACACGGCCGCAGAAGTTCGGGTTGAGATTTGTCTCGCTGCTCATCCTCGTCAGCATCGCTACATGGGCGATCAATCTGCCGACGAGGTTGACCGCGCTGCAGAAGGCGCTCGCCCAATCGGCGGCTTGGATCGCCAACGCCACCGGCAGCGGCAATCGCGTTCTCGGCGACAAGATTTTCGTCCCGGGGATGACGATCGACATCAACTACGAGTGTACCGGCGCCTATGTACTTCTCCTTCTCGGCACCTTCCTGGTCGCGTACCCGGCGCGATGGTCGCAGCGACTGGCCGGTTTGGTGATCGGCGTCAGCGCACTGACGATACTGAATGCCTTCCGCATTGCGGTGCTGATCCGCATCGCCGAGATCCGCCCGGACCTTTTCCTCTACTTTCACGAGTACGTGTGGCAGGGCATCTTCCTTGTCCTGGTCATCGTCTACGCCATGCACTGGGTCGAGAAGGTGCAATGAAGACCCGCTTCCTCCTGCGTTTCCTTCTCGTCTTCGCCATCTTGATTCCGCTCGCAGCCGCGACCCGGTTGCCGCGGTTCTACTCGTCCGCGTTGGCCGCGACGGCCACCGCGCTCAGCCCGGCCCTGAGCGGCTGGACGCTGCGCCGGGATGACGCGAAAGATCCGCCGCAACTGCGCTTTCGCCGCGGGGCCGAGTCGCTGCCGTTCGAACTCAGCCTCGACGCGATGGCACTCGGCCTGCTGCCCCTGCTGAGTCTCATCGCCGCGACTCCAGGTATACGGTGGCGCCCGCGCGTCGCCGCCGCCCTGATCGGCATCGCCGGCCTCTTCCTCTTGCACCTCGCCGTCGTCACGGCCTACCCGTGGATGGTGCGCAATCCAAATGCGATCAAGGACATCTCGGGCACATTCCTCGGCTTGCTGACTTTCGTCGGCGGACCCGTGATTCTCTGGTTCGCGCTGACCTACAAGAGCCTGCGGCAGGTCTGGAGATTGTGATCAACGCGCATCACGCCACTGGCGCTCCTGGCGGACTCACTCGCAGTCGTATTGAATCTTCGGCACCAGCCACCGGTCGAAAAACCCGGCACCGCGCCCCTTGCGCTCCTGAAGGTCCTCGACGTAGGCGAACAGCGCTTCGTACAAGGGCGCCGTCGCCACCCCCCCGCACGAAGGGCGCAGGTCGTCGAGCAGCATCAGCGACTGCCTCATCAGATTGAGCGCCCCCCTACCACCTCCCCGGTGGAAGTGGATGTGCATACCGCAGGCGGCCATCGCCAAGGCGCGAACCAGACCGCGAAACTCTTCCTCGCACGCATTGTACAGGTCCTCCAGCACGATCTGACTCTCGAGATAATCACCCCTGTTGTACAGCTCGATGGCCTTGCCGAGAGCCTGTCGCTGCGAGTCGGTCACGATCAGCTGCGCCCCTCCGCGCCGCGCCGCTTCGCTTCTCCGCTGCGCTCCGCCTCGAGACGCCCCTCGTCGCCGCCGCCGTGGTCGACGAATCGCATCGCACCGGCGATCGCCGCATGTCCGGCGACGTCGCGAATCGCCACGTGCATCGCCTGGCAAACTTGCCGATACGCCGGATGACCCTGGGGTGTCGTTCGCAACTCGATCACGTGCAT
This sequence comes from Thermodesulfobacteriota bacterium, assembly GCA_041743795.1. Taxonomy (GTDB): domain Bacteria; phylum Desulfobacterota; class Binatia; order HRBIN30; family CADEER01; genus CADEER01. Next base: position 2,946 of record JBGTMF010000567.1, on the reverse strand, counting down.
AGCTTCGCGCGCATTCATCTCCATGAAGAAGCGGATGCGGTAGGCCATCGGCAACACGTACGAAGCGGCTTCTTCGTGTCCGCTGCCGACCAACGCGGCATGGAGAGCGGCGGCGTCCTCCATGACACGCCGCCAGTCGTCGAGTGCGCCGATCGCCTCAATCGACGGCGAAGTCGCGAAGCCGTGCGCCGGCGTCAATCGCTGCCACTCCAGGGTCAATAGTCGATGGCGCTGGAGATCGCGAAACGCGCCGTAATCGGCCAGCACGTCAAAGCGGTAACTGGTTCGCTCGAAGGCCCGCCCCGGCCGATGCCGGCGATTCCCGCGCTCGCCGACATACGCACGCAGCACCTCACCTCGTTCGTCAGCCGACATCGTCCGCACCCGTGCCTGCAATTGGTCGTCGGCCAGGTCCGACACGGCATAGAGAGCCGCTGCTATCACCTTCTCCTCACCGCGCGGATCGAAGTCGGTGAGCGTCACCAGTGGGCGCTCCTCAGCGGTGACGCCGGCCAGCAATCGGTCGGCGACGGCACGAACCTGGCGCCGGGTATCGACGAAGTACTCGCTCCACACGCCGCCGCGATCGGCGCGGTCGACGCGTACGAGGAACGCCGGAATCACTTCGCGCAACTCGACCAGCATCGCCTCGGCGCACGCCCGCGCCTCTTCCAATGGGTGGGCTCGCATGCGCAGGATCATTTGCTCGAAGGCTTGGCCGCTGCCGAAGATGCCGACGTTCGAACGGGTCGCCGCCGGCAGAATGCCGCGCAGGGCATCGAGCGCCTTGGCGCGGATGGTCGACTTGTAGACGGCTGCCGATACACCGTCGGGCCGCGCATTTCGCTCTTCGAAAAAGGCGATTGCCCGGTCGATCCAGGCAGCATAGGTCTCGAAGGCGCGATCCAGACATTGGCAATAGCGCGCCTCCAGCGGCGAGCCGACAATCTCCGCCGGAACCACATATCGCCACAGTCCGCCGTCTTTCGCCGTGTAGGGGATATAGCGGGTCGACTGCTCGAGATAGGCCATCAAGCGCCCCCACTCGAGCGCCTTGGTGAGAAGGTTCGACGCACCCTCGACGGCGATGTGGGCGCCACCGAGTTGGGCCACCGAATCGTCGCCATATTCGGAGAGAACTCGCTTGAAGAGGCGCTCGGACCGCTCGGTGCCGATCGCCGCGGTCGCAGCGGTGAGTTCGCCTTCGAGGAATTCGTCGAGAAACAACCGGCGCAGGCTCTTCGGCGAGCGCGAATAACGCGCGAAGAGAGCGGCCTTTACCACCTCGGGCAGGTTCCGCAAGGCGAACACCGGCCGGTCGAGGTTGCTGAAGTACGGCTCCAGAGCGCGCCGTTCCGCGGCGCTGAACTCGCCTGTTTCGCCGCCTTCAGGCATCGTCGTCGAGCAGATGAAAAACCAATCCGGTTTGCAGTTTTGGGTGAAAGTAGGTCGATTTCTGCGGCATCACCTCGCCCGCAAGACACACCCGCTGCACTTCTTCGATGCGCGGCGCACGCAACAGAAACGCCGCCTCGGCCTCGCCCCTGTCGACCGCGGCGAAGGCGCGATCATCTTCGTGGGTGTATACCACGCGCCCGGCCTCGGTGTCGGCCAGGTAGTCGACGCCGAGCAGCCTGCCGAAGACGAACGCGTCGAGCACGCTGACGTCGAGATCCCTCAATGCCGTCGGAACATGCTCCAGCGCCTGTTCGACCGCGGCCCAATCCCGCGGTCGCAGAATGAAGGCTCCCTCGTGGCCACGAAGGCGCAGCGCAATGACGCCGAAGCCAGGCTCGTCGGCGAGACCGCGCTGCAGCTCTGCGGCATTGGCCACAGTGATGGCCTCGACGGCGAAGGCCTGCCGCAGCTTCTCCAACCAGCCCGCGGCGCTGCCGGCACCGCCGCACCACAAGCGGTGGGTAGGTAGAATGACAAGCCCCGATTCTTCCATCGGACACAGGTACATGAGGACGAAGTTGAAGCTCGCATCGTCGCCGCCGTGCGCATGGCGTTGGCGGTCGCGGTACTCCAGAGCGGTCTCGTAGCGGTGATGCCCGTCGGCGATGAAGACGCGGGTCTGGGTGAAGGCCGTGGTCAAGGCTGTCAGCGATTCAGCATCTCCGATTCTCCAGACGCGATGCCGCCCGTTGCGATTGTCGCGCGCGTCGATCCACGGCGTCTCCGCGCGCGCCCGAGCGCACACCTCGCCAATCGCTGCGCCGGTCGACGGGTAGATGCCGAAGATGGGACTCAGGTTGGCGCGACAGGCTTCCATGATCTTCATCCGATCGGCCTTGGCCTTGGGGAAGGTTCTCTCGTGCGGCATGATGTTGCCGCGCGCGAATTCATCCAACCGTACCGACGCCAGGATTCCAGAGCGCTCGCGCAGCGAGCCGTCCGGCATCGAGAACTCCTGAGCGTAGAAGTAGAAGTAAGGATCGCTGTCGCGCACCAGGACGCCGCTCTCGCGCCAGGCGGCGAGGTCGCGTCCGGCCGCGGCGTAGCGATCTTCCTCCTTGCTGAGAATCAGGCGCACGGCGTTATAGTCGCTGCGCGCGTAGAGCTCATCGCGTTCCGTATCGTCGATGACGTCGTACGGCGGTGCCAGTACTGTATTCATGTCGACGACCGACGGGTCGTAGTGCAGTGCGCGAAACGGGCGTGTGGTGATCATCCTCGCCCCTCCTCGCGGCAGCAGCAGTCGAGTATCGAGAAGCTTCGCCGCCGGCTTCGTTCTCGCATCACAACTGTTCCTGCAGCTTGGCGTTCTTGGCCGCCACCTTCTTCGCCATCGTCGCCTTGAATCGCTTCAGCGCACCCGCCAGGCGTGCGTCGGAGACCGCCAGGATCTGCGCGGCGAGGAGGCCCGCGTTCTCCGCCCCGCCGACCGCCACCGTCGCCACCGGTACGCCGGCAGGCATCTGCACCGTTGCCAGCAGTGCGTCG
>JBGTMF010000566.1:0-12875 GCA_041743795.1 Thermodesulfobacteriota bacterium | reverse complement strand
GCGCCGCGACGTCGCGGCAATCCCGTCTGGCGCGCATGCTCGTCGCCGCGCTGTGCAACCAGGTCGTGACGAAGGAGACCTCGCTCGACGACGGCCTCGCGCTGCTGTGGCAACACCCACAGGTGCGCGACGAGTTGCTGGAACTGTTCGAGCTGCTGGCGGATCGGATCGACCACCGGCACGCGGCTCTGCCGGCGCATCCCGACGTGCCCTTGCAGGTTCACGCCCGCTACTCGCGCCTCGAAGTGCTCGCGGCCTTCTGCCCGCAGCCGCGCGCGAAAGTCCCGCCTTGGCAAACAGGAGTCTACTGGGCCGCTGACGAGCGTGCCGACCTGTTGGCGTTCACCCTCGACAAGACCAGCGGCCAGTTTTCCCCGACCACGCGCTATCGCGACTACGCGATCAGCCAAACCCTGATCCACTGGGAGAGCCAGGCAGCAACCCGTGCCGACAGTGAAACCGGCCTGCGCTACCAAAGCCACGAAGGGAGTGGATCATCGATCATGCTCTTCGCCCGTGAGCGCCAAGACGAACGATCTTTTTGGTTCCTGGGTCCCGCGAAGTACGTCCGCCACGAAGGTGAGCAACCGATGGCGATTATCTGGCAACTACAATATCCGCTCCCCGGCGACCTATTCGCCGCATTCGCGGCAGCGGTAGCGTGATGAAAAGAATACATGCGCACCTCGCGTCACCACTTGTATGGTTCCCGTTGGGCGCCTCACGTGGTCGACGACAACGACGCTTGCGTAGTACTGCCCACCGTAAATCCTGTGACGAATGGCATGGTTCCTTCTCCCGGCTGAGACTGTCGATAAATGTGGAAACACCCTTCGACAAGCTCAGAGTGAGCGGAGAAAGTTCTTTGAAAACAACCCTCCAGCCGCTCAGGCTGAGCTTGTCGAAGCCTCGATTCGGAGAAAATTGACAGTCTCGGCTGGGAGAAGGTCAGGATGAGGGGGGATGAGACGAGCGGCGCAGCCGAACAAATCGGAAGCCTCCGGCGGCATTCAACCCCCTCGCCCCCCAGCCGGGAGAGGAAGGAATACGTCACCGAATTTTTGGTGGAGAGTACTTAGGCAGCCTGCAGGACAAACTCGACCTTGACCGCTTGAAACGGAAACTCGATGCCACCGTCGGTCGTCCGGTTGAGTATGCCGGCGTCTAGCAACGCCTTGACGTCGGCGTGTACGGCCTTGACGTCGCGGCCGACGCGCCGAGCCGCCTCGCGGATGGACACCCGGCCAGCGCCACACAGTACCTTGAGCAGCTCCCACCGTTTGGCGGTCAGGACTTGCCAAAGCAACTCGGGTGTGGCGAAGGCGATACGTGCCTCGCGTTCGCCACGCCGCGTCTCCATCACTCGCGTCGCAGCGGCGAGAGTGTCCTCCAGGGATCGCACCTCAAGAACGACTGTGTTCATGATTCCACCTCGCGATGTCTGTATTGAAATCGGCCATGAGCTGCTTCGGCGACGAGAAGACATATGGAGTGTTCACCGTCCCGAGGTGCCGATGGTCACCTTTGCCTCGTTCATTGTCGTACCGCAGCACGCATAGACCTGCGACTACATAGGCGAGCCGATACTTGAACGTATGCTTTGACGGCGGTACCGGTCGTGGCACACGCCAGATGTTCACTTCGACGAACTCGTCGGGCGCCAGCACGACACGGCGCTGCATCAGTGCAACGGCCCGCATTCTGGAGAGGATGCCAACGGCTCCGGGTGTTGTCAATTACTCCAACGACGCTGGCTCAAAACACAAGACTGACGAAGTTGCGCGCCGCGATCTTCTATCCGTCGGGCGGCCTGCTCCCCACCGGTATCTGGACAACGCGCCGCAACCGGCCGCGCGAGTTGGCGCGCGAAACGCCGGTTCCCGAGGGCTCGGAGACCACCATCGACGAGTTCCTGCAAACCATGAAGAACTTCGGCATCGAACTGCCCGTGCAGGATCTCGACGACTTGGCGCAACACGCCGTCGCCGGCATCAAGAACGGCGACTTTGTCATCATGCTCGGGCGCGAGCAGATGGAAGCTCAGCTCACCAGCCGTGCAGCGAAACTGGCCGCCGGCAAAAACCCAACCGAGGTCATTCCCGGAATGTAGCCGCGCGGCGCGGCGCTGCATGGGAACTAAGCGAAGAGGGCGACGTGTCAGGCGACCCGGCGCCTCCACAACAGCAGCATCGCAGGGACGAGAAGAACCGCGAAGGGAATCCGCAGGACAGCCACTCGAAGACTGCTCAATTCCGGTCGTTTGTAGCAAGCGAAATGAGTCGGATCTGCCTTCGAACAACTTACGAGAGAGGTCGAGATCACAGCGACTGACTTTTACCCACAAATGCCGGCTAGACACAGTGAGCGATCATCGTGGTGCAAAGATCCAAATGAGTGCAGGCGTCCACCCAACGCCCCGAAGGGGCAAAATCCATCAGCCCAGGGCAACGCCCTGGGTATTCGCCAGCATCCGCCTCCCCGAGCCCTGAAAGGGCGGCATACATTGCCCCCTCAGGCCCTTATTTAGGCGCAGTCGTCGAATAACCTGCCCAGTCTCGCACCCCTTCTTCCAGCCATTTTCGAACGGTCTTCAGTTGCAATCCTCGACGTAGTGCCTGACTACGCCTATAGTTCGCTCCTTCCGGACCGTTCGCATCTGACCCAAATCTGGACGCGATCTTTGGGCAGGTTATTCGACTACGGCGCCTTACCATTCGTCGGTGGAAATATCGTACCGATGAAATCGTCACGGTACTTGGTGTTGAAAACGAGATGTAGCAAGACACAGGTGAGGTCCTGGGCCATGCAGGCATTGGCTTACGCCCCTTCAGGGCTAGTTTTCCCGCGGTGGCTTCGACCCAGGGCGATGCCCTGGGCTGGTGGATGGCCGCCCCTTCGGGGCTATGCCACGATCCGCAATTGTCCGGAGACATGATGCAATTCCCGACGCTGTGTCCAGCCGGGATTTATGGAACTGAGTCAGATCACAGCGAACGTTCTTACTGGCCCACAGCACCAGGTTTTCGTCGTCGATTCGTCCAGTAGCCTGGTTTCCGTCGTCCATGGGCCACGGCTACGACCAGTACGACACCGTCCAACTCCTTGTAAAAGACCAGATACGGAAATCGCGAGACATTCGCTTTCCGATACCGCTCGTCACCCTCCCAGCGTGGATATTGGTTCGGCTGCTCCGGAATCAACGCCAATAGCCGCTCCACAGAATCGGCAAGCGCCAGACCGAACCCCGCGGCGCGCTCTTCGTACCACTCCACTGCGGCATCCAACTCGGCTTCTGCAGCTGGCAGAAGCTCAACCGGCTTCACGGTTTGGCGTGCCTTGCTCGTATCCGCGCCAGCGCTTCCGATGCGGGAATGGCCTTCACTTTGCCGGTCTCGTACTCTTCGATGCGCCGGGCCAGTTCAGCCGCCCATGCCGTCTTCCACTCAGGGTCGCTCGACTCTTCGACGCTGTCGATAAGTCGATCTGCGAGCGCTAACCGCGCAGCAGGCGGCAGCGCCATTGCTTGTTCGATGAGTTCTGTCGGATCCCCGGACGCCATCCCAGAACTCTAGCCCAGTACCCGCTCGCTGCAAAGCCCGTGAAATGAGCTGCAGACTAAGGAATTGCACCTGGCAGGCGACCTGGAGCACCTTGTCTTTCTTCGCCCTCTCCGGGTGGCGGCTGCTCGCCGCCACGTTCGTTCTTACCAGCCTCAGCCTACGTGTCCGAGGAGGCTCAAGGGGCGAAGGAGGGCCTATTTTTGGAGGTTTCTTGAAGCGCCGACTGAGCGTTCGTGCCACTGGGCTTCGCCGCCGGTGTGGGCGTCGAGCGAGCGCAGCCGAAGGAATCTGTGTTTATTGGAGGGGCGCACACTCCCCGGCGGTGCAGGTTTTTCCCAACGCGGAGTGCAAAAGCAAATTTCGCTCCGCACCTCTGAAGTCAACGCTGAATAAGGTGAGGTCGGAAGCACACCTTGCACGTCCGCAATGCCAGCTGATGCCTCGCGCAATCCTGCCACGGCGAAGTCCAGCCGAGGGGACAGCGCAACCTGGTTTTTTCAACCGGCCGTCAAACCACGAGACTCGCTCGCCCAGGAATTCTCTCCTGGGAGGCGCAGTGCAATAGTCCGACAATGTCCAACTTGAACGTGCGCCGCGACAGATCCGACCACGCAGATAGCGCGGCCGCCATCATGCGCGGCACGAATGCCTGGATAACGTGCGCAACCCCGCGCACGTTGAGGCGGTGCACCTGATCGCGGGGAAAACCCATCGGTATGCAGCAATCTTCGGTAAGGATTCTGGTCAACTATTCCCGTTCAGGAGGAACGCTTCTGTCCAGGGTGTTGGGGTCCCTGCCGGGGGTGGTACTTCTTTCGGAGGTCAACCCCAAGCAGAACCATGCGCCTCATACCGACATAAATTTTCAAATGAGGGAATGGTACGGGGTGGAAGTAGAGGGGAACTCGTTTCCAGAGAAGATCGGATTTGTACAACAGTGGTGTGCCGACCAAGGTAAGACACTGATTGTACGAGATGTCTCAGCATTCGACTTCATGCCCAACAGTACCAACAATTTCAGTCCTGCTGGGCGGTTCGAAACCGTGCACCAACTCTCTGAGCATTTCGAAACGGAATGCATCGGCTTTGTCCGAGATGCCATCGATGTTTGGATTTCCCGCGATTGCCCACCATACTTCTCCCGGCACTATTTACCTTATGTGCAGGCCCTTCTCGATTTGCGCATCCCCATTTTCAAGTACGAGAGCTTTTGCCGCCGGCCCGAAGTCGAACTGCCACGTATATGTTCGGCTTGGAGCCTGCCCTGCGATTTGACGGCTCTGGAACGATTTCATGCCAACCACAGGGTAACCGGTGACAACCAAACGGAGAAACCTTCCCGAGGTTTCGCTCAACCGCATATTGTGACGTTGGAGCGCAGGCGTATCGCTGATTCCCTGCAGAAACACCTGGAGGACGACAAGAATTTGAAACAAGCGAACGCTTTACTTGATTATCCTGAAACCTACGTTTCGGAAAATTATCGCGTAGCCGCATCGCCCCCTAGATTGACCGTGGAGCTAAAGCACCGGGTGCGGAGATTGCTGAAACGATATCCAGCCTATTTGGAATAGGGGCAACGTGGACGTTCTTGAGACCTTAGTACTGCCCACTGTAAGTGGGCTGGACGTTGCGAACTCCTCTGGAAACGCCGAACTCAGACGCGTATCATCTGCGACCATGACCCCGACGCGAGAGCAGGTGCTAGCGTGCCTGCGTGAGCAGAGGCCGAACCTGGAAATGGAGTTTCCGCTCCACCGTATTGCGCTGTTCGGCTCGGTTGCTCGCGGCGACGCGCGCGAAGACAGCGACATCGATATTCTCGTCGACGTCGATCCGTCGATCGGGCTGCGCTTCGTAACCCTCGCCGAACGACTCGAGGCCTTGCTCGGTCGCCAAGTCGACCTGGTTTCGCGGCGTGCAGTGAAGCCACTCCTTTGGCGGCGGATCGAGCGCGATTTGATCGATGTCTGAGCGCGATCCGGCTCTCCTGGTAGCGGACATCCGTGATTCTCTCGCGAGAATTGGTCGCTACGTGGCCGGGTTGGACCTCAACGCCTTCCTCGCCGATGAGAAGACCACCGATGCGGTGATTCGTAATTTGGAGATAATTGGGGAGGTGTCGCGCCGCATGCCAGAGGATTTCAGGGAACTTCACCCCGCGGTTCCGTGGGCCCAGATGGCGGGACTCCGAAACCGCATCGTCCACGACTACGCAGGTGTGGACCTCGCAATCGTCTGGGAGATCGTCACCCGATCGCTTCCCGAGCTACGCAAGCGACTCGACTCAATGTAGCAACGCAAGGTAGCCGGAACTCCGGCCATCCCTTTGTGTCTGCCGAGGGTCACACTGGGGCGGATGAGGTAGAAATTCTGCAATCTCTGGACGAACGCGCAGCGAGCTCGACCGCCATCGCCGGCCGCGGCGCGCGATGATGAACGCGAGCAGCGCGGCGGCGACGGGGGCTACGTCGCTGCTGGGTTGTGGCTCGATGGCACACGAGCCCGACGACGACGTGGCGGGGTCCAGGTTGGAGGCGGCGCGGCGGACGACCGTGATGGATCCGTCGCGCGCGCCGATCTCGATCGCCTTCCCCTGGCTGCTGGCCGCGCTGGCACCGGACGCCGTGACGGGATAGGTCGCGGTCGGTGTCGCGAGCGGCTGAACGTCGGGCAACGCGCTCAGCGGTAACGCCCAAAGCTCGCGCCCGGTGTCGCCGGCGTCGGCGGAGAAGAAGACGTGATGTCCGGCGGCGACGAACTCGTTCTGCGGCGGGTTCCCGTAGTCGTAGTAGGTGTGCTTCGGGCGACGCAGGTACTGCAGGCGAACCGTGCCGTATGGCGTGCCATCGCTGGTCCAGATCTCCTCCAACTCGTCGCCCCAGCCCCGACCGTGCACGGCGATGACGAGCTTTCCGCCGACCTCGCTGAAAGTGGCGTAACGACCCACGTGATAATCGAATAGTTCGAGAACGCCGACGTCGCTGCGCCAGAGTCCCTTAGTACTGGCGAGGAAGATCGAGTTTGCCGCGCCGATCGGTCGCTGGAGCCAGGAGAAGTCGGGGAGAGCCGTCGACGTCGTTCGACCGAACAGGTCGACAGTCGTGATGTGCTCGCCGTCTGGCGATCGGGAGAGGAACACGACCGACTCGTCGATTCGGTACGCGACCGTGCCGACCTCGAACGGCGGCGCCATTGCGGGGCCGGTCCCGGACTCGCTGCCGTCGCTGCGCCACAGGCGGTTGAACCCGTCGCCGAGGTCGTTGTGTCTGACATTGAAGTAGATCGCGCCGCTCGCGGCGACCAGCGAATGTGGCCAGCTGGATGCCGCACCCGAGCGAATGTCTGCGACGAGATCCGCCGTGCCGGGGCCGTCGCTGCGCCACAGCTCGGCGCCGTGGGTTCCGTCGTCGGCGACGAAGTAGACGGTCCCGTCGAGCCCAGCGATGTAGCGATCTTGTGCGCCCCGGTCGATGGCATCGCCGATCCTCTCGCCGCCGTCGCCGTGGGGATTGACGTCGGCGACGAGGCGCGTGCCGGCCGACGTGCCATCGCTCGACCACAGCTCGACGCCGTGGACGCCGTCGTTGGCGTAGAAATAGAGCAGGCCGTCGACTACAGCGAGTCTATTCGGGTGCGCACCCGCGGCGCCAGGCAGGATGTCGCGCACCATGGCGGTGCCGGCAGCGGTGCCGTCGCTCGACCATAGCTCGGTGCCGTGGACGCCGTCGTCGGCGGAAAACAAAACGACGTCGCCGAGACGGGTGATTTCGGCGACGGTGGCGCCGTCCGGCCCAGGCCAGATGTCGGTCACCAGGGTGGTCCCGTCGCCGGTTGCGTCGCTGCGCCACAACTCTCGGCCGTGCTCGGCGGTGGTGGCCGAGAAGAGCAGGATGCCGTTCAGCTCCGTGAGATCGCGCGGCGTCGACGACGCGTCGCCGCGGCGAATGTCGCGCAACAGGTAGGTGCCTTCGGGCGTCCCGTCACTCCACCACGGTTCGGCCTTGATGCCCTCGGGGTCCCAACCGATAAAGATGAAGCCGTTCGCCACATCGACAATGCTGGAGGCAGCGACCGCGGCGACGCGCCTGCTGCCGGTGAGCGTACCGTCGCCGTACCAAATCGCGCGATCGTCGCCCTGCTGCGCTTGAAACAGGAGGGACTGATCCTGGCCGGCAAAGTCTGGGGAAGTGAAATACGAACCGGGAACGGCGTCCTCGATTCGCCGCGTGCCGGCGGCGGTGCCGTCGCTTAACCATAGGTCGGATACGTTGCCGATTCCTTCGCTGTAGTAGGCTCGTCCTATCATGAGATCGTTCTCGCGCGGGATCAGACTAACCCGTGGGCTAAAGATCCCCGATTCGCGCTCGCACTCCCATTCCCATATGGAAGCGCATGGATAGACGCCGGCGGAGCCGGCGACGACGTCCGCTACCATGCGCGTCCCGTCGATCGTCCCGTCGGTGACCCAGGGCTCCATGCCGTGAACGCCATCCGTGCCGATGAAGAACACGCGTTGGCCGTCTTGCGTGAAGTGAGGCACAAAACGGTCGTCGCGGTAAACCGGGCCTCGTGTGCCAGCGCCCTGTAGCAGCGGGAAGGTGCCCGCCGCCGTGCCGTCGCTGCGCCACAAGCCGGTCGCGTACTCCGTATCGGTGGCGACGAACAACAAGATGTCTCCCGCGACGGCCCTTTCCACATCGGGAAACACGACGAGCGGTAACTCGATTGGCGTTGCCGATTGGATCCCCTCGCCGGTGTCCACCAACGAACGCGCGTCGGCGGCCCAGATTTTCGCGCACCCTGTGTATTCGGACGAGATGACGGCGTAGAGCCGGTCGCTTGCCGCGTACAATTTAAAACTTTCGAGGCAATCCGTTCCCTCGAACCTGCGCAGAGGGACCGTGCCATCGAGGGTGCCGTCGCTGGTCCACATCACGTACTCGAGCCGCGTATCAGGCTTCCACTCCTCGGTGACGAAGAAGAGCCGTTCGCCGATAGTGGCTATGGATACGGGAGACCGTCCCAGGGATCCGGGAGGCTGTTCCAGCAGCGCGAACGTGCCGTCGGCGGTGCCGTCGCTCAGCCACAACGAGCCGCCGAAGACGCGAAAGGCGACGAGGTTCCCGTACGGCACGGGGGCGCCATAGACTCCGTCGTCCACGCCCGGAACGCTGTCTCGCAACAAGACGGTGCCGCCCGGGGTGCCGTCGGTGCGCCAGAGCTCGCGGCCGTGTTCGCCGTCGTCGGCGGTGAAGAAGACGAGATCCCCCGCGACGACGAAATCGCGCGGGCGGGAGCTTTCTTTTGGGTCGGCCCCGTCGTCGATGTTGCGGACAAGGAAGGCCGGTCCGGCGAACTCATCCTCCACGGCAGCGGCGGAACCGGCGAGCAGTACCGCCAGAACCCCACAGAGTAGAGTTATGGTTCTCTTGGATCCGGCCATCATCTGTCTCCCCAGCGGTGCAGGTTTTTCCGAACACGGAGTGCACAAGCAAATTTCGCTCCGCAACTGTGAAGTCAACGCCGATGGGGTGAGGTCTGGAGCGGTCGTTACACGTCTGCAAGCCGAGCGGATGCCGTGCGCAATCCTGCCACGATGAAGTCCAGCCGAGGGGACAGCGCAACCTGGTTTTTCAACCGGCCGTCAAACCACGAGACACGTTCGGCCCAGGAATTCTCTCCTGGGAGGCGCAGTGCAATAGTCCGACAATGTCCAACTCGAACGTGCGCGGCGACAGATCCGCCTACACCTGTTCATCCGCAGGGCCGTGGTCGAGAATGAGCTTCGCGCGGGTCGACGTGACGCCATCTTGGCCGCCGCGGTGACGGGCGTACCTGGGGAGGCGGAAAAGTGAAGACACTACGGAATTCCAGGAGAGGAGACCATCCATGGATGAACAAAAGGACGCCGCAGCCATTCGGGTTTTGCCCCCGCTGATTCCGCTCGGCATCGTCATCCTCGGAGCGGTGCTCCAATTTCTCTTCCCGCTGGACGTCGGATTCGAACTCCGCGCGCCGATGCGATCGTGGATCGGCGGACTCATCGTGGCCGGAGCGATCCTGGGCCTCGGGTTGTGGTCCTTTGTCCTGATGCGCGCGAGCGGCCAGAATGAGGATCCGAGGACACCGACGACGCGGATCCTCGAGCGCGGGCCGTTTCGAATTTCGCGCAATCCGATGTATCTCCAGATGGTCCTCGTCTGCCTCGGGCTCTCGATCGCGTTCTGGAACCTCTGGCTCCTCCTGCTCACCCCGGTATGCGGTGTCCTCTTGCAGCGACTCGCGATCGTACATGAGGAGGCGTACCTCGAGCGGAAGTTCGGCGAGGCCTATCGGGACTACCAATGCCGCGTCCGCCGCTGGATCTGAGCGTCCGGAAATCTGCGGGACAGCCACTCGAAGACTGCTTAATTCCAGCCGTTTGCAGCCACCCCTTTGTGACTTCGTGCCTTCGTGCCTTCGTGTTTCAAAGAATGCCCGCCCGTGCTCGGACGCAAGTACTTCTATGGGCGTGCACGAAGACACGAAGGGGTAGCCGGTCGTTCCACACTGACTGGCGGCGCCATCGGCGCGACCCCGGATCATTCAGACCTTTCCTGTTTTGCGTAGCTCGTCGAGCGAAGGTGGACGAGGAATCTCAGTGACGGCGCACCTTGCCGGTGGCGGTCATCGGAATTGATTCGACGACGTTGAACTGGCGGGGAACCTTGTACGCTGCCAGCTGCTCCTTGCAGAATGCGGACAACGCCTTGGTGGCGGGTTCGTCACTGCCGGGCTGCAGCACGACCTCGGCCACTGGGATCTGACCGAGGTGCGGGTGGTCGCGGGCGTAGACGCGGCTGCGCTGGATGGCTGGGTGGCGATCGAGCACGGCCTCGACTTCCTCGCTGAAGAACTTCATCCCGGCCATGTTGATGCGATTGGCGCGGCGGCCAACCAGGTGGAGGTCGCCGTCGGTGTCGAACCAACCCTGGTCTCCAGTGCGAAATCCGTCCGGCTCGAGAACGGACGGCGACGGTGTCCACGGGTCGAGGTAGGCGTCGAACATGCCGGGGCCGCGGATACACACCTCGCCGCAGCGTTCGGCTGAGCCGCTGGCGGCGATGGGCAGGCCGTCATCGCCGCGCAACCATACGTCGTAGTCCGGCAGCGGCCGACCGAGCGCGGTGGGTTTGCTCGCGGCGCTCGCCAGATTCATCACCGGCAGGCCGACCTCAATGATTCCCAGGGCCTGCACCAGGTCGAGGTCGTGGCGCTCGCGAAAGAGCAACGCCGTTTCGGCCCGCAGTCCTTCGGCGGTCGATACGGCGAGTCGAACTTGTCCGAGCTGTCTCTGCGAAACGTCTTTGGCGAGCAGCCCGTAGTGGTATGGCGACGCGTAGAACACTGTGGGCTCGGCGCGCGCGGCTAGATCGAGCACCGAATGGGCCAGCGAGTTGGCCGGCAGCAGAATGGTCGCGCCGTTGCGCAGGTAGAGAAGGATCGAGACGACAAAGTGGTGCGCCATCGGCAACAGCCACAGAATGCGGTCGTCGGCGCGGATCTCCATGCCGCGGTTGGCGGCCTTCAATCGTTCGATGATTCGCGCATGGGATATCACCACGCCCTTGCGCTCGTTGGTGGTGCCGGAGGTGAAGCGCAGGTAGGCGGGGTCGAGGGCGACGAACCGTTCGTCCGGCGCCGGCGCGCCGGAGAGCACCTCGACAGATACCTCCGGGTCGGTGCGGACCAGCGCGTGCAGTTGCGAGCGGCGGATGAACTCGCGCAGGGCGCTCTCGGTTTGGTCGGTCGGGATCGGCACCAGGCAGCAGCCGGCATCGAGAATCCCAAGCGCCGCTGCGACGAAGCCCGGCCCCTGCGGCGCAAGCAAACCGATCCGCCGCCCGGGGCCATCGATCGCCGCGCGAATCAGCACCGCGTCATTTTCCAGGGCCGCGACCAGCTCGGCATAGGAGATCGATTCGACATCGCCGTCCGCTTGTCGCGCGACCACGATCGCCGCGTGCCGAGGATGCTCGGACGCGCGCGCGCGTATCTCTTCGACGATATTCACGTGCGAAAACAACTGCGCGCCGCGCGGCCAACCGTCAAGTGACCTGCGATCACCTTAGTACTGCCCACCGTTGCAGAGTTCCTTCTCCCGGCTGGGAGAAGGTCAGGATGAGGGGGATGAGATGAGCGGCGCAGCCGAACAAATCGCGAGCCTTCGGCGTTCAATCCCCCTCACCTCGATCCTCTCCCAGCCGGGAGAGGAAGTAATACGTCACCGAATTTATCGGGGAGAGTATTTGGGGATCGTCAATGGAGAGTCGGGCCGCCTAGGCGGAAGTAACGTTTGCGGCGCACGCCGCAGCTCGTGCATGCAAGAGTCGCGACGCGCAGGCGGTTGCCGTCGATCTCGGTGGCCGCGTGTTCCTCGAGCTTGAGCGAGCCTTCACATAGCGGACACGGCTGCGCCGCGGCGCGCAGGTCGACGATTACCGGCGAGTCGACGACGATCGGCCTTTCCGGTGCGCCGCCGGGCTCGAGTGATGCGAGGTGCTCCAACTCGCGCAGGAGCTTCTCCCGCGCCCGCGCGATCTCGCGGCGCGACCGTTTCGGCGCTGACATCGGGCAAGGATGGGACACAAGGTCGCGCCGAGCAAGCCTCCCGGACGCCCGCGCCTCGAGAAACACGACGGCTGCTGCTACTAGGCGCTCGCCGGCAGCCCACTTGTGACTTCGGCCGGCGATACGTCGACCAGCGTGCCGTTGCGAGCGGCGGCAAGAGCGGCGGCGCGGCCGATCGCCTCCCCGGTGGCCATGGCGGTGCCGATGACGCGCAGCGCGCCGAGCGCTTCGTGACTGGCCGACAGGCAGCGACCTGCCATACCGAGGCGCGGATTGCTCCGACTGACAAGCGCACCGAGCGGTATCGAGCTCGGCGCCTCGGGATAGACGTAGCGCGCGCCCTTGTGGTCGTGCCACAGCTCGATCGGCCAGGTCGACAGTGCCACCTCATCGGCGCGCCGCCTGCCCGAGACGATGTCCTCCGCGACCATCGTCTCGACGCCGACGATCCGTCTCGTCTCGCGCACGCCGATGCGACGCGGCCACTCTACGACGGTGCAATCGGCAAAGCCGGCGCGCTGGTGGCGCAGATAGGCGACCAGTGCCTCCGCATTGTCGCGGGCGCGCGCCGTCAGCTCGGCCAGCGCCGTTTCGTCCAGCGGCGTGTATGGCTGGTCGGTCGGCTTTGCGACGTTGAGAGTGACATACGCTTCGCCCGGCCGCGGGCCGGGACGGAGCAGAATCGAGCCCGCGCCCGGCGGC
>JBGTMF010000565.1:0-19925 GCA_041743795.1 Thermodesulfobacteriota bacterium | reverse complement strand
GCCCCAGCGCGGCGGCCAATTCGCCGGCCTCGCGCGGTGCGGCGAGGTCGATGTCGAGAACCTCGCAATCGCTTTCGGCACCGACCGGCAGGCCGGGGCTGAAACGCATGCGCGGCTGCGGGTGGAATCCCCCGGAGAAGGCGACGGGGATCTCGGCCCGGCGCAGCGCCCCGGCGAGAACTTCGATCATCTCCAAATGACTGATGAAGCGCGAACGACCCGTCTTGGAGTAATCGATGCGAACCCGCATCACCGGCGGCGTGCTCGGCGGCGGCGTCGCGGAGAGCGCCTCGGACGACGCCGACAGCCATTCCTCGGCATTGCCAAGGCCCTGTTGGTCTGTCGAATTCGCGGCCGCTGGGGAAGGCTTACCGTTGCCGTTGGCGGCCGGGTTCCCCAGCGGTTTCGCGGCGGCCGGCGCCGCGGCGAATCCGGGCGTGTGCAACTTGTGCCATCCGCGCGGTTCCCATCCGCCGGGGATGTTGTCGCTTTCGACGATGCCGCTGGCCCAATGGTCGACTACCTCGCCGCGATGCACGCTGCCCTTGGCACCGCGCAAGTGGTAGGTGATGTTGCGGATTTCCTTGAAATCGCAGGCGCCGCAATAGGTGCAGCGTTCGATGCTGCAATCCGGCGTGAGACGGCCTTCGACGGCCAGCGCGAGCTCTCGCTGCAGGAACTTCTTGGTGACTCCGCTGTCGATGTGGTCCCACGGCAGCGGCTCGTCGAGGAGCCGTCGGCGCAGCTGGTCGGTGGGATCGATTGCGGTCTCCTGCATTGCGCGTTCCCAGAGATCGAAGCGACAGTGCTCGGTCCAGCCATCGAAGCGGCAGCCGAGTTCGTAGGCGCGGCGGATCAGCTTTCCAATCTCACGCCCGCCTCGGGAAATGACCCCTTCGAGATAGGAGGTGCGGGCGTCGTGCCACTTGAAGCGAATGCGTCGCTTCGCCAATTCCGCGCGCACTAGTTTCTGTCGCGCTTCGGTTTCGCCGATATCGATCTGCGCCGACCACTGGAAGGGTGTGTGCGGTTTGGGGACGAAGGTCGAAATGCTCGCCGTGACTTCGACGCCGCGACCGCCTTCGGCGGCAACACGGGCGGCAAGGGCGGCGATGCCGCGCAGATCCTCTTCGGTTTCCCCGGGTAGGCCGATCATGAAGTAGAGCTTGAGCGCGCGCCAACCGAGCCCGAAGATCTGGCGCGCCGCATCGACCAGTTCGTCCTCGCTGTATTCTTTTTGGATGATGTCGCGCAGCCGTTGCGTGCCGGCCTCCGGAGCCAGGGTGAAACCGGTCTTGCGCACACGTTTGATCTGCTCGAGCAGGGACGGCGCCAGGGCGTCGACGCGGGTCGACGGCAACGACACGGCGACGCGCTCCGAGGCGTAGAGGTTCATCAGCTCGGTAATGACCGGGTTGACGCAACTGTAATCGCCGGTACTCAAACTGAGCAGCGACAATTCCTGCGTACCCGTGGCGGCGACGGCGGCGCGGGCGCTGTCGAGGACACGTTGCGGATCGCGCTCGCGCAGCGGGCGATAGATGTAGCCCGCCTGGCAGAAGCGGCATCCCTTGACGCAGCCGCGCATCACCTCGAGGCTCGGCCGGCCGTGTACGACGCGCAGATTCGGCACTATGTGGGTCTGCGCAATGGGCACCGAATCGAGATCCTTGAGGACGCGCTTGCCGACCGCCTCTGGTTGGTCGGGTTCGACGGCGCTCACCGAGACCAGTCGACCGTTGTCGTTGCGGCTGTCGCGGTAGAAGGCCGGTACATAGATGCCTTTGACGTCGGCCAGATCGCGCAGCAGTTGATGGCGAGTCGAAGTGCGACGGCGCGCCGCGATGTCGCAGATATCGTGGATTGCCTCCTCGCCGTCGCCGATGAGGACGGCGTCGAGAAAATCGGCGAGGGGCTCGGGGTTGAACGCACAAGGGCCGCCGGCGATGACCAACGGATGCTCGTCGCCCCTATCGGCGGCCAACAGCGGCACGCCGCCGAGGTCCAACATCGCCAACAGATTCGTATAGGTGAGCTCGTATTGCAGGCTGAAGCCGACGACGTCGAACTCGTGCAGCGGCGTGTAGGTCTCCAGCGATACCAGCGGCACATCGCGCTGGCGCAAAAGGGCTTCCATGTCGAACCACGGCGCGTAGACGCGTTCCGCGTAGACATCCTCCCGCCGGTTCAGCAAGTCGTAGAGAATCTGCAGTCCCGGGTGCGACTGGGCAATCTCGTAGACCTCGGGAAAGGCGAGCGCGAAACGAACCTCGACCGCGGCCAGATCCTTGCGCACGACGCCCTTCTCGTTGCCCAGATAGCGGCCCGGCTTCTCGACGAGGGCGAGGAGGGCTTCGTACTCGGATTCGTTCAATTGCATCGGAGTGCAGTCCTCCAGTGAACTCGGGATCGTAGGTGTTGGGGGACACGGCCGCAAGCCGGTAGGGCCGCAGCGATGCGCGACAGTCGACCAAAGCCGGGGCCGGGTCAACTCAAAATAAACAGCTGCCCCATAGGGCAAGCAAGGACTCGGCTCCAGCGCCGTCGACAGGCGGAGAATCGCCGACCTCCGGCGTTCCTTGAATACCCCTGGCGCGATCGTTAAGGTCGGCGGCGACGTGGATTCTACCCTGCCATTACCCGATCGGGACGGCGGCTCGGCGGCCAAGCGCCGGCCGGACAGCCCAGGAGAGTGACCGCCGATGAGCGCCGTACCGGGAGTCATCAACTCCAAAGTGTTGGTGCTCAATCGAAACTTCCTGCCGGTACACGTTACCTCGGTACGGCGGGCCTTTTCCCTGCTCTACCAGGGTATTGCCCGGGCGGTCGACGATCAGTACCGGACCTTCGACTTCCAGTCCTGGAGCGATCTTTCTGTGGCGGTCCGCGAGGAGTCCGTCGGCATCGTTGGCGGCGCGATCAGGGTACCGCGGGTGATTCTCCTATTGACCTACGACCGCGTGCCGCGGCGCCAGATCCGCTTCAATCGGTTCAATGTTTACGCCCGCGACCGCAATACCTGCCAGTACTGCGGAATTCGGCTGAGCCGACCGGAGTTGACCCTCGACCACATCATCCCGCGCTCTCAGGGTGGGCGCTCGACCTGGGAGAACATCGTCTGCTCCTGCCAGGCTTGCAACCGCCGCAAGGGCGGGCGGACGCCGAAACAGGCCGCGATGACGCTGCTCACCCCGCCGCGGCGGCCGCAGTGGACGCCGTTTATCCTCGACGCCCTCTCCCTGCGTGGCCATCGCGAGTGGTTGCCGTTCCTCTCGACCGTCGACGTCGCTTACTGGAACAACGAACTCGAGCCCTGACGGCGGCGGGCGCAGACCCTCGTCGCGGCAGGACCTGCGGGCCGTGCCGAGGAAATTTGTCCGCCTCGTTGACAGGCCGTCAGGGGCTGTGGGATAGGGTACTGTATATAGTGGTCTGAATGGATCGAGTACACTTGATCTGGTGGGTGAGGGGATGCGGCTCAAACAGCTAGAGTTGGTGGGTTTCAAGTCGTTTCCGACCCGGACGGTGTTGGAATTTCCCTCCGGGATCACCGGTGTCGTCGGCCCCAACGGATGCGGCAAGTCGAACATCGTCGACGCGATTCGCTGGGTGCTCGGCGAACAGAGCGCCAAGCACCTGCGCGGCGACAGCATGGAGTCGGTCGTCTTCAACGGCAATGAGCGGCAGGCGCCGCTCGGTATGGCCGAGGTGTCCCTGATCTTCGAGAACACCGAGCCGGCACGGGCCGTCAGTGACCTCGACCGCGAGCTTTCCGACCTGCCGGCGCAATTCCGCGACCTTTCCGAAGTCATGATCACGCGCCGTTTCTACCGCTCTGGCGAGTCCGACTATTTCATCAACAAAATTTCCTGCCGGCTCAAGGACATCACCGAACTGTTCCTCGGCACCGGCGTCGGCTCGAAGGCCTATGCGATCATCGAACAGGGGCGGGTCAGCGAACTGATCAACGCCAAGCCGGAGGATCGCCGCCTGTTCATCGAGGAGGCGGCCGGCACCACCCTGTACCGCAGTCGCAAGTTGGCGGCCGAGCGCAAGATGGAGCGCACGCGTGAGAACCTCTCTCGCGTCACCGACATACTTTCGGAGATTGATCGGCAGCGGCGCTATATCGAGCGCCAGGCGAAGAAGGCCGAGTCGCACCGGCTGTTGAGCGACGAATTGCGCAACCTCGAACTGCGCGTCGTCGCCCGCCAGGTGGGCGGACTCAATGAGAAGCTCGCCGCGCTCGAAGTGAGGAAGAGCGATCTGCGGCTGCGTGAGAGCGAGACGCTCGAGCGCGTCCAGGCGGGCGAGGCGGATCGGGCGCGTGCCGAGGCGGCGCGGGCGGAAGCCGAGCAGAGGCTGAGCGCGCTTCGCGAGAGCCTGGCGGTGCTGGAATCGGAGCGGCAGAGTCTCGGTGAACGCGTCGAACTCCTCGCCGGTGAACGCGATGAGCGCGCGCGCAGGCGCCAGCGCCTTACCGGCGACATCGAAGCAACACAGCAGAGCGAGCAGGACATGGGCACCCGCCTAGCGGCGACCGAGCGCGACCGCGACGAATGGGTTCACTTCCTCCAACAGGACGAGGCGCAGCTGATCGCCGGCGAGCGCGAGCTGACTGCGGCACAGAATGCCTTGGCCGAGCTGGAAGCGCGCATCGAGTCCGACAAGAACGAATTGGTCTCACACGTGGCGCGCCAGGCGCAGGCGCACAACGCGCAGTCGAGCCTGCAACACCGCAGCGAGGACATCGCCCGTCAGGTGGGGCGCTTGCGCGATGAAGACGGCACCTTGGAAGGGCGGATCGCCGAGGCGGTCCGTCGCGCGGCGGCAGCGCACGAAATTCTCGGCCAGCTGCGCGATAGCCTGGCAACAGCCACCGCCGAGCAGGAGTCGCGGGCCGAGGATGTGCGGCGCCACGCCGAGGAGCGCCGCCGCCTCGATCGGCAGATCAGCGAGTTCGAGGGTCAGCTGGTGCAGGCGCGTTCGCGTCTCGAAACCCTGGTGCAGATCCAGTCCCGCTACGAGGGATTCGAGCGCGGTGTGCGCGCCATCATGGGAGGCAGTCCGCGCCAGGAGTCCGGTGTACTCGGCGTCGTCGCCGATGTGATCGATATTCCGCAACAGTACGAACGGGCCGCGGCGGCGGTACTCGGTGAGCGACTGCAGTATGTCATCGTCCAGGGCGAGGAAGAGGGCGCCGGAGCCGTCGACCGATTGCGCCGCGAAGAACAGGGGCGGGGCAGTTTCATCCCACTTCATCCGCGCCAATACGAGCACGGCGCGGCGCAGATGAACGGCGCCTCCAAACGAATGCTGGAACTGGTGACATTCGAGGAGTCGTTCCGCTCGGTGGCGGAAGCCCTGCTCGGCGACGTCGTCGTGGTTCCCGATTTGATGACCGCCGTCTCCGCCTGGAAGCAGGACGGCGGTCGGGTGACCCTGGTCACGCCCGACGGTGATGTCATGCAGCCGTCTGGGGTCATCACCGGCGGCAGCGACCGGCCTGTCGAGGAAGAACTCCTCGCGCGCCGACGCGAGATCGAATCGCTCAAGGCGCGCGCCGAGGAGACGGCGATCCAACTGGAGGCACTGCGCACAGCGCACGCGACGGCGAGCGCCCAGCTCGAGGAAGCGGAAGACGCAGTTCGCTCGGTCGGCGAAGGCGCCCACGATCTGGCGGTAGCGGTCGTCGCGGCGGAAAAGGACATCGAGAGGATCGAGCACGAGATCCCGGAGCACAAGAGCCGGCGCGAAGTGCTGCGCTACGAAGTAGAGAGCCTGAGCGAGGAAGCGAGGGCGGTGACCGACTCGCTTGCCGAACAGCGGCAAGAGGTTGCCCGTCTCGATCAACGCAGTGCCGATCTCGAAGAGCGAACGCTAGAGACGAGGCGACTGCGCGAGGAGTCGGCGCAACGCACCGAGGTGCTACGCGGCGAAGTCACGGCAATGAAGATTCGCGTCGCCGAGCGGCGGGAGCGCAAGCAATCGGCCGTCGCCGCCCTCGAGTCGCTGGTTCAACAGCAACTCGAGTTGCGCAACCGCCAGAGCCAGCTAGCCGGCGATCTGCAAGCGTGCGCACGCGAGCACGATCGCCTGGCCGCCGACATCGAAGAGGCGCGCCGGCGCGATCAGGAGGCGGAGCGCCGGCAGGGAGAGATTCGCGGCAACCTGGAGGGCGTGGTTGCCGAGGTCGACGAGCGCGCCAGTGCGCTGCGCGATAAGATTGCGGCAGCGACCGCGGCGCGCGAGGCGTTGGACGGGCAGCGGCGGGAGTTGCAGGAAGTCGAGCTGGCGCATTCCGAGGCGCGCCTGCGCAAAGAGCACCTCGCTGAGACGATCCGCGAAAAATACGACTGCGACATCGAGGCGAGGCAAGCGGAGGACGCGGTCGAGGACCCTGCGGTCATCGCCGACGAGGCGGCACAGGTCGAGAACCTGCGGCAACGCCTGGCGAAGATGGGCGACGTCAACCCGGCTGCCATCGACGAGCTGCGCGAACTCGAAGAGCGCAGCGCCTATCTCACCAACCAACGCGACGATCTCGAGCGATCGTTGGCCGATTTGGAGAAGACCATCCAGAAGCTCAACCGGGCATCGCGCACGCGCTTCGCCGAGACCTTCGCCCAGGCCAATGAAACGTTCCAGAAGGTCTTTCCACGGTTGTTCCGCGGCGGCGAAGGTCGGCTGGTTCTGACCGACGAGAACAACCTGCTGGAGTCGGGCGTCGACATCATCGTTCGCCCTCCGGGCAAGCGGCTGGACAGCGTCAACCTTCTGTCGGGCGGCGAGAAGGCACTGGTTGCGGTCAGCCTGATCTTCTCGCTCTTTCTCATCAATCCGACCCCGTTCTGCATTCTCGACGAGGTCGATGCGCCACTCGACGACGCCAACATCGGCCGCTTCAGCGAGATGGTCGCGGAAATGAGCGAGCACTCCCAGTTCATCCTCATCACCCATAACAAGCGCACCATGGAGTCCGCCAACGTGCTGTACGGGGTGACCATGCAGGAGCCGGGAGTTTCGAAGCTCGTTTCGGTATCGATGGCCTAATCAGCAGGTGGTGTCTCGGTGCTGACCATGGATCCGCTGGTGACGGCGGTGTTGACGATCACCGGGGCGGTGTTTGCCGGCTGGGTCATCGCCCGGCTCTTCAGCCCCGAATCGGCGCCATCTACATCCACGCCAGAGTCAATGGCGGTGGCGCGCCGCCCGGCCAGCTGGTCCTCCGGTCTGGCGAAGACCCGCGGCGGCTTGGCACGACGACTACTGTCGGCTTGGACCGACGCAGGCGGCGCCGACGAATGGCTGAGTCGAGCCGAAGAGACACTTCTTTCCTGCGACGTCGGCATGACCGCGACGACGGCCTTGGTGACGCGCTGGCGCAAGCAAATCGGCGGCGCCGGCAGCGAGGCGGAACTGCGCGCCATCGTGCGCGAAGGCGTCCGCGAAGTGTTGACGGCGGCGCGCCGTGAGGACGTAGCCAGCGACGGCCCGCGGGTCATTCTCGTCGTCGGCGTCAACGGCGTCGGCAAGACGACGACGATCGGCAAGTTGGCGCACCGCTTCCAGACGGCAGGGCGCAAAGTAATCATGGTCGCCGGTGATACCTTTCGCGCCGCGGCGATCGAACAGCTGGCGCGCTGGGCGGAACGCACAGGCGCCGATCTGGTTCGCCATCAACACGGCGCCGATCCGTCGGCGGTGGTCTTCGACGGTGCCAAGGCTGCCCTCGCGCGGGGCGCAGACGTGGTCATCATCGACACCGCCGGCCGCCTGCACGTCAAGGCGAATCTGATGGAAGAGGTGAAGAAGATCGCGCGCACGGTGGGGCGAGCGATCGCCGGCGCGCCGCACGAGGTTCTCCTCGTAATCGATGCGACCACTGGTCAAAACGCGCTGAACCAGGCGCGAGTGTTCGACGAAGCTCTCGGCATCCACGGCGTCGTCCTGAGCAAGCTCGACGGCACTGCCAAGGGCGGTGTCGCCCTGGCGATCTGTGCGGAACTCGGCTTGCCCATTCGTTATGTAGGCCTCGGTGAGGGGGTGGAGGACCTGGCGGAGTTCGACGCCGCCTCTTTCGCCGATGCCCTCGTCGCCGATTCTGCCTCTTGATTGCCCCGAAGCCCAGCGCTAGGGTCAAGTAACTCTTGAAGATAAGGCTCTATGGCATTAGACAGTCTGAAGGTTCTGGAAACCAAGGTTGAGACCGTGTTGTCGTTACAGGCGGCGTTGGGCGAGGAGCGCGACCGACTCCGGCAGGAGTTGGGAGAGGCGCGTGGCATGATCGAGTCGATGACCGGCCGTTTGGCGGAGATCGAGCGCGAGCGCTCTGAGATCAAGAATCGCGTCGACGGAATCCTGGCACGACTCGACGAGATCGGTATGTGAGGCGACGATGGCGGCGCCGGTCGAAGTCGAAATCTGCGGGCAGAAGTTTACAGTCACCTCGGATGACGATGAGCGGCACCTACGCCTGATCGCCGCCCATGTGGACGAAAAGATGCGCCAGGTCGGCTCGCGAGACAGCAGCGTGCCGATGTACACCAGGGCTGTGTTGGCAGCATTGAATATCGCCAGCGAATGGCAGAAACTGCGCGAATCGCAGGAAGAGGTCGAGCGAGTCGTCGACAGATTGACCGATCTACTCGACGAGGCGCGACTGACCCCTGACGGAGAGGAGAGCACGGAGCGGGCATGATGCGTGGAGTCGGTGAAATAATACGCGATCTCCATGTCGGGATATATCGGGTAGGGGAGAGCAACTTCAGATTAACCAGCGGACGAGAGGGTAAAAGTCGCGGTAGAGGGTGAGTTCCATTCCGCGGCGATATCATCGCAACCACTGAGTACAGCCGACATTCGCAAATGCCCGTCCCCGCCGCATCGCGAGAGGGATGGCTGACAAGGAGACAATCCGCCGCCAGCAGCGCCGCCTCAGGCGAGCGCTGTCCCGTGGCGCCGTGGCGAACGCGGCGAGCGCGGTCCTCGCGCGGATCTGCGAGGCCGATCTCCTGCGCCAGCGCGACAGCGTCTTCGCCTACGTGGCGAGCGACAACGAAGTATCCACCGGTGCCCTGATCGAGCAGGCAATACGTCTCGGGCTTACCGTCGGATTGCCCCGGGTGACCGGGAATGCACTGACCTTCACACCTTTCCGCGGCGAGAGCGATCTCGTTCCGGGAAGCTGGAATATCCCCACACCGCGGGGCTCCGAGAGGATGCACGTGCAACCGGCCAGTGTCGTCTTTATGCCGCTGCTAGCCTGGGATCGACACGGCAACCGACTTGGACGCGGCGGTGGGTACTACGACCGGGCGGCGCGAGATTGGCCTGAGACGGCTTTGCGCGTCGGCCTGGCTTACGAGTTTCAAAAAGTGGATCGCCTGCCGGTCGACGATTGGGATGTGCCGTTGCACGTGGTGGTGACGGAGGATCGCGTCGTTTCCTGGTTGGCGGGTACACCTTGGGAACTCTCCAGAAAGGAGGGAACGAACCGCAATGGAATACGCGCTGATGCTGCTCGGCAGCATCCTTTTGGCGTTCGTGCTCGCCTGGGCGATCGACAAGCTGCGAAATCGGCAGCTGGCCGACCAGGCACGAGCCACGGAAGAAACGCAACAGAGAGTCCTGGAAGAGGCGAAGAAGGAAGCGGAGGCGATTCGACGCGAGGCCGAGCTGCGGGGCCGCGAAGCGGCCGTCCAGGCCGTGCAGAAGGGGGAAGACGAACTCAAAGAACTGCGCCGTGACCTGCAGAACCTGGAAAAGAGGTTGGCGGATCGCGAGGAGATACTGCAGCGCAAGGACGAACAGTTCGAAAAGCGAGAGGCCGATGCGAAACGGCGCGAGGAGAGCGTCAAGCAGCAAGAGGAGAAGGTCGAGGGTTCGAAGCGGGAATACGAACAGCTGATCGACGAGACGCGGCAGCAGCTCGAGCGCACCGCAAGCTTGAGCCGAGAAGAGGCGCGGCAGCAACTTGTGCAGTCGATGGTCGACGAGGCCAAGCACGAGGCGGCCAAGCGTATTCGGGTAATCGAGCAAGAGGCCAAGGAAGACGCGGACCGGCAGGCGAAGAAGGTGATCTCGATTGCCATCGAACGCCTCGCCGGTGAGTTCGTCGCCGAGCGCACGGTGTCGGTGGTGCACCTGCCGAGCGACGACATGAAGGGGCGAATCATCGGTCGCGAGGGGCGGAACATACGCGCCCTCGAGGCGGCCACCGGAGTCGATTTGATCATCGATGACACGCCGGAGGCGGTGGTGATTTCCTGCCACAACCCGATTCGCCGCGAGATCGCCAAGCGGGCGCTCGAACGCCTCCTCGTCGACGGCCGCATTCACCCGGGGCGAATCGAGGAGGTAGTGCGCAAGTCGGAGGACGCGGTTGAGGAAGCGATCAAGGAAGCCGGCCAGAAGGCGGTTTTCGAGGTCGGTATCCACGGCGTTCATCCGGAGATCGTCAAACTGATCGGCATGCTGCAGTTTCGATACAGCTATGCGCAGAACGTGCTCACCCACTCGATGGAGTGTGCGTTCATCTGCGGTGCCATGGCAGCGGAACTCGGCTTGAATGTGAAACAGGCTCGGCGCGCCGGCTTGCTGCACGACATCGGCAAGGCGCTGACCCACGAAGTCGACGGATCGCACGCCATCATCGGTGCCGATATCGCCCGCAAATACGGTGAGTCGGCCAAGGTAGTCAACGCTATTGCGGCGCACCACGAAGAGGTCAAAGCAGAGACGATCCTGGCGCCGCTGGTCGACGCCGCCGACGCGCTTTCCGGGGCACGGCCCGGAGCTAGACGTGAGATGCTCGAGAGTTATGTGCGCCGGCTCGAGGATCTCGAACGCATCAGTCTGTCGTTTGCCGGCGTGCAGAAATGTTTCGCGGTGCAGGCGGGGCGGGAAATCCGCATCGTCGTTCAACCCGAGGCCATCGGCGACGACCGCGCGGCGATGTTGGCCCACGAAGTGGCGCGCAAGATCGAGGATGAGATGACCTATCCAGGACAGATCAAGGTGACGGTGATCCGCGAGATGCGTACCTCGGAGTACGCTCGTTGACGGCTGACCTTGGGGGCGGGTGGCCGCGAGATGCGGCGCCACCCGCTCCCAAGGCGTATCTCGCCGCGCGACCATCGGGCTGCCCGCGGGCAGTAACCCCCGCCAGGCGTTTGCGCACCCGCGAAAAGAGGGTGGGGTGAGAGGGATCCAAGAGTGAATATGGGTCGAACAGGGAATCGCTGGAACAATCCAAGATGATCATCCTCTTCTTCGGTGACGTGGTGGGTAAGGTTGGGCGCCGCGCGCTGCAAGGTATTCTGCCGTCCTTGATAGAACGCGAGCGCGCCGACTTCGTCATCGCCAACTGCGAGAACGTCGCCAATGGCGCCGGAGTCGACGCCAAGAGTTGTGACGAGCTTCTGCGCGCCGGGGTGGACGTCCTGACCTCGGGCAACCACATCTGGCGGATGCGCGAGATCGAGGACTATCTGGATCGACCGGCGGTCGCCTTGTTGCGACCGGCAAACTTCCCCCCGGGCGCGCCGGGGCGGGGTTGGGGGGTGTTCACCTCCAACAGTGGCGCCCGCGTCGCGGTGGTCAACCTGATCGGTCGTGTCTTCATGGCAACGGTCGACTGTCCGTTCCAGGCGGGCGAACGCATCGTCGAGGAGTTGCGCCGGGCGTGCCCGGTTGTTTTCGTCGATATGCATTGCGACGCGACGTCGGAGAAAGGCGCCATGGGTTGGTTTCTCGACGGGCGGGTCAGCGCGGTCATCGGTAGCCACACGCATGTGCAGACGACGGACAATCGAATCCTGCCGCAGGGGACCGGCTTTCTCTCCGACGCCGGTATGTGCGGACCGGTTGATTCGGTGATCGGCGTAAAGCCCGAGCTGGCGATTCGCCGCTTCGTGACGCAGCGACCGACGCGATTCGAATCGGCTTCTGGACGCGCCGTCGTGCAGGGGGCCGTCGTTACCGTCGACGCCGAGAGCGGGCGAGCCACGGCAGTCGAGCGTATCCAGGAGTATGTTTCGTGACCTCTGTCGAAGATCAACTCGGGATCATCTGTCGAGGCGTGGCCGACGTCATCCCGCGCCCGGAGCTGCGCGAGAAGCTGCAAAGGGGCAAGTCGCTGCGAGTCAAATTTGGCGTCGACCCGACGGCGCCGGACATTCATCTGGGTCACACGGTGCCGCTGACCAAGTTGCGCCAACTGCAGGACCTCGGACACACGGCGGTACTGATCATCGGCGATTTCACCGCCCGCATTGGTGACCCGAGCGGTCGCTCGGCGACGCGGCCGCAGCTGAGCGAAGAGGCGGTGCGCAACGCCGCGCAGACCTACACCGAGCAGGTGTTCAAGGTTCTCGACCGCGAGCGCGTGGAGATCCACTACAACAGCACCTGGCTGTCCCAACTCGATGCGCAGGCGATGGTTCGCCTCGGCGCCGAAACGACGGTGGCGCGGATGCTGGAGCGGGATGATTTCGCCAAGCGCTACCGCGAGGGAACGGCGATCGGTGTGCACGAATTCCTCTACCCTCTCTTGCAGGCGCACGATTCGGTGGTAGTGCGAGCCGATGTCGAGCTCGGCGGCACCGACCAGACCTTCAACCTCTTGTTGGCTCGGCAGCTGCAGAAGTCGGCGGGTCAGGAACCACAAGTCGTCGTCGTTCTGCCGCTACTCGAAGGCACCGACGGAGTGCAGAAGATGAGCAAATCGCTCGGCAACCACATCGGCGTCGCCGAACCGGCGAGCGAGATCTTCGGCAAGATCATGTCGATCTCCGACCCGATGATGGCGCGATACTGGGAGCTGTTGGTCGGTCGCGATGTGCCGGCGATGGAGCGGTCGATCGAGGCCGGAGAGGCTCACCCGATGCAACTGAAGAAGGATCTCGCCGAAACGTTGGCGGCGCGTTTTCACGGCGCA
Organism: Thermodesulfobacteriota bacterium; assembly: GCA_041743795.1. Taxonomy (GTDB): domain Bacteria; phylum Desulfobacterota; class Binatia; order HRBIN30; family CADEER01; genus CADEER01. The sequence goes on along the minus strand of JBGTMF010000565.1, from coordinate 6,985 downwards.
GAGGCGGCGGCGGCGGCTCGCGCAACCTTCGAGGATCGGTTCCAGAAGCGCGACATCGACTCGACCGAGCTTGCCGAGTTGCACATGGCGCTGGCTGAGGTGCCAGCCCGGCTGCCGGCGTTGTTGCACGCCGTCGATCTGGTCGAATCGAATTCCGATGGCCGACGGCTCATCAAGCAGGGCGCCGTGCGCATCGACGGGGAGGTCGTCCGCGATGAGGAAGTGACGCTGCGGGCGGGAACCTCCTACTTACTCCAGGTGGGCAAACGGCGGGCACTGCGGCTTGCAGTCGATTGAGCAAATCATCGGTTGTGACCGATCCACGGGAAGAATGGCTTGACTTGCTAGTGTCCTGAGTTGGAAGTTCGGCTCAGCCGCGACGCCGGCAAGGGGCAGGGGGCAAGGGGGATGACATGTCGAGACCGAGTGATCAGGAGGCCCGCGAACTCGTCATTCAAATCACCAACGAACTCTTTTCGATGGGTCTTTTGACGGCGACCGGCGGCAACATCAGCTCACTGGCCAACGAGGAAGGCACGATTTGGATCACGCCGAGCCAGATGTACAAAGGCGGGCTGCACGCCGAGGATCTGGTGCGAATTCGCTATGATGGAACGGTTCTGGAAGGCGATCGCAAACCGTCGATCGAGTTTCAGATGCATGCGCGAGCCTACCGAGCGCGGCCCGATTCGACAGGTGCGGTGCACACCCACGCGCCCGTGGCGACGGCGTTTGGTATTTGCAACCAGAAGTTCCCACCGATCAATACCGACGCTGTGTTCCTGCGCGACACCGTCACCGTCCCCTGGCTGATGCCCGGATCCATGGAACTGGCGGAGGCGGTCGGCGTGGCGTTGGAGAAGAGCCGCGGCGCGATCCTGCAAAACCACGGGCTGATGACGGTCGGCCCGACGCTGCGAAAGGCGGCGACACGGGCGATGGTGCTCGAAGAGACGGCCAAGATCTTTCTCTATGTGAAGCAATTCGGCGGCGAGGTCAGCTTGCTTCCCGACGAATGGGTCGAGAAACTCGCCGGCTTCGCCGACTTCGTTTGAATCGCCACGGCGGCAAAGCAGAGCCCCTCGCGGCACCGCGGCCCGCCCATTTCCCTTGACTCCGGCGGCGGCGACGATTCTAGTGGCGTGCGAACGGGACCCGTGGGGACGGGAGCCCTGATTCGCAAAAGGGGGATTCATGAGAGACGTCAACAGATGGTCGATTGCGCTTGGCTGCGCAGCCGGGGTGTTACTGATCACCGCCACGCCGCTCGCGGCCCAAGTCGGCAGCGCCAAGTGCGTCGACAAGTTCAACAACGCGGCGCGCAAGGTGTCCGACACGCAGGCGAAAAAGGTTCGCAAATGCGTCAAGGACGAGGGCAAAGGTAAACTGATCGGCACTGTGGAGGCATGTCTCGCCGCCGATCCGAAGGGCAAGCTACAAAAGAAGAAAGACAAGGTCACCCAACTTTTCTTCGGTACCTGCGTCGCTCAGGCCGGTACGGACATGGTCGCCGGCGCGGGGGCGGCTAACGCTGCCCACGAATCCGCTCCGGTCGATTTGATCCACGATATTTTCGGCGGCGACCTCGATGCCGGGGTTCTCGCCCAGGTGAAGCCAACCAACAAGTGCCAAGATAAACTGGCTCTGCGCGCCGGACAGATCTCCAGCACGTGGATGAAAGAGTGGCGCGCCTGCGCCAAGGCGGCGCTGAAGGCGGGCGCTACGACCGACGAACTCGTGGTCGCTTCGTGTTTGAGCGCGTCCGCGGTGAAGGGCGCGGGTTCGGCCCTCGTGGACGTCAAAGGCAAGATCGGCAAATTCGCGGCCAAGCTCGCCGCCGACGCGCAGAAGGCGTGCACCGATGCGGCGGTCGACCTCGACGTCGCCGCGCCCGGCGTCTGCCTCGGCGGCGGCGTTCAGGGAGATGTCGTTGCCTGCATACAGGATCTCGCCGAATGCCGCGCCTGTGAGGCGGCGGTGGCGAGCGGCGACCTCGACGTCGACTGCGACACGGTCGACAACGACGTCATCGGCACATGCCCGCCGCAGTTGCTCGACCCTCAGTGCGAGATTCTCAACGGCGCCGAGTGTTTCCTGCCATGGCCGTCGTCTCACTTCCTCGTCGACGACGGAACCACCAGTACCGGCCTGCGAGTCGATCTGCCCGCCGCTGGGATGCCGAGCGTCATCGGCCCGGCCTGGCTACCGGATCCCTTCAACGATCTCGACGGCTTCAGCCCGATGGCGCAGATCCTCATGCACTTTCCGCAGGGGGTCGACCTCGAACTCTCCGACGCCGCCCGACTTCTCGCACCCGGCTGCTGCGGCCAGCCCGCCGGCCCGCCGTGGATCGACACGCGGACCTACGACGGCCGTTCCCTCGATTCCGACAGCCCCTCGGTTCTCATCCACGCCGACACGGGTACGCGCATCCTCCATTGGCTCGAGCGCGACGGCCGCGCCACGGGCGGCAATATCCCTGATCGCCAGGCGCTTTTCCTACGCCCATCGGAGAGCCTCATCCCCGGCGAGCGCTACATCGTGGCCGTACGCAATCTGAAGACTCCCAGCGGCCAGGACGTACTGCCCGAGGGAGCGTTCGCTGCGCTGCGCGACGCAACTCCGACGGGAGTGGCGGCGATCGAAGCGAGGCGCGCTCAGATGGAGAGCGACGTCTTCACTCCCCTGGTGACGCACGGCGTGACGCGGGGTGATCTGCTGATCGCCTTCGACTTCACCGTGCAGAGCGAAACGCAACTGACGCACCAACTCCTGTCGATGCGCAATCAGGCCTTCGCCTGGCTCGATACCGTTGAGGCCAATCCCCTGGCGGTTCCGTTCACGGTTACCAGCGAGACGGTGATCAGCGCTTGCGCCAATCCCGACGACGTCGAATGGAAGCGAGTCGCGGGAACCTTCGATAGTCCATTGTTCTTGACCGGTCTTCCGGTGCAGACCGGCCCGCAGTATCTCAACGTCGATGCCAACGACGTACCGGTGCAGAACGGATTCATGCAGTCTCCCTTCGACATCAGTATCCCGTGTAGCGTCTTCGACATCGGTGTCGTTTCCCGTCCCATCGTGCTCGGCCACGGCATCTTCGGCACCGGGCAGAGCATGGTGAACAGTATTCCCAACCAGAAGGCGCGACACGCCGACTGGACTTACATTGCCGGCGGTACCGACTGGATCGGACTGTCGTCGCGTCGCGACGACCCGACCAGTGACCTCGCGTGGGTCGGCCTTCAGGTGGTCGGTATTGGCAGCAGCCAGTTCAACAACTTCGCCGCGTTCCCCGATCGCCTGCGTCAGGGAGTGCTCAACCAACTCGTTCTCGGCAGCATGATGAAGCGCGGCCTGTTCAATCGAGATGCGGCTTTCGAGTCGGCGCCGGCAGTCGGCGTCTTCCCGGGTCCGAGCGAGGAGATGTACTACTACGGCATCAGTCTCGGCGGCATCCACGGCACGCTGTTTGCGGCGTTGACGCCGGACATCGAGCGCTTGGTGCTCGACGTCCCGGCGGCGAACTTCTCCTGCCTGCTGCAGCGGTCGACGCAGTTCTCGACATTCGACTTCGCCATTCAGTCCGTCGGTGTCACCGACCCGATGCAGTTCGCGCTGCTGATCGGATTGGTCCACGAATTGTGGGTCGGCGCCGAGCCGGCCGGGTTCTTGCGCCACATCACCAGTGATCCGTTGCCCGGCAGCGGCAGTGCCAAGCGCATGCTCTACATGCCGGCATGGCTCGACAAGCAGGTGTCGAACCAATGCACGGAGGCGGCGGTGCGAACGATGGGGCTGCCGAACCTGGAAGGCTCTCTCCAGGAGGGCTTTCACGGCATCGCCGACGTGGCCGGACCGGTCGACTCGGCGCACGTGATGTACGACACCGGCGCGTTCGATCTCTTCGATCCGCTGCATGCGCCGTTCATCCCGTTGCTGTCGAACGTCATCCCGAGCGGGGTCTGCGATCCGCACGGCGGCCCGCGGTCGACTCCGGCGGCAATTCGCCAGGTTGTACATTTCCTGCAGCCGGGCGGGCAGGTGGAGAACTTCTGCAACGGGCTGTGCGATGCCGCCGAGGCGCTGGAGATTCCCGGCGGCGGAATCTGTGACCTGAGCAGTCCGCCGCCTCTGCAAGGATCGGCTTGCGCTCTCGACTCAGAGTGCGGCGGCGGCACGTGTGTCGCGGTGCCGGTCTGCAATCCGGTGCCGTAGTCGGATGAACCATGGCGAACGCATCGGCGATGGAGGGGTGGACCCTGGGTGATTGATCTGGCGACGGATGAGCGTTGGATTCGCCTGTTTTGCTTCTTCTGCGTTCTCGCGGCGATGGCGACCTGGGAGGTGATGTCACCTCGACGGGTCGCCGTCGCCCGCGCTCGTCGCTGGCCGAGCAACCTCGCAATCCTGCTCATCGATACGGTTCTGGTCCGACTCAGTTTTCCGATCCTCGCCGTCGGTCTAGCAGTGGTCGCGCAAGAGCGCGGCTACGGACTGTTCCATGCCGTCGAGTTGCCTGGATGGTTCGCCTTCGCGGCGTCGCTTCTCGCCCTCGACCTCGCCGTCTACCTGCAGCACGTGCTGTTGCACGCGGTGCCCGCATTCTGGCGCCTACACCGCATGCACCATACGGACGTCGGATTCGACGTTACCACCGGGGTGCGCTTCCACCCGCTCGAGACCGTGTTGTCGATGGTCATCAAGCTGGCGGTCGTCGCCGCCCTCGGGCCGCCGCCGGTCGCGGTGCTGACTTTCGAAGTACTGCTGAATGCGACGTCGATGTTCAATCACAGCAACGTGCTGATCCCAGTCGCTGCGGATCGGCTGCTGCGCTGGATCGTCGTCACCCCCGATATGCACCGCGTCCATCACTCGATCCATCCTGCCGAGACGAACAGCAACTACGGCTTCAATGTTCCGTGGTGGGACCGCATGCTGGGAACCTATCGCGCCCAACCGCGCGACGGTCACGCCGCGATGACGATCGGAATCGGCCAGTTTCGCGAGCCGCGCGATCTGCGGCTCGATCGGATGCTTATCCAGCCCTGGCTGGGCCCCGCCAGCGATTATCCCATCAATCGCCGGGTCGACCTGGAGTAGACAAAAGGGTCGCAGACGTGATGGGCAGCGCTGCCCGCTCAATCTTCCGTTTGCTTCAGCGCAATGTAGTGCGGTCGCCCCGATCTCGGCGTCGCCGGCGCCGCAGTTCCGGCGGCGGCGCGCTTTTGGTAAGCACGGTGTGAGGATGACGATGACAGATGACCCGATCGGAGAATTGATCAGCGCTGGCGCGGCGGCACATGTCTCGTCGCTGGCCGAAGAGTGGCAAGCGGCGCGCCATGGCTGCGCCGTCTTCCCAGCGGTGCACCGCGCCATTGCCCGCGCCAGCGGCGAAGACCGGGTGTCGTTTCTGCAGGGGATGCTGACCAATGACATTCGCCGCCTGCAGCCCGGGCAGGGATTGAGCGCTGCCTTTCTCACCGACTCCGGCAAAGTGGTCTCGGACATGCGCGTCTATTGCGACGCGGCTGGCTTCGATCTGGATTGCCTGGCGTGGCGCCTGCAGCGGCTCTGCGACGGCTTGGAGAAGTTCATCATCGCCGATGACGTCGAGATCGAGCGGCTCGACATGCGCGCCGCGTTGGTGTGTCTCGAGGGGCCGGACTGTGCGAGCGTGACCGGGGCCGTTTTTGGTGCGGCAGTCGATGTTCCCCCGCAGGGCGTGGCAACCGCCAGGTTCGACGACCAAGACGTGACCTTGCACGGGGTTTCCGATTGCGGCGGTGCGGGAGTGCTGGTCGTCGGGCCGCTGCCGCTGCGCCAATCGCTGATGCAGGCTTGTCGCGATGCAGGTGCGCAACCGGCCGGATTGCGGACGCTGGACGTACTGCGAGTCGAAGCGGGTATTCCTTGGGTCGGAATCGACATGGGCGAGGACACGCTGCTGATGGAGATGGGCGTGCCGGAGATGATCAGCCGGACGAAAGGGTGCTACCTCGGGCAAGAAGTGGTCGAGCGCGTCAGCGCGCGCGGCCAGGTGAATCGCACCCTGACGGCGTTCGCAATCGATGCCGACGGCGACCATCTACCGCGCGCCGGGCTCGAGGTGCAGACGGAAGCGGGGGTGACGGTAGGGCAGATCACCAGCTGCGTGCCGTCACCAGCACTCGGCGGGCCGTTGGCGATGGGACTGCTGCACCGCAAGGGTCGCGAGGCTGGGTTGCTGCGGGTGCTGAGCGAGGCCGGCCCATTGCCGTGTCGGGTGGTGGATTTCCCGAGTGCTGCGCGGAGTTGAGGATGGCGACCGCGAAGGCGCGAGGCCCGGCAGTACTCTTCGAAAAGAATGGGGCCGTGGCGGAAGTGATTCTCAACCGACCCGCGTCGCTCAACGCCTACGACACGGCGATGCGCGATGGCCTATACGAGGTGCTGACGGCGATCCGCGACGATCCGGAAGTTCGCGTCGTACTCCTCCTCGGCAACGGTCCGGCGTTCTCCACCGGCGGCGACCTGCGCGAGTTCGGCCGCGCCCCATCGCCGACGGCGGCCCGTGCCATCCGCTGGCAGCGCGACGTCTGGGGGACGTTGTGGAATCTTCCCCAGTGGACGATCGCCGGCGTGCATGGCGCCGTCGCCGGCGGCGGCTTCGAGATGATGCTCCTCTGCGATCAATCTATCGCCGCGCCGGATGCGCGGTTCTGGCTGCCGGAATCCGCTCTCGGCATGATTCCCGGAGTGGCGGGCACACAGACGTTGCCACGCCTCGTCGGCCATGCGGCGGCGCTCGATCTGGCGCTGCGCGGACGGCCGATCGATGCGCGAGGCGCCCACCGACTCGGCCTCGTGCAGCACCTCGCTCGCCCCTCCGGGCTGCGCCAGCAGGCTCGCCGTCTGGCGACTCGGCTGCAGCGGATTCCGGCCGATCTCGCCTGCGGCGTCAAACGGCTCGTGCAGTTGTCGTCCGATGTCGCGCTGGCGGATG
>JBGTMF010000564.1:0-7098 GCA_041743795.1 Thermodesulfobacteriota bacterium | reverse complement strand
GTCGGGCGCGCCGACTGGTCCGCGACGACTGCGGTCGCGTCGTCGGCCTCATCGCCGCAACCGGCGGCGAGGAGATCGCCGTGCGCGCCGATCGCGGCATCATCCTCTGCGCCGGTGGATTCATCATGAACGACGCCATGCTCGCCAAACACGCGCCGCTGTTGCTCGAGTGCAACTACAAAGCGGGCTCGCCCGGCGACGACGGCTCCGGCATTCTCATCGGCCAAGGCGCCGGCGCCGACGCCATCAACATGAGCGAAGGGCTCGTCCTCAACGCCTACTACCCTCCCGGAAGCCACGCCAAGGGCATCTTGGTCGATGCAAACGGCCAGCGCTTCATCAACGAGGACGCCTACATCGGGCGCGCCTCGGAGGCGATGCTGCGCGGCGCAGGCGGGCGGGCATGGCTGATCGTCGACAACGATCTCTGGGGCAAGACGCAGGTGCCGCATCGCCTGGCCGGCGTCGAGGAAACCTTCGCCGATCTCGAGCGCTCCCTCGCCATGCCGCAGGGGGAGTTGGTTCACACCATTGAAGTCTACAACCGGCATGCCGCGCTCGGCGTCGACCCGCTGTACCACAAAGCGATCGACTACTTGAGGCCATTGCAAACGCCGCCATACGCGGCGTTGGACTGCACGACCTCCGGGTCGATCTACGGCGCGCTGACGCTGGGCGGACTCGCGACGACGGCGCGGGCCGAAGTACTCGACCGCGACGGCGCCGTCATCAGCGGTCTCTTCGCCGCCGGCCGCAACGCCGCCGGTCTCTGCCGCCAGGGAAGTACCTACGCCAGCGGCCTGTCGATCGCCGACGCCACATTTTTCGGTCGCGTCGCCGGCCGAGTTGCCGCCAGCGGCCACTGGTGAGCGGAACTCCCATCTGGTAGCGCTCGCAGCTCGTACGCTTGCGGAACTTCCCCTCGGCGCTTCCTGAATGGATCCGTAAGCAGCTGCACCCCTTGACCCAATCCGTCGCCGGTGTAGACCGAACTCGATGATCCTGATCGACGCAAGCCCAACTCGGCGCCAATCCCGGAGCGAGCATACCAAGCCTGTACAACAGGGCCGCTGCCTCACCGAGGATTTCACGTGTCCCTGACGCGTACTGTCGGCATCATCGCGGTCATTTGGATCGCGCTCATCACCGCAGTGCACGGCACCATGAACCTACGCTGGGACTGGTCGCGCGACAGCCGCGACGCAGCGATCGAGAAGTTCCGCGTCGGCTTTCTGCCCGTCACCTGTCACCTGACCTGCCCCGTAACGCACTTCATCAACGACAGCCTCGATGGCGACGGAATATTCGATCCGATTCGCTTCAACGGCTGGCCCGAATTGAAGGAGGCCTACTTGGCGGGCTATACGCCGGCGACCTTCATCCTCGCGCCGATGGCGATCGCGCTGCGCGAGCAGGGCGTGCCGATCAAGATCGTCTATCTCGGGCATCGCGACGGCACCGCCATGATGGTGCACGTCGATTCCGACATCCGCCGCATCGAGGACCTGAAAGGGAAGAAGGTAGCCGTACCCAACCGCTACTCCAACCAGCGCTTGCTGGTTTTCAAGGCCCTGCAAGAGAGGGGGATGAGCCTGCGGGACATCGAACTCCTGGAGATGCCGCCGCCCGACATGCCGGCAGCCCTTTATGCCCGCGCCGTCGATGCCGTCAGTTCCGGGGAACCGTTCATGGGTCAGACCGAGCTCGACGGCTACGGCCGGGTACTCTACCTCACCAAGGACGTGTGGCCGAATTTCATCTCTTGCGTCCTCGCCGTCCACGAAGACGCCATCGCAAACGATCGCGACAAGGTGCAACGGCTCGTCGACGGTATCGCCAGCAGCGGCAAGTGGCTGGACGAAACGATGGAGCATCGCATGCAGGCCGCGAAGTTTGTCAGCGCAAACTATTACAACCAGGATCCGCGCTTGTTGGAGTTCGTGCTGAGCAAGCCGCCCGATCGCGTCAAGTACACGCGCCTCGAGCTCTACCGGGACGAATTCGAGGAGATCGAGCGCCTCGGCCGCGCCGACGGCATTCTCGCCGGCACCGCCCGATTCGAGGACTATACCGACACCTCGTTCGTGCGCGATCCGCCGCTCGCAGCCGCATGGGACTGGGAGATGGAACCATGAGCGACGGGATTCCGAAGTTGGGCGCGGCCCCCTCCCCTGCCGGCGCGTGGGAGCGGCTGACACCGCTGCGCTTGCCGTTCGCCGTATTTTCGGTCGCGCTGCTCGCTTGGGATCTCGCCGTTCGCGCTTCCGGCAGCGACCTGTTCCCGCGGCCGATCGAGGTCGGCCGCGGCCTCGTCGAACTCATCGAGAAGGGACTGTTGCTCAAGTACACGGTCGCCTCTCTTTTCCGCGTCACCTGGGGATTTTTACTGGCCGTGCTCATCGGCATCCCGGCCGGGCTGGTACTCGGCTGGTACGGTCGCGCTTTCGCGGCGTTCAACCCCCTGATCCAGATGTTGCGACCGATCTCACCGATCGCCTGGATCCCCATCGCCATCCTGTGGTTCGGCGTCTCAGACGCTGCGCCGATCTTCCTCATCTTTCTAGCCAGCGTCTTCCCGATCACCGTGTCGGCGATGGCAGCGGTACAGAACATGCAGCCCGTGTACCTGCGCGCCGCGAGAAACTTCGGCCTGACGAGGACACAGCTCTTCACCCGCGTCGTCCTGCCGGCAAGCCTGCCCCAGATCATTACCGGCCTGCGCATCGCTCTGGGAATCGCTTGGTTGGTGGTCGTCGCCGCCGAGATGATCGCCGTCAACTCCGGCCTCGGCTACCTGATCATCGACGCGCGCAACGCCGGCAAGCGGTACGACCTGGTGGTGGCGGGCATGGTGATGATCGGCCTGATCGGGCTCGTACTCGATTTGTTGGTGCGGCGGCTGGAACACTTCGACGAAGTCCGCTGGGGATATGCGCGGCGCTGATGGCCGCCCGGTCGCCGCAACGTACCCTGATGTCAAATCCGCCAGACAGCCCCGCCATCTCCGTACGCGATCTCTGGATGACCTTTCCAGGCAAACGCGCCGGCGAGCAAGTCGATGTCCTCGAAGACGTCGCACTCGAAGTGCAGTCGGGAGAATTCGTCTGCATCGTCGGTCCTTCGGGTTGTGGCAAATCGACTTTGCTCAACATCATCGGCGGCTTTCTGAATGCGAGTAGCGGACATGTCCGGGTCGAAGGCGCACCGGTCACGGGCCCTGATCCGCGGCGCATTTTCGTGTTCCAGGAGAACGGAGTCTTCCCCTGGTTGAGCGTGCAAGACAATATCGGGTTCGGCTTGCTGCGCGAGAGCAACACCACCCGAGAGCGGACAGTGGCGCACTACGTCGACATGGTCGGCCTCAGCAGCTTTGAGCGCGCCTATCCGCATGAGCTTTCCGGTGGAATGCGACAGCGCGTCGAAATCGCGCGCGCCTTGGCCGCCAACCCGGACATCATCTATATGGACGAGCCGTTCGGCGCCCTCGATTTCATCACGCGGCTCAAAATGCGCTCCGACCTCGTGCGCATCTGGCAGAGCGAGAAGAAGACGATCCTCTTCGTCACGCACGACATCGAGGAAGCAGTGCAGTTGGCGGACCGCGTACTGGTAATGAGCCAGCGCCCGGCCACGGTCAGCGAGACCATCGCTGTCGACCTGCCGCGCCCGCGCGATCTCGATTCGCCAGGCTATCTCTACGTGCGCGACCGCATCTTCGCCGCCATGGGGATGAGTCTGCGCATCGGCAGCAGCGAAGACGCGGCGGACGATGCGCCGGACAGCCAAGAGAGGCGCTCAAAGGATCCTAAGACGAGCGTGCCGCCCGTCCTTGTCGGTCGGGGACCGTCCGTCGTCCGCGATGCGGACGTGATCATCATCGGTGGCGGCCCGGCTGGGTCCACGCTGGCCGCGTATCTGGCACGCGCCGGCTGCGACCACCTCCTCCTCGACCAAGCCGTGCATCCACGACCGCACGTCGGCGAGTCGTTGGTCTGTTCGACGACCCGTATATTCCAGGAAATCGATTTTCTCTCGGTGATGGAACGCGAGGGCTTCGTCCGCAAGCACGGCGTGCTCTGGAACCACTGGGAGAGTCATCGACAAAGGGTACTTCGTTTTCGCGAAATTCCGGAGCTGGGACTGACGCAGGACTACACGTACCACGTCGACCGCGGCCGCTTCGACCAACTCCTGTTGCAGCACGTCGCCAGGCTCGGATCCGAAGTCGTCGAAGACGCTCGCGTCGAACGCGTGACCTTCGACGATTCAGGCCGAGCCAACGGTGTCGTCGTCCGCCAAGCCGGAAGCGAACGGCATCTGCGCTGTCGAATGGTGATTGATGCGTCCGGCCGTCGAACATTGCTCGGCTCTCAGCTTCGCCTCAAGCGCAGCGATCCGACACTGCAACAGTTCGCTGTGCACAATTGGTTCGAAGGGGTCGAACGCGGCGCGGACGAAACCGCGGACTACATCCAGATTCAGATCCTGCCAACGCCGCGGGCCTGGGTGTGGCTGATACCTATCGACGCGCGGACCACGTCGGTCGGGATCGTCACTCAAGCGAACGACTTTCTTGCCGGCGGTGTTTCCGACGAGGACTTCTTCCAAAGGCACATCGATAGCCACCCCGGACTGCGACACCAGATGGCCGCGGCCCAGCCGCTGCACGCGTACAGCCGCGAGGGCAACTACAGTTATGTCATGGAGCGCTTCGCCGGCGACGGCTGGTTGCTGGTCGGCGACGCCGCCCGTTTCGTCGACCCGGTGTTCTCTTCCGGCGTCAGCGTTGCCATGGAGACAGCCAAGCGAGCGGCGGGAGCAACCCTATCCGCTCTGGCCGGGGGCGACTGCAGCGCCAGTCGATTCGCCGGTTACGAACGGGACGTGCGCAGTGGGCTCGAGATCTGGCAGGAGTTCATCTCGCTCTATTATGAGCTTCCTGAATTGTTCCTCGATCTCATCGACCGACCCGCGTCGCGACAACAGCTGACGCGCATCCTGCAAGGCGACGTCTATGAGCGCGAATCGGTGCCTATCCTCACCTACATGAGGCACGAGATCTCCCGTGTCAAAGCCGACTCCCACCACCCATGGCACGCCCGCTTGACCGTGCCTTCCTGACTCCGCCGATCGCCTAACACCGCCTCGAGCACGTCTACACGGTGTAGAGGAACCACCGCCGATCTGCTACGCGCACTGTTCGAACGGAGGTGAGGCGGAATGGCGAAGCGCGAGGATGTAGCGGCGAAGAGCATCGATCTCGGGGAGGCGGCCGAGGCGCGCTATCTCAACTACGCGTTGAGCGTCATCACCTCGCGCGCACTGCCAGACGTACGCGACGGGCTCAAGCCCGTGCAGCGACGCATTCTCTACGCCATGTACCAGAGCCTGCGGCTGACCGCTGGGGCGAAGCCGCGCAAGTCGGCCGCCGTCGTCGGCGACGTGCTGGGGAAATACCACCCGCACGGCGACGTCGCCGCCTACGAGGCGATGGTTCGCATGGCGCAGCACTTTTCCTTGCGCTACCCGCTGGTGCACGGCGAAGGCAACTTCGGCTCGCTCGACGGCGACAGCCCGGCGGCCATGCGCTACACCGAGGCGAAGCTGACGGCGATCGCCGAGGAGCTACTGCGCGACGTGCGGCACGACACGGTCGAGTTTCGCGACAATTACGACGCGACCCTGCGCGAGCCCGAGGTGCTCCCCGCCGCCCTGCCGCAGCTGCTGATGAACGGCAGCACCGGCATCGCCGTCGGCATGGCCACCAACATTCCGCCCCACAACCTCACTGAAGTCATCGAAGCGCTGCTGGCGATGATCGACAACCCGAAGCTCGACAGCAAGGACTTGTGCAAGTTCATCAAGGGCCCCGACTTCCCCACCGGCGGCGAGATCCTCAACAGCAAGGCGGAGCTGCGGCAGATCTACCAGGAAGGCCACGGAGCCGTGCGCGTGCGAGCGCAGTACAAGACCGAGGTCGAGGGCAAACGCACGCAGTTGGTCATCACCTCCATCCCCTACGCGACCAACAAGGCGAGCATCGTCGAGGAGATCGCCGAGCACATCACCAGCCGCAGGCTGCCGCTCGCCGTCGACGTGCGCGACGAATCGACCGACATCGTTCGCGTCGTCGTCGAGACCAAGCCGGATGCGTCGCCAGAAGCCGTCATGGCGTACCTGTTCAAGCACACCAACTTACAGATCAACTTCCACGTCAATCTGACCGCGCTGGTGCCCGGCGACGGCGACGGCCCCTGCCGGCCGGCTCGCCTCGAACTGCGCGAGATGTGCCGTCACTTCCTCGACTTCCGCGAGCAGATCGTCACCCGCCGCCTGCAGCACGAGCTGCGCGAGCTCGAGACGCGGCTGCACATCCTCGCCGGGTTCGTCAAAATCTTCAGCGGCCTCGATCGGGCGATCAAGATCATCCGCGAGTCGGAGTCGCGCGACGACGCCCGCGATCGGCTGATGAAGGCATTCGGACTCGACGCAGAGCAGACACATGCGGTCCTCGAAACCAGGCTCTACCAGCTCGCCCGCCTCGAGATCGACAAGATCCGCAGCGAGCAGAGAGAGAAGCAGAAGCGCGCCGACGAGATCCAGAAGGTCCTCAAGAGCAAGAAGGCCCTGTGGGCGCTGATCGGCAAGGAGCTGCGCGAACTCGGCGAGAAATACGGCGACAAGCGCCGCACCGCGCTGCGTCCGACCGGCGGCGAAGAACTCGAGTACGACGCCGAGGCTTACGTGGTGCACGAAGACACCCACGTCGTCATCACGCGGGACGGCTGGCTGAAGCGCGTCGGCGAGCTGAAAGATCGCGGTGCAACCCGGGTCCGCGAGGGCGACGCCGCCAAATGGGTACTGCGCGGCAGTACCCGCGAATCGGTAGCCCTGTGGTCGAGCCGCGGCGTTCTCTACGTCCTCAAGGTCTCGGCCATTCCGGCGACCAGCGGCTACGGCGAGCCGGTGCAGTCCCTGTGCAAGTTTGCCGACGGCGAGCGCATCGTCAACGCGATCCTGGTGTGTCCGCCGCAGGCAACGGCCGCGGTGGCACCCGCTGCAGGACAGCAGGAACTGAGCTTCGGCGGCGCCGCGGCG
>JBGTMF010000563.1:0-19689 GCA_041743795.1 Thermodesulfobacteriota bacterium | reverse complement strand
TGCGCACTTCGTCGCCGCGCGGCGCCACTGGCGCTACTACCGCCGGCCCGCCGGAGCGACCGGCGAGCGCCTCCAACCTCTGCAGCAGCTCGTCGATCGGCACCAGCGGTTCGAGGGTGGCCAGGCGAATCAGCGCCATTTCGAGAACCAGCTTGGGGTAGGCCGAGCGAGCGACCTCGTCGTCCGCCTGCAGCAGGCAGCGAAAACATCGGTCCGCGTCCGCCGCGGCAATTGCCCCCGACTGATCGCGCAGTGTCTGCACTTCTTCGTCCGGCAATTCCGGCAACAATGCGCCGTCGCTGACGTGCGCCACCGTCAGGTTGCGAAAGTGCTCGAGAAGGTCGCGGGTCAGCCTACGCATGTCACAGCCGAGGCGGTGCACGCGGTCGAGAGTGTCGAGAACTCCGCGCGGGTTGCGTTCGATGATCGCCGCGCCGATTTCATAGACCACGCCGCGGTCGGCGATTCCCAAGGCGGCCAGAGCATCCTCGTCACTGACGGCGCCGTCCGCACCCGCGGTGATCTGATCGAGCAGCGACTGCGCGTCGCGCATGCTACCCTCGCCTTCTCGCGCCAGCGTGAAGAGGATCTGGTCGCTGACCGTCACCTTCTGTTCATCGACGATCGCACGCAGCCGCGCCACCACCAGTGCCAGCGGAATTCGCCGGAAGTCGTAGCGTTGACAGCGCGACTGCACCGTCGCCGGAAGTTTCTGCGGGTCGGTGGTAGCGAAGACGAACTTGACGTGTGGCGGTGGCTCCTCGAGGGTCTTCAGCAACGCATTGAAAGCGTTCGTCGACAACATGTGCACTTCGTCGATGATGTAGATCTTGTGCGTACTTTTGGCCGGACGGTAACGCACATTCTCGATGATCTCGCGAACGTCGTCGACTCCGGTATTCGACGCGCCGTCGATCTCCAGCACATCCACTGATCGCCCGTCGGTGATCTCGCGGCAGTTGGTGCACTCGTTGCACGGCTCCGCTGCGGGCCCCTTCTCGCAATTGAGCGCCTTGGCGAGAATCCGCGCAGCCGTGGTTTTGCCGACGCCGCGCAGCCCGGTGAAGAGAAACGCGTGCGCGACGCGGTCGGCGCGGATGGCGTTGCTCAGCGTACGAGAAATGTGTTCTTGCCCGATCAGGTCGGCGAAAACCTGCGGGCGCCAGCGGCGGGCGGTTACGACGTAGGTCATATGAAACACTCCGACGATCGCCAGATCGCCCACCCTCCGGCGGGGTACCCTTCGCGAGGGGCACCAGTGATAGCTAGGCTTCCCCGCGGCACAGAAAGGGAATCGGTACCGCTGCTTCCTTCCGGATCTGACGGAGTTCGCGACGCTCTCTTGCGCGGGACCTAGCTATCACTCGTACCCCTCGGCCTCCGATGTGATTCGTAGCCCCTGAAGCGCCCCACTGCAACTCGACCTTGCTGACGCGGCGCGGCAAAAACGGAGAGGGTGGGATTCGAACCCACGGTACCGCGGAGGCACACACGCTCTCCAGGCGTGCCCCTTCGACCACTCGGGCACCTCTCCACAACGCGGAACACTGCCCTTTCCGGATTCTCTGGTCAACATACGGCTCGCAATGAGCACCGCCGCGGCCAGTCGCGTACCGCGCGCAAGCCGCCACCCTACGCGGCGATTCGTAGAGCATCTCGCCTCCACTCCGACGCCTTCTTCGGGGTTGTCTTGGCGTCGGAAAAATGCGACTGACCTCGGTTTGTACCCGCAGCACCGGCAGAAGGAGCGTTTATATGAGGAAGATCGAGAAAGTAGTCGTGCTTGGTGCCAACGGTACCATGGGAGCCGGTAGCGCGGAGGTATTCGCCGCCGGAGGTTGCGAGGTCATTTTGCTTGCTCGCTCTGCCGACAAGGCCCAGGCCGGACTCGAAGCGGCGCAGGGAATGGCGAAGTCGACGACCATTGGCAGCTTGATGAAAGCCGGCAGCTACGACGACGATCTCGAGAAGGCGGTGGCCGGCGCCGATCTCATCTTCGAGGCGCTCGCCGAAGACATGGAGATCAAGAAGGAATTCTTTGCGCGCGTCAGCAAAGCGCGCCAGGCGGACTCAATCGTGGCAACTGTCTCGTCGGGACTGTCGATCACCGAAATGGCAGCCGCCGGTGACGCCAGCTTCGCCAAGAATTTTCTCGGCATCCATCTCTTCAATCCGCCGAACGTGATCGTCGGCACGGAGGTGATCCCGCACGCCGGCACCGACGCAGCGCTGATCGATCCCATCGTCGAGCTGCTGGAGAATCGATTCGGTCGCGTAGTCACCCTCTGCCGCGATCTGCCCGCGTTTGCCGGTAACCGCGTCGGATTCAAGGTGCTCAACGAGGTCGCGCAACTCGCAGCCGAGCACGGCGTCGCCTACATGGACTACGTCGTCGGTCCCTACACCGGACGGGCGATGCCACCGTTGGCCACCGTCGACCTGGTCGGCCTCGACGTCCACAAGGCCATCGTCGACAACGTCCACGCCAACACGGCGGACGAGGCGCACGACTGTTTCGCCCTGCCCGCCTATGTCCAGAAGCTCATCGACAACGGACATCTCGGCAACAAGACCGGCGCCTTGGGCGGGTTCTACCGCCGCGTCAAGGAGAACGGCAAGAACGTCCGCTACGTCCTCGACCCCGCCAGCGGCGACTACCGCGCGCCCACCGACGCAGTCGTCGAGCCGGTGCCGTTCATCGAGGAGATCTCCAAGCTGCACCGCGTCGGCCGCTACCGCGAGGCGATGCAGCTCTTCGTCGAGGCTAAGGGCAAAGAAGCCGATATCGCCCGTAAGGTCATCTTCGGCTACGTCAGCTACGCACTCAATCGCGTCGGCGACGGCGAGGTGGTGCGCGAGCCGCGCGACGTCGACCGGATCATGGGCTTCGGCTTTAATTGGGCGCCGCCTACCGTGCTCGCAGACATCATCGGCCACAGGGAAACCATCGCTCAGATCGAAAAGTACGGATTGCAGGTTCCCGCGGTACTGGCCAAGGCAGCGGGCGACAGTCCGCTCTTTCGCGAGCCCAACGTCAACATCGGCCGTTTCTTCTCGGCCTGAGCCACCCCCAGTTGCCCGCCGCAAAATTCGAGTGATAGTCTGACACCGTGTTTTAACCCGAAAACCACGGAGGAGCTTCCATGGCCGAGCCCGTTTACATCCTAGGCGGATACCAGACCGACTTCGCACGCAACTGGACGAAGGAGAACAAGCACATCATGGCGCTGATTCGCGAGGCGGTGATCGGCGGTCTGGCGGAGACGGGTATCGATCCAAGAGAGGTGGAAGTGGGACACGTCGGCAATTTCGCCGCCGAGTTGTACGCGATGCAGGGGCACCTGGGCGCCTTCCTGGTCGACGCCGACCCGGCTTTCTCGGGTCTGCCGACGTCCCGCCACGAGGCCGCCTGCGCCTCGGGCAGTATCGCGCTGTTGGCCGCTTCGGCGGAGATCGAGGCGGGGCGGTACGATCTGGCGATGGTGGTCGGCGTCGAGCAGATGAAAACGGTCGATCCGAAGACCGGCGGTGACTATCTGGGAACGGCCGCCTGGTACGAGCGCGAGGCGGAAGGAGTCGAGTTCCCCTTCCCCAAGCTCTTCGGCAAACTCGGCGACGAGTACGACAAGCGTTACGGACTCAAGGACGAGCACCTGGCACACATTTCGGCGGTCAACTACTCGAACGCCAAGCGCAACCCGCTGGCGCAGACGCGCAGCTGGTACATGACCGAGGACCACGCCAACTCGACCGACAAGTTCAACAGCATCATCGGCGGCCGCATCAAGATCTCGGATTGCTCGCAGGTCACGGACGGCGCGGTTACCGTCTTCCTCGCCTCGGCCAAAGGCGCCGCGGCGTACGCCAAACAGCGGGGTATCGACCTGGCCAAATTGCCGAAGATCCTCGGCTGGGGCCACCGTACGGCGCCGATCGAATTCACCACCAAAGTAGCGGAGAGCGCCGGCAACGAATACATCCTGCCGCATACGCGCCGGGCGATCGTCGACGCTTTCGATCGCGCCGGCGTCAGCGGCGTCGCCGACGTCGATGCCATCGAGACGCACGATTGCTTCACCACCTCCGAGTACATGGCGATCGACCACTTCGGCCTGACCAAGCCGGGCGAGTCCTGGAAGGCGATCGAAGACGGGACCATCGAACTCGGCGGCAAGACTCCGATCAACCCGAGTGGTGGCCTCATCGGTGCCGGCCACCCGGTCGGTGCCACAGGCTGCCGGCAGCTTCTCGATGCCTACAAGCAGGTGACGAACACCGCCGGAGATTACCAGGTCGACGGCGCCAAGAAGATTGCGACCCTCAACATCGGCGGCAGTGGAACCACCAGCTGCTGTTTCGTCGTCGGGCACTGACTCGTGTCGGCCGAGCAACCGTCTCCGCGGAATCCAACAGCCACAGCCACGACTGCTCGAGGCCGATTTCGATGAACGACTATGACCAGAGGTCGCTCGAGATGCACGCGCGCCTGCACGGCAAGCTCGCCGTGCGCAGCAAGGTCGAGCTGAAGACACGCGACGATCTCAGCACCGCCTACACACCAGGAGTCGCCGCGGTTTGCCACGAGATCCACCGCCATCCGGAACGCGTCTTCGACCTGACGATCAAGAAGAACACGGTCGCCATCGTCTCCGACGGTTCCGCCATCCTCGGCATCGGCAACCTCGGCCCCGAGGCGGCGATTCCGGTCATGGAGGGCAAGGCGGTACTCTTCAAGGAATTTGCCGATATCGACGCGTTCCCCATCTGCCTGGCGACGCAGGACGTCGACGAGATCGAGCGCACGGTGCGGTTGATCGCGCCGGTGTTCGGCGGCATCAACCTCGAGGACATTTCGGCGCCGCGCTGCTTCGAGGTCGAAGAGCGCCTGCTCGACCTCGGTATCCCGGTCTTTCACGACGACCAACACGGAACCGCCATCGTCACACACGCGGCCCTGCTCAATGCCCTCAAGGTAGCCGGCAAGGACCTGGGCGATTGTACGGTCGTCTTCAACGGTTCGGGCGCGTCGGCGATCGCCTGCGCCAAGCTGATCCTCAGTGCCGGCAACCAGGGGCGGACCTCGCAGGTGGGGAACATGATCCTCTGTGACTCGAAGGGGATCGTGCACAAGGATCGCAAGGACCTCAATCCGTACAAGGCGCAGCTGGCGGAAGTTACCAATCACGAGAATCGAACCGGCGGACTGGCCGAGGCCATGCGGGGCGCCGATGTCTTCATCGGCCTCTCGCTCGCCAATCTGGTCACCCAGGACATGGTGAGATCGATGCAGAAGCATCCGATCATTCTCGCCATGGCCAACCCGACTCCGGAAATCATGCCGGATCTCGCGCGTGACGCGGGAGCTGCGGTCGTCGGCACCGGGCGCAGCGACTTCCCGAATCAGATCAACAACGTGCTCGCCTTTCCCGGTACGTTTCGCGGCGCCCTCGACGCCGGCGCACGGGTCATCAACGACGAGATGAAGTTGGCTGCCGCCGAAGCGCTGGCGGCCGAGATCATCGAGCCGTCGCCCGAGCGAATCATCCCCGAGCCACTCGATCGCGAGGTCGCCGCCCATATCGGAGTCGCGGTGGCCGACGCCGCTCGGCGAACTGGAGTCTGCCGCTGACCGTGCGATGGTCGGACTGGTGACTCGCGGCCAACCGGCGGCCCGACCGCGAGGGGGCGCCTGTTGAAGTTCCCCAACCATCGCCGCGCGACGGACTTGCCGTGACCTTGTCGGAGTTTCGCGGCAAGACCGCTCTCGTCACCGGTGCCAGTCGCGGCATTGGCCGCGCCGTTGCGGCGAACTTGTCGGCGGCCGGAATCGACGTCCTCGCCGTCGCCCGCGACCTCAGCGCACTGATCTCCCTTAAACGGCAAACGGCTGCGCATCCTGGCGCGATCAAGCCCTGCGCCTGCGATATCACCGACGCAAGAGATCTGGAGTCCCTCCTCGAGGACCTGAACCACGTCTCGGTCCTGGTCAACGCCGCCGGCTGGGCGTCGCCACGGACGTCGATCCAACACAGCGACCCGGCCGACTGGAGTCGCACCCTGGCGGTCTGCCTACACTCGCCGATGCGTATCGTTCAAATTCTTCTACCCCGAATGCTGGCATCCGACACGCCCGCGGCGATCTTCCAGATCCTCTCGCCGGCGGCGCGACGCGGCTTGGCCGGCGAGGCGGCCTACGCAGCCGCCAAGGCCGGTCTGCGCGGTTTCACCGAATCACTCCGCGATGAGCTGCGCGACTCCGCCATCAAGGTCGTTTCGATCTATCCGGGCTACGTCGACACGGATTTCGTTCCTGCCAACCGCCGCGCCGACCGCAGCCGATTCCTGCAACCCGATGACGTCGCCAGGGCGGTCGTCCAGTGTCTCGATACGCCGGCTCACTGCTGTCCCACCGAGCTCGTCCTCGAGCCGCAGCGCGACCCGTTGCCGCGGAAGTAGTCGCGGGGTCCGTATCATGTCGATCCGCGGCAGAGTCGCCCTCGTCACCGGCGGCGCACACCGACTCGGGCGTGCCATCACACTCGAGTTGGCCGCCCACGGCGCACACGTGGCCATCAACTACCATCGCTCCGAAACGGCGGCGCGCGACACCGAACGCTGCGCAGCCGCCTTCGGCGTCGCCGCAATGCGCATCGGCGCCGACGCCGCCGACACAGACGCCGTGGCGGCCATGGTGGCGTCGGTCGAAGCTCGACTCGGCCCGATCGATTTCCTGGTCGCCAGCGCCGGCGTTTTCCGCCGTACGCCGGTCGACGGCGCCAGCGAACGCGACTGGGGCGAGATGATGCGGGGCAACTTCGAGACCTTCCGCGTCCCGGCCGCAATCATCGCACCATCCATGCAAGCTCGCGGACGCGGCGCCATCGTTGCTATCAGTGATGTCGCCGCTCTCCGCCCGTGGGGCGACTACATTCCCTATTGCGTCGCCAAGCGCCGCGTCTTGCACCACGCTCGCCAACTGGCGAGTGCTTTCGCACCGACCGTTCGCGTCAACTGCATCCTGCCGGGTCCGGTGCTCTTCCCTCCCGACTACCCGCCTGCCGCCCAGGAACGGGAAGTCGCCAAGACACTGTTGCGGCGCGCCGGCCATGCCAGCGATATCGCCCGTGCCGTGCTGTTTCTACTCGAGAACGACTACCTGACGGGTGCGCAGATCCCGGTCGACGGCGGCCGACTGCTGGTATGAGCGAAATCATCCGTCCCGACTTCACTCCGCTCAGCGCATCGCTCTGGAGTGGAATTTTCGGCAACGAACGGCCCGTCGCCGTCGAAATCGGCCCCGGCGAGGGTGAGTTCCTCGAGTTCGCCGCGCGCCGCGAGCCGAACTGGAACTTCTTCGCCGTCGAGCACCTCGCGTCGCGCACGCGCATCGTCCAGCGTCGCATCGACGAGAGCAAACTAGCGAACGCACGCGTTCTCTGCGCCAGCGCAGAGTGCGTCCTCACCCTACTCCCCGACGCCTGCGTCGACCGATTTCACATCCAGTTCCCGGACCCGTGGTGGAAGCGGCGCCATCACCGGCGGCGCCTGATGAAGCCCGCACTGGTCGCGCAACTGCGCCGCACCCTGCGACCGGGCGCGACGATCGAATTCATCACTGACGTCGAAGAGTACTTTCATCTCTCCATTGTAGCGCTCGACGGCGACAGCGGTCTCGTGGCTATCGACAAAGCACCCGATCTACCGACGACCACGTCGTTCTCCCGCAAAGCCGCGGCGCGCGGCTGGAAGTATTACGCGTCGACCCACCGCAGGCTCCCTGCGCGCGGCTGAGCGCATCATTGAACCAGCGCCGCAAGTCGGCGGCAATCGGCGTCGACCTCGTCGATCGCCGACGGCTCGAACTCCGCTGCCAGCAGCTCGGCCCGCACATCACCAGGCCCGAGCGGCTGCGGGCGCTCCTCGCGCGAATCACTGCGCAGGTCGGTATACGTCCATGCACCGCCCCGGCACACCAACTTGGCATGCTTGCCGACCGCGGCGAACTGATTGACGCGATACCGGGGCATCGCATCGCGTAGATGCGGATAGTGGTAGTGCTGGGCGAACGCCACCGGGTGGCGGGCGCGAAACTCGGCATCGAGTATCGCCGGCCGCGCGGCGCCGCCAACCATGCCCAGGACCAGATCGAACAAGTGCCTCGTCGAAACGACTTCGTCGATCGACGTCGGGGTCATCCCTGGCGCGAGAATCCACAGCGGAACGTGAAGGTGCGTCTCGTAGACCGACGCGTCGTGCAAGAACAGGCCGTGCTCGCCGAATCCTTCGCCGTGGTCGCCGGTGAGAATCACCAAGGTGTCGTCGAGGAGATCCGCCTCGGCAAGTTGGCGGAAGAACAGCGCGAGTTTTCCATCCATAAGTTCGACAGCCGCCCGGTATCGCTCCTGCAGGATGCGCCGAATCAAGTCTGGGAGCGAGAAATCGGCGCGCAGGTAGCGGTGTTCCCCCAAGCGCGACAGTGCATACGGAGCGAGAAGGTTCTCCGCGATGCCCGCTGGCGACCGCCAGGGCCGCAGAAGAGATCCGGCACGCGGCGCATAGGGTGCATGCACGTCGTATAGATTGGCGAACAAGAAAGAGCGCGCGCCCGCCCGCCGATTCTCCGACAATCGGCGGATGAGGTACGCGAGCAGGAGATCGTCAGCCGGTCGCAGGGTCTGCGCAAAGGCGCGAAGAAACTCTCGATCGGCGCGGTGATCGGCATGGAAGAACCCCGTATTGCGCAAATGCCGCCGCACTCGCGGCTTGCTCAACGCCAGGAACAATGGGGTGGGATCCCAGCGCCGCACGTCGCTGACGAGGCGCGTGCACCTGGCGAATCCACGGTTGATGCCGGCGATGGTTCCGTCGAAGACGAAGTTGCGGGTCGCCAGCTCTGTGTTATAGCCCTGCTCGCTGAGGGACTGCGCCAACGTCGGCGCTGCGCCCGAATAGGCCATTGTCTGAAAATGCGCCCCGTGTTCGGACGGCATGAGTCCGGTGAACATGCTCGCGTGCGACGGAAGCGTCCAGCATTCCGTCGCATAGGCCCGCTCGAACGACACGCTGCGGTGACGCAGTGAGTTCAAAAACGGAGTTGATGCGACCGTGCCGTCGGCGAACGGGTGCGCGCGAAGCGAATCGACGATCAGGAGCAGCACGTCCATGTATGCCCCCGACTATGCCTCCGCAACCGCCAGGTAGTCAAAACCCCGATAGGCATCAATCACTAGTTGACACCTATAGGGAGGCTGCGGTCGTTGGCATTACTGCAGCTGCAGCAGCCTGCGGACACTGCGGACGATGCCGGCCGAATCCGTGCCCTGCGATCCCATCTGTTGCCACAGCCCGCCCGCCCCCTCGCGGTTGGTGCCGATGTGGTCGTAGCCGCCGCGAAACCCGCGCTTCAGCAACTCGGTACCAAAACGCGATCCGAGTCCTGTCTTGACGTTGAGCCCCTCGGCGACGAGGACGAACGGCGCCGTGGCCAAGCGCCGCATCATCTCTTCGTCATAGACGTTGAGCGTGCACTTGTTGACGAGCCCGACCGCGACGCCGCTCTCGGTCAGCTCGATCACCGCATCGAGTGCGCGGTGCAGAGTTTCGCCGAACGAGACGACATAGCCGGCGTCGCCGGCGCGTATCAGGTCATCGCGCCCGGCTTCGAACTGGTAACTCGCACCGAAGAACTGCGCGCCGTCCTCGCCGAGGATGTCGGGCACCGTCGATCGCGTCGAAAAGAGAAATCGGCAGCCGGGATCGGCGAAGATTCGCTCGAGACAACGCTTGAACTGATGCTGGTCGGCGGGAAAATACAGGCGCGTCGAATCGTTGCCGTCGTCCGGTAGCCCACCGTCGGCAAAGAGGTGATTGAGTCCGAAATGGCAGGTGTTGTCCGCCATGTCGTCGCAGCCGGAATGCGACAGGTGGACGAGGACGTTGGCCTGGTTGAGGCGGGCCATCGTCAACTCGGAGACGAACATTTCGAGGAACGCCGAGAAAGTCGCGAGGATACCCTGCTTGCCGGTCTCGTAGCCGAAGCCCGCCGCCGCGGAGAAATTGCCGCGCTCCATGATACCACCGCGAATGAAGATCTCCGGATGCGCCTTGCGAACCGCGGTGAGGCCGCACGAACCCTCCAGATCGCAGTCGAACACCCGCAGCGAAGCGATCCGCTCCTTTTCGGGAATGCGGTCGAGGATCTCGATCAAAACGGTGCCGAAATCCGTACGATTGGACGCCGCGCCACTGGTTCCGCGAGAAGGCGGCCGCCCCGGCCCCTTGGTAACGCCTTCGAGAAAGGCCGCCGCTTCGTGTCGGCCGCGGCCGCGCAAATAGGCGAGAGCCGTTTCCTTGTCGATGACGTCGTGACCGCCGGTGCGGCCCTCCAAGCCCTCGATCCCGGGACACATCGGGCGTCGGTTGACTAGAGCCACTGGTCCCGTCGTCGACACCGCGCGGCACATGCGCTCATAGAGCGCGTCGAGATTCTCGCCATCGCCGACATCGACGGCGAGACCATGCCCGGCCAATGTCCGCTCCAGGTCGAAGCCGGGCAGGTACTCGGACGGGTGGCCGGCGATCGTAACGTCGTTGTCGTCGACGATGAGCTTGATCTCCAACTGTTGGGCGACTGCGAGGCGGGCGGCTTCGCCGCTGTTCCCCTCCATTTGCGAGCCGTCAGAACCGAAACAGAACACCGCCTTCCCCGGGTTGGCCATGGCGACGCCGTTGACGAAGGGCCACATATGTCCGAGGCGACCACTGGAGAAATGCACCCCTGTCGTCAGGCCGCGTTCGGGATGCCCAGGCAACCGCGCCTCGTGCTCGCGATAGCGAAGAAGTCTCTCGGCCTCGAGGTCGCCTCGCAGAACCGCCATGAGGTACTGCGTCGCGACGCGGTGCCCCGCTTCGTCAAACAGGACCGGCACGATGTCCGGGCGCCCGCCGGCTCGCGCGTGCAGCATGAAGCCGTACGCGATCATCACCTCGGGCACCGTGTCGTAGGCGCCGCCGGTGTGGCCGCCGACCCCCTTGGCGCCGGCGACGGCAGTGAAGAATACAATCGCGTCGCGACAGAGCTGAATATTCGCCTCGAGGACATTCCGCTTGTCCTTGTCGAGACGGGTCTTCCCCGGATCCAGCGGAAGCGGTCGAAAACACTTCAGGTCGATCGGAAAACCGATCCCCGTCCCCGATTGTTGCGCCGCGGTCATCCTCGCCCCCTGGCAGCCCGTCTAGACCACACGTTTCACGATTTTCCCAAAGTCTTCATCGACTACGGCTCAACCCCCTGCCAAGGGAGGAAAGAACTCCAGTTCTTGCCCTTCACTCAGCAGCGACTGCGTATCCGCCTGCTCGCCCTCGACAGTAACCATATGAGCGTGGCTCGCAGGCATTCCCAATCGTTCCATCACCGACGCCACCGTCGCGCCACCATCAACTTCAAAGGCGAACGGCGAACCGCCCGCGCCGGTGGGAATATATCGACGCAAGGAGGCGTTCAGTCGTATGGTGATCCACATCGTCGCGTCGCAATTTTATGCGTGCGCCTCGGCGCCAGCCGCGCCACGCAGTCCGCAGAACTCCTCGTAGTCGATCAGCTCCGTCACCGTCGGTCGCTCGCCGCACACCGGGCAGTCCGGATCTTTGCGCAACTTGTGGATACGCAGCTCCATGCTCAGCGTGTCGAAATACACCATACGGCCGATCAGCGGTTTGCCGACATCGAGAATGATCTTCATCGCCTCGAGAGCCTGCACGCAGCCGACCAGGCCTGGTAGCACACCGAGGACGCCCGCTTCCTGGCAGCTCGGCGCCGCACCCGGCGGTGGTGGTTCCGGGAAAAGGCATCGGTAGCACGGACCGCGGCCCGGATAGAACACCGACGCCTGGCCCTCGAACTGGAAGATACTGCCGTGGACGTTGGGAATCCCGCTCATGACACAGGCATCGTTGACCAGGTAGCGGGTCGGGAAGTTGTCGCAGCCGTCGACGACCACGTCGTATCCCTTGATGATGTCGAGAATATTCTCCGACGACAGGCGGGTCTCGTAACCGATCACATCGATGTCGGGATTGAGGCCGTTGATGGTCGCACGGGCCGACTCGACCTTCGACATGCCGACCCGATCGTTGGTGTGCAAGATCTGCCGCTGCAAATTGCTCATGTCGACGACGTCGTTGTCGACGATGCCGAGCGTCCCGACACCCGCCGCCGCCAGGTAATACGCCGCCGGCGAGCCCAGTCCACCGGCACCGATCAGGAGCACCTTGGCCTGCAGTAACTTGGCTTGCCCTTCTTCGCCGACTTCGGGCAGCAGGAAGTGCCGATCGTAGCGCTTCAGTTGCTCCGGCGTGAACTCGAAATCGCGAACCCACTCACGCCCCGCACCCTTCCAGGCGCCGTAACCACCCGCCATCGATATTACGTCGCTGTAGCCCATCTCGCGCAGAGTGCGGCCCGCCAGCAGCGAGCGATTGCCTCCCGCGCAATAGAGAATGAGCGGAGTCGACTTATCGGGAACGACCTCCTCGACGCGCATGTCGAGAAATCCCCTGGGAACGGAGATTGCTCCCGGCAAGTGGCCATCGCGAAACTCTTCCTTCTCGCGGACGTCGATCAGCTTCGGGCCGCTGCCGTTGGCGAGCGCCTTCTCGACCTGCTCCGCCGACCACTCGGGCACGTCTTTGCGGGCCTCTTCCATCAGTTGTTTGATCGTCTTGGCCATATCACGCCCTTCCTTGCCCCGGTGACAGCGGCGATCGTCGCCGCCCGGGACCCTTCAAACTCACTTGCTGCCGTCCGAAATCGCTTCGGCGCGCAAGCGCAAGTCGCGCTCGGCGCGCAAGCGCATTTCGCGGATGATGCGGTCGCTCTGAGCGGCGTGGAACATCGCCATCATGTTGGCACCGAGAACCGTCACCAGACTCGCCCCGGCCCAGTAAAGATGCGACTCGACCTCACCGCCGCGCAAAATGCCCATACCCTTGCCGAAAGTGATCAGCATCACCACCGTCGACACGAGCATCAACGCAATCGTTACCTTAGCCATCTCTCGACCCGATCAGCCCTTGCTTCGTTCCCAGACCTCTGCGTCCTGGCGTTTGTAGTCGGCGATCATGTCTTCCATCAGTGCGTTGCGCCCGCGCTCGGCCAGCGTTGTCGAACGCGCCATCAGCGTCGTCTTCGTCTCGATGAAATCGGCGCGGTTGAATCCCCAGATCTTCGGGTGGACGTAGGTGTCCATGCGAATTGCATCGCACGGACAGGCATCGACGCACATGCCGCAGTAAATGCAGCGCAAGGTGTCGATCTCGTAGCGCAGAGGGTATTTCTCCACTTCAGGATCGGGGTGCTCACCGGCTTCGATGAAGATGCAGTTCGCCGGGCACGCGGTAGCGCAGAGGAAGCACGCCGTGCAGCGAACTGAACTGTCCTCTTTCAGCGTCAGCCTGTGGCTGCCGCGAAAGTTGTCGGGGTAGGCTTTGAGTTCGTCCGGGTACTGCGTCGTCACAGCCGCCTTGATATGTTTAAAAAGCCCGAACGCGTGCAGCGTGTGGAGCGAGAGGTTGCGCCAGAACCGGTAGCACGTGACCATCAGTCCCCGCACGATCTCGGTGACATACAGCCTCTCCAACAGGCTCATTTCCTGACGGCGTCTCATCGTTTGGTTCCGAGTCCTGGGAAGCCGACACTATCCCGAGCCGCGATCGAAGAATCAAGGTAGGGCGCCAGCTTGCGGCACGATCGTAGAGACACGCAGGCGCCCGTTTCAGTGGATGGAACCGCTACCACCCGAGCCGGCACCGCTGAGCGCGAATTGCAGGAACTCGCACAGGCGTGCGGCCCGATCGTGTAGAGCGCTCGCCTCGAGCAGTGCCTGCTTCTCCATCGGCGGAAAATCCAACCCAAAACAGAGCAGATTGACGAACATTTCGTCCTCGATGGAATCGTCGCCGAGCAACCGTCCACTCATCCCATCGCCGCGGCCGGCGAGGATCCGGGTCAATAGCGATCGAACGCTCGACCGCTGGTGCCGCGCCAACTGGTCGACAGGCGCCTCGCGCCAGGACACCTGTGCCTGGCGGTACGAGGCATCGCCGATTTCGCGCTGCACGCGGAATTCGCGGACTCCCCGCAGCACGATGTTGTAGCGCCCATCCTCGAGGCGATCGACCTGCTCCAACTGGCCGGCACAGCCGAGCGCGAAGATCTCGGGTTTGTCGTGATAACGCTCCTGCCAATCGTCGCGCAACAAAACCATGCCGATCATGCCTGCGTTGCTTTCCGCGGCGTCGTGCACCATATCCCGGTAGCGCGGCTCGAAGATGTGCAACGGCACCGCTACTCCAGGAAAAAGCACCACATTCGGCAGCGGAAATAACGGAATCGTCGCGGGCAGGTTCATCGTGTCCCGATCGCCGCCGATTACCGCGCCTCGCGTGCGTTCGCTGTTCGCTCGGTACACTCCATACAGCTGCCATACAGCAGTGTGCTGCGACGCCGGACAAGGTGGGGCAGGAGACGGGGCGCGGCATCCACGGATTGTGTAATGCCCGCCACCACGTCGACGACGACGCCGCAGTCTTCGCAGATAAAGTGATCGTGCGGGTCGCAAACGGCGTCATAGTGGCGCGCGCCGGAGTCGAGCCGGAGTACCCGCAGTCGTCCCTGCCGTGCCAGTTTCTCCAGGTTGCGATACACTGTCCCAAGACTGACCCGCGGCAGGTCGTCGCGCACGCGGGCAAACACCGCGTGCGCCGTCGGATGATCGCGTGCCGCATCGACTGCGCGGTAGACGGCCGCGAGCTGCGGTGTGAGTCGCTCCTGTTTCATCGCACTCAGGCGAGGTCTGCGGCGAGAGATCGGCGCGTTTCGCCTTTGATGGCGGTCGCGTGGCGGTAATTCTCGTGGTCGATGGACAATTCGACCGCGCACGATTCGTCGGCGAAGGCGGCGGCAGCCTGCGGGCCGAGGTCGAAACGGACGTACTGCACAGCGCTCAATCGATCCTCCCGACTGCGCCCGGGTTCGAACGCCGCGCTGACCACGTGCTCACCGACTTGCAGGCGAACGCATTCATCGATGCCGATCAACGCGTTCAAGCGCTCCTCGATGCCTTCCATCTCGGTGATCTCGATTAGCATCGTCGCGCTCAATCCACCGGCATTTGGCAACATCTCGTTATAGACCTCGAGTTCCGCGCGGATCGCGTCGACGTCGGTGATGCGTTCGGCGCGTAGCATCTCCTGGATCTGGAAGGACACTGTGGCGTGGTTCTCGAACACGAAGGTGACACAGTCGCCAACTGGAACTCTGCGATCGCGCTTTAGCGCAATGGTGCGGCGGCGGATCTCGTCGCGATCCTTCTCGTAGCGGTCGAGGCCCACCACGTCGTCGAGGGTGACTGGTCGAATCGAGGAATTCATCGCTGCGCACCGAGTCGAGGGAACGCGGGCAACCGGTGAACCTGCCGGCTGCCCGCGCTCGAATTAGAGGCTGAGGCCGTCGAGACCCTTCTGGAAGCGGCCGGCATGCGACTTCTCGGCGCGCGCAAGAGTTTCGAACCACTCGGCAACCTCATCGAAGCCCTCGTCGCGAGCGGTCTTGGCGAAGCCGGGGTACATCTGCGTGTACTCGTAGGTCTCGCCCTCCACAGCGGATTTCAGGTTCTTCTCGGTGTCGCCGATCGGCACTCCGGTGCACGGGTCGCCCACCTGCTGCAGGAAATCCATATGCCCGAAGGCGTGGCCTGTCTCCGCTTCCGAGGTGTCGCGAAACAAGCCGCCAACGTCGGGATATCCCTCGATGTCGGCACGGCGAGCGAAATAGAGGTAGCGCCGATTCGCCTGCGATTCCCCTGCAAACGCCGCCTTCAAATTCTCGTGTGTCTTTGATCCTTTGAGTTCTGCCATCGTTCAATCCCTCCGTCGTCCATTTAATAGGAAGTATTCCTGTTTAAGAATACGTCTAACTAGTTGTGCAAACGTCACCTGTCAAGGTCGGGCGGCCACTGCTACTTCGCGTCCGGGCACAGAAATCCGGCAGCTGGCCCGATTTGGCCAGAACACCGGCTGCCCCGAGCTGTCACCGCAGATCAGCCGAGCAGGTTATTTGGCCTTGTCGAGCATCTCCCGCAGCACCGGAGCACAGCGCGTTACGCCACCGCGCTCGGTCCCACACGGCCCCGTGCCGGCGCGAGTGGCCCGCTTGATGTCGGCAATCGTCCTGGCACCGGCGGCGATCGCCTTCTCGATCGTGCCTTTCTTGATCTTGTTGCAGATGCAAACGACTTTGTAGGAATCGAGGATGCGAGCACGCAGCGCGTCTTCGTCGCTAGTCACAACGCCGTCCGCAATTTGATACCACGCCATCCGCGCAAGGTCCGCGGTCCCGGCGGATACCAATCGCGCTCGCGCCGCCAGCGGTTTGCATGCCAATCACGCGTGCCTTCGGCGCCGCCACGACGCGGCGTGGCGCGCGTCGTCGATCACAGGCCGATGGTCTGAACGCTCGGTCGCTGGCGCAGGCGCGCCAGCCAACCGGTGACGTTGCGCAGGCGTGGGTCGACATCGACGCCGAGTCGCGCGAGGTTCATCACAGCAGGCACGAAGGCGACGTCCGCCAGGGAGAATTCGGTAGCCAGATACTCGCGTCCGCTGAGAAAGCCCTCGAGACGAACAAGACCGTCGCTGAGACCCTTGCGGTAACGCTGCAACCGATCCGCGTCCTGATCGTCTTCCGGTTTACCCAGTTCGGCTTGCACAAAACCGGCCGAGGGCAAAAAGGAGTTGTCACAGAAATCTTCCAACGTGCGTACCCGCGCACGTCCGGCGGAATCCGACGGCATCAGAGAAGGATGCGGGTATTCGTCCTCGAGATATTCGTTGATCAACGTCGAATCGTAGACGATGACGTCCTCATCAACCAACACGGGGACGCGTCCATATGGATTCAGTTTGAGAAACTCCGCGGTTCGCTGCGCCCCCTGACGGAGATCGACAAACACCGTTTCATACTCAAGTTCTTTTTCCGCGAGGACGATGCGCACCTTCTGAGCGAAGGGACAGTCCGGATAATCGTAGAGTCGCATCTCTATTCGCCTTTCCTCAAAAAACCACCAGCACGCCGGGGCAGCGGCCCGAGCTCCCCAACCCGGCGGCCGGCTACGATAGCACGGGCATACATCGCAGAAACCCCAGCCGGTGTAAACCGGTGTCTCATCCTGAAATGCCAGGAATTTTAGGCGACGTGCTCCCAGGCGTGGTAGGAACTGCGCACCAGCGGTCCGGATTCGACGTGCCTGAATCCCATGCCGCGGGCGAGTTCGCCGAGTTCGGCGAACTCCTCGGGAGGAAGGTATCGATCGACTGGTAGATGCCCCTTCGTCGGCTGCAGGTACTGGCCGAGGGTGAGGATGTCACAGCGAACCGAGATGAGGTCGTGCAGCACTTTTTCCACTTCCGCTCGCTGCTCGCCGAGACCCAGCATGAGGCCGGTCTTGGTAAGCAACTCCCCCCGGCGATCCTTCGCCGCCGACAAAAGCTGCAAGGCGCGATCGTATTTGCCGCCCGGACGCGCGCGCTTGTAAAGACTCGGCACGGTCTCCGTGTTGTGGTTGAACACGTCGACCGGTGAATCGACGACTAGGTGAAGCGACTCCGGTCGGCCCTGAAAGTCAGGAGTCAGAACTTCGACGGTACAAGACGGTAGGCGGTCCTTCACTGCACGGGCGGTCGCCGCGAAGTGTGCGGCACCGCCATCGGCGAGATCATCGCGGTCGACCGAGGTGATGACGACGTGCCGCAAACCGAGGCGTACCACCCCTTCGGCCACCCGCATCGGCTCGCCCGTGTCGACCGCCAGCGGCCGGCCGTGCGCCACGGCACAGTAGCCGCAATTTCGCGTGCAAATGTCGCCGAGCAGCATAAACGTCGCCGTCTTGTGCGACCAGCACTCGGCCAGATTTGGGCAACGCGCTTCCTCACAAACCGTATGCAGCCCCAATTCTCGCACCGTGGTGCGCGTCGCCGCATACGCACCTGCTCCCGGCGCGCGGACCTTTATCCACGGCGGATGTCGCCGAGCGACCGTCACGGTGTGCCCTGTGTCGGACACATGCCGAGTTCGAGGCAGAGTTCGTCCACAAGCACATCGCCGACCGCCTCGACGGAAAGCGACTTGCCTGTCTCGCCAGCCAGGGTCGTCACAGCCATGCCGGGGATGCGGCAGGGAACGATGTTTTCGAAGTAGTCGAGCCGGTTGCATACGTTGAGCGCAACGCCGTGGTAGGCGACGCCACGTTTGACGCCAATGCCGATGGCGCCGATCTTGCCCGCCGCGGTCCATACACCCGTCTGGCCGGCGACGGCCCGCGCCAATACCGAGTGGCGCGTACAGGTCGCCACCAGGGATCGCTCCAGCCGTCGCACGAATCCCTGCACGTCTCGTCCACCACCGGGAAGACGCACGATTGGATAGGCGACCACCT
Source organism: Thermodesulfobacteriota bacterium (assembly GCA_041743795.1). Taxonomy (GTDB): domain Bacteria; phylum Desulfobacterota; class Binatia; order HRBIN30; family CADEER01; genus CADEER01. The sequence goes on along the minus strand of JBGTMF010000563.1, from coordinate 1,198 downwards.
GCCCCGGCCCGTGAAACGTGGCGCCGCCGCCACGGCCGACGCGAAAAACAGGGACCCCGAAGCGCTGCGGCGCTCCCATCAGATCGGCCTCGTCGGCACCGCGCCCAAGTGTGTAAACCGGCTCGTGTTCCAGCACGAGTATCTCACCGATCGCCGTCGCCGAAGCGGTGACGTCGCGCAATACTTCCTCCTGCAGCCGCATCGCTTCGGCGTAGCCGATGCGACCAAGCCAGCGGACGCGCACCGCTTGCGCGGCAACGCCCGCAACCACCGCCTGTCCCGACATCAGTCGCCGTCCACGACCAGCGCCAGGGGTGCCTCGAGAATGTGTTTGAGGTCCTGGAAAAACCTTCCGGCCTCGATGCCGTTGACGATCCGATGGTCACAGGCCAGCGTCAGGCTGACGGTTTGCCCCGCAACCACCTCTCCATGCCGCACGACAGGACGCTCGCGCACGGCGCCGACACCGAGAATCGAGGCTTGTGGCGCGTTTATGATCGGCGTCAACTCGTCCACATCCAACATGCCGATGTTCGAGAGGCTGATCGTCGCTCCGATCATATCGTCGGCATGCATTTTATTCGTGCGGGCGCGCTCCGTGACGGCACGTGCCTGCGCGACGAGTTGTCGCAATCCGAGTGTCTGCGCCCGTTTGATCACAGGCACCAGCAGGCCATCGTCGAGGGCTACCGCGATACCTATGTTGACATCGTCGACGAGATGAATGGAATCGTCCACCCATAGTGCGTTGAGGCGCCGGTGCTGCGGCAACGTCAACGCAACCGCCCGCAACAACAGATGGGTCACCGTCAGGCCTTCGACCAGTTCGCCGCCGCGAATCGATTCGTAGAGACGCATCAGCTCGCCGAAATCGATCTCCGAGCGCACATAGAAATGCGGGATCTCCCGCTTCGACTTTTCCATCCGCGCGGCGATCGTTCGCCGCATCCGCGACATCCCCTCGCCAGCATCGGCCGCGGCCAACGGCTTCGCCGCGGCACCGCCGCCGTCAGCCGACTTTGTCGCTTTCGCCTTGTCGTTCGGCGGCGCACCACCGGTTGCCGTCGAGGCTTTCGCGATGGCCTGTTCGACATCGCGCTTGACGATCCGACCGCCCGGGCCGCTGCCGCCCAGGGAGGATAGGTCGATATCCTTTCTCTTTGCCAATTGGCGGGCGACGGGAGACGCCAGCGGCGCC
>JBGTMF010000562.1:0-10949 GCA_041743795.1 Thermodesulfobacteriota bacterium | reverse complement strand
GTCATGGTCGGCGTCGGCGTTGCCGTCGGCACGGCCGTGGCGCGCTGCGTCGGCGTGGGCGGCTCGGTGGGCAATGTCCCCGCACCGACGAAGACGACGACCTGCACCGGAACACCGGGATTGCCGGCGACGTCCAGCACTCGGGCGGTGACGATCGTCTGCCCTACGGCAAAGGCTTCGATCGTCGACACCGGCATGCAGTACTGGACCTGCGTACCGTCGGCGACAAACGAGCGCTGCGCGAAATCGTTGTTGGTGCAGGCAACCGCCGGATTGCCGACCGCCCGGAATCGACAGCCGGCGTCGTTCAGTCGGTCAGCGACGCCTTGCACCGGCGCGAAGCTAGACGGAACGCCTCCGCCGACACCGCCTTCGCTGGCATCACAGACGGCGTCGCTCCCATTGCCGAGGGACTCGGAAAAGATCACCTGTATATCTGGAACACGCGCGGCGTCCATCGGGTTATGGTCAAACACCTCGCGACCGATCGGCAGCCCGAGCGGGCCAATTCCAGCTTCGACGACGAGGGTGAAGCCGAGCGACGCCAGGGAGCGGTAGAGCGGCAGCGGGTCGCTGCGCTCGGCGTCGAGCACGGTGCCATCCGCCGCGGCGATACCGATGAAGGTCACCACCGGCCCGGCGCCGAAACGCTCCGATCCCTTGCCCTGCAGAAACATGAAGAGTGCCGGTAGATCCGCGGCCGTAACCCGGCCGTCCTCATTGACATCGGCACCGGAACAACTGGCGATCGATCCGCCACCTGCGTCGTCGATCGACATGCCGTCGCCATCTTGAAGTTCGAGAGCCAGATGGAGAACGTCGGCATGCGACAGCAGTCCATCGCAATCCGCGTCGCCCGGGATGGATGCCTCGACCTGCGCCATTACGGCTGCGTGATTGAGGAGGCTGACAAACACGATCACCGCCGAGCCTAGTCTGGCAGCTTGGCGAAACGGCATTGCGCAATGCGTACGGGGGCGCGTTCGCGGAGGGCGCGTCGCAGCAATCGCCGACGCGTCGTATTCGATCGAGGCGTGGCGCAATGTCGTGGCACGGCGACGCGCAGGTGGCACAGCACCGCCGTCTGTCGGCCGCCCCCCGTCATCGCAGATCCGCGTGGTTTTCAACGGACTGTTCCCACTTTCCCGGCGCCCTCGCGCCAGCGGCGTACTATGTCCGCACGCGGTCGACACGTCAAACGCGAACAAGCCCGTGTTGCACTCCGCATCCACGTCGACTACACGGTGCCGAGATGGCTTCCAAGAAGGGCCGCAGCGAAGACCTCAACACCCCTCTCCGGTCTCTCTCCGAGCGACTGCGATCCCTGCAGCGAGAAGCCGCAGATGTCCTCGAGGCGGCGCGGCGCGATGTCCGACCCGCGCGTCGCAAGCGAGATACGGATACAAACGAGCCGCGACAGGAATCCGTGCCGACGTCCGACAACCCGCTGCTGCGCGCGGCGGCGACGCTACTCGAGCGATGGGGTACACCGACGCGGGCGGATCTGGACGAGATTCGCGCGCGCCTCGATCGAATCGAGGTCGCCCTCGAACTGCAGGAAAAACACGATCAGTCAGCCAAATCTGCCGCAACAGCCAGCCGATCGTCAAAAACACGCCGCAAGCGCACGCCAGCCACAGAAGCCTGAAGATCTTTTTCACGCCCGAATGGCGATGCTGTCGCTTGCCCGCCGAGCGGCGGCCGCATTGCCGAGTCGCCGCCGAGCGGCGGCAGCATGGCCGAGTCGGCCGCCGATTGGCTGAATGCACGGCTGCTGCTGGCGCAGATGCTGGCGATTGCGATCAAATATGAACGGTCGGCGATATTCCGCCGGCTCCTGTCCATCCCTCTGCACGGGGGCACCTGACGCATTATCGCCGATTCGGCTGGCACGTGCCGTGCATTCCGCTGAAGACACCCCCCAAGGTGAACAGGAGGAATGAGAAAAATGGCAATTACCAAGAACCAGCAAGGCAGTCTGATCCAGTCACTGCGACACCGCCTGAGCATGACCCAGGAGGAGTTCGCCCATTCGATCGGTGTCACCGTGTCGACGGTAAACCGTTGGGAAAACGGCCACATCGAGCCAAGCCGATTGGCGCGCAAGGCGATGCAGGGCCTGGCTTCCCAGGCCGCGATTCAGCTCGATCTCGATCACGACGCATCGCCGCTGATCGGGCACGTCAGCAAGGATTTCTAGGCTGAACTCGCTTCGCTCGTAGGCAAAGGCATAGGCACAGGCATAGGGATGTGTGCGCTGCGCGCAGTCCAGCTGAATGATCCGGCTTCGCGCCGGTGGTATGGCTAATCGGAGGCAAAGGATCGTGCGCGCGCCGCGTGATCCTTTGCTCTGGTAGCTTGGCGTTCGAATGATCCGGCCACCGGCTCGGCGCCAGTAACTCCGATACGAACGATAGCGGAATTGCCCCCGCGGTGGGGCGCCGTGAGCGGCGCCGTCTCGCCTTCGACTTCAGCGGCGCGTCAGGGCGTCACGCAATAAAGTACGCAGACCACCGAAGGCGCCGTTCGACATCATGACGACGACGTCGCCGTCAGCGGCCTCGCGCACGACGATCTCGGCGATCGCGCCGGCATCGGCGACGACCCGCGCGCCGCGTGACGCCGTCCGCAGGTCCGTCACCAGTCGTTCCGTCGACAGTTCTCGCTCGCGGTCGACGACATCGGTATCCTTGCGAAACACCTGAGCCAGCAGGATCTCATCAGCGTGCGCCAACGCGCGAGCGTAGGCCGTCTGGAAGACCGCGCGCCGACTGGTGTTGGAGCGCGGCTCGAAAAGCGCCCACAGGCGCCGGTCGGGATAGCGCACGCGCAGCGCCGAAAGGACTCCGTCGACCGCGGTCGGGTGATGGGCGAAGTCGTCGATCAGCGTCACGCCGGCAAAGACGCCGACCAATTCCTGGCGCCGGGAGACACCACGGAACGATTCCAGACCTCTTGCGATCTCGTCGTGCGTCAGTCCCTCGAGACGGGCAAGCACGTATACTCCCATGGCGTTCCATACATTGATGACGCCCGGTGCGCGCAGCGTCAGCTCCCCCTCGCCGGTGCCGCCGTGCGAGACCCGGAACACGGTTCTCTCCCCGGTGTCGCGCAGTCGGTCGTATGTCCAGCCGGCGTCGCCACCAGCGAAGGTCTCGACGCGGCAGTGGCTCGCCTCGCCGGCGATCTGCAGCGCATGGGGAAATCGCGCGTTGACCACCAGCGGCGCCGCAGCCGGCAACAACTCGATCAACTGACGAAACGCCCGCATCACCGCCTCCAGGTCGGCGTAGATATCGGCATGGTCGAACTCGACCGCCGTCAGGATAGCCGCGTCCGGGCGGTAGTGGATGAACTTCGGCCGTTTGTCGAAGAAAGCACTGTCGTATTCATCGCCTTCGATGACGAAGTGGTCGCCGGCGCCGACGGCGAAGTTGCCGTCGAAGTCGAGCACGTGGCCGCCGACCATCAGACTCGGATCGCGACCGGCGCTGCGCAACACCGCCGCCAACATCGCCGTCGACGTCGACTTGCCGTGCGTACCGGCGACCACCAGGGAGCGCCTGTCGGTCAGGAACAGCCGCCCCAACGCCGACGCCATGGACAGGTACGGAAGATCCGAATCTAACAGGGCCTCGACTTCCGGATTACCGCGCGAGACCTTGTTGCCGACGACGACCAGATCCGGCCGCGGCTCGAGGTTCTCCGCTCGATGCCCGATCCGCACCTCGATTCCGAGGTCGGCGAGCACGTCGCTCATCGGTGGGTAGATCTGTTCGTCCGAGCCGCGCACCGCGACACCACGCGCCTTCAACAACCCGGCCAGCGCCGTCATGCCGACACCGGCAATGGCGATCAGATGCACAGACTTCAGTTGATCCCAGCCGATCTCGCCGCGGCCTTCGGACTCCGGTCGTCGGCTCATTGGCTGCGGTCCAACGCTTCATTGATGCGATCGTGGATCATTGGGCGGAACTCGCGGATACCTTCGTTGTCGCGCCTCGGGTGAACACGATTGGTGAGCAGGACGATGTGGCGATTACGCTCCAGGTCCATCCACAACGAGGTCCCGGTGAAACCAAGGTGCCCGACCGTCTTCTTGGAAAACCGCACCCCCGCCATCGACCGCGTCGGCGACGGCGTATCCCATCCGAGTGCCCAGGTCGAGTCCGGCACCGTGCCGTCGACCTGCCAGAATTCACGCACGATCGCCGACGGCAAGAAGTCGTCCTCGCCCAACCAACAGGCGCGCAGCCGCACCAGAAGGCGATCAATGTCGCGCGCAGATCCGAACAGACCGGCGTGGCCGGCGACGCCGCCCATGGCATAGGCGTTGTCGTCGTGGACCACGCCGCAGAGAACCCGCTTGCGCCACGGACATCGCTCGGTCGCCGCGATCATGTCGATGACCGGCTCGATGCGCCGTGCGCGCACCATCGACAGGTCGACGAAGGATGTCGAGCGCAGCTGCAGTGGATTGAAGATGCGGTCGCGACAGAAGCGATCGAGCGATTTGCCGCTGACGGTCTCCACCGCGGCGCCGAGCAAGATGAAGCCGAGGTCGCTGTAGAGCGCCCTGGTTGCCGGCGGCGCTTCTGGTCGCTCGCGGCAGATCTCCTGATAGACGAACTCCTTGGCCGCGGTGCTGCCGAGAAAGTTCACCTTCTCGCCGCGCTGTTCCATCTTCTGAATGGTCTGGAAGAACGGCCGCCACGCCGCCAGGCCGGAGCTGTGATTGAGCAGATGGCGAAAGGTCACATGCGTCTTGCCATGCACGCCGAAGTTGTGGAAGAAGCGAGACACCCGGTCGTCGAGTCGCAGCACCCCATCCTTGACCAGCAGCATGATCGCCACCGACGTCGCCAACGGCTTGGTCAGCGACGACAGATCGAAGATGGTCTCTTCGTGCATCGGTCGCGTCTCTGGATCGATCGCCGAGTTGCCGTAGGCGCTGACCTCGGCGTCGCCAATTCCATCGCGCACGAGAACCACGGCGCCGGGGAACACCCCGCGCTCGACCGCCGCCGCAAACTCCCGATCCACTTCCGTCATGTATAGCCGCAGGCCCAGCGCCAGTGCCGAGCCGCGAAACCGTCTCCGGAGGCGAACCTTGCCCCGTCCGAGGGCGGGTTTCCACCCTGCGGCCGATTGTGCCGCCGCGTCAGTCGACCGAGCAGGGGAACGGATCGACGTTGGCGATCGCCGTCGCCAGCGTTCCCTCAACGACCGCGTCGAAGACGGCGTCCGGGTCGCTCATCGCCAGGGCGAGCCAATCCCGCATGACGATACCGTCAACGCTCATGCCGGTGAAGAGGTTCGTCTTGGTTGCGATGATGTGGGTGCTGCCGGTTGCGGCGGGAAGGAAGTAGCGCAAACCGTTGGTCCCCGCCGTGCTGCAATACGACTGTCGCAATGCGTTGATCCACGTCGCGGAGCTGCTGAAGTAGGTGGTGTTCACCTGGGTGCTATCGACCTGGTTGGAGAGGACGAGAAACTGCTGCTCCGGTTCCCGCTTCAGCCGCGGTGCCGATTCCAGATAGATCCTCGGCCCGACGGCGCAGTTGGCCGCGAAGCAGTACGGCGGCATGAACGTGCGCGCCGCCCAGGCCGCCGGCGGCGTCTCGTTGAGCAGGATCAGGCCGAGGCTGCCGATGCCGATCAGCTCGCCGTTGTTGAGAGCCAATGCGGAGTCCGGCCAGGCGCTGGTGTGTATCCACTGCAGGTCGTCGAGGACGTAGTGGTAGTTGTAGAGCGCACCGAATCCTCCGGCGGAGGTGCCGCCGAAAAGCATTTTGATGCGGTCCGGCCGATAACCTTCGCCGTCGCTGTCGAGCTCGCGCCAGAGAAGGTCGCGCAGGTAGCGCAAGGCGACGCGGGTGTTGACGGCTCCCCAGCGGTGAACGGTGACACTCGGCCAGGTGTTGGTAATGCCACCGCCGATGAAGACGTCTTGCGTGCAGTAGGGCAGATAGACCTTGGTCCAGTTGGCGAACGGGTTCACGTTCGGATCGTTGGACATGATCCCGCCCGACGGCGGCGAGTTGTCGAGAGCCTTGAACAGGCCGGGACTGACGCTGGCGCACTGTTCTTCAAACAGGCAAGCACCGCCGCCGGCCATGTGCAGGACGATGTTCTCGACCGGATGCCCCACCGGCGCCAGGCGGACCCAGAGAGCGTAGGCACTGCCGTCGCCGCAGCGGGTTCCGAACTCGCTCTCGTCGAGGATCACCTGCACGTACTGACCGCGCACCCCAGCGAGGATCTCAGGCCGCGGTCCGCAATCGAGGTCGAGGGGGTCGACGTCCGCATGCGCGATCGCCGTCATGCACTCAGACTGTGCCGCGCCGCGCGCGACGAATTCCGCCGGGTCGAGCGCGATCTGATTCTCGAGCGCAATCGATCCGCAGGAACGGATGATCCGCGCTTCGACTCCGGCGCGCAGCTTGTCCAGCCGCGTCGCCGTCTTCGCCGCGTTGCAGTTGCCGCGCTTCCGCTGCCGGTCGACACAAGTCATCTGCAGCATGGCGGAACGCGCCAGGAACTTACGACCGTGGTCGAAGGCCTTCTCGAGACACGTACGCACTTCTGCGCCCTGCAAACGGAAGGCGGCGCCGTGCGGGCCCCCGTACGTCCGCGCGATGAGCGATTGCACTTCGGCGCGGCAGGCCGTCTGCAGGCGCTCGACCAGGGACACGGTCGTCAACGACGAGTAACCGGCCTCGGCAACGACCGCGTCCGACGGACATTGGGTACTCACCCGATCCGACAACCGCTGCATGATCGCCACCGCCTTGGGATCGTCGGCACCGCATTCCCGGATGCCTGCGCCGTAACATTTCCGCTCGATCACCCCCAAGCGGAGCACGCATCGGGCCAGTTCCTGGCCGGCTCGCTTCTCGCACCGCAACGCTTCCCGGGAGGCTGCGGAGGCGGCACCGGATGCAGCCAGCATCGCCACGGAAAATGCCAAAATAGAAGCGCTCAGCGAATTGCGCATTGCTTGTTCCCCCTCCCGACGACGACCTCGCCGCCGCCGTCAGGTGATCACCCTAGTGCCCTGAGTCAGAGATTCGTCACATGATTCGGCGGCCCTTGGCGCCCATGCCGGCGTTGCTCCTCCTCGAAATATTGCAAATATTCCTTCGTCCTCGCGCCTTGGCACAGGCGCCAATTGCTCGCCGACTCATGCAACGAACTTCCAACTCAGGACACTAGCAACTCCGTGCGGATCCGCCAAAAGAATTGTCGCCACCTGCCGCTACCGACTGCCGAGCGGGACGTATAGCGTTTGCCCCGTCGATCAGAATCGGTCGATCAGAATCGAATGACGCTGACGATGTCCGAATAATCGTCCGTCCACGTTCGCAGACGCGGATCCCGCTGCACCGGCGACCAGCGGGCATCGCTGGCCAACGCCCCCAGCGCCCCGTGCTGGCGCGCAAGCGCGAGCCAAATCGAACTGAACTTACCTAGGATCTCCTCCTCTTCGTCGACCGACCCATCCTGGCGAATGAGGGCACTCAGGCCGATGTCGGCGGCGACGTTGCCTATCACCGGAGCCAGGTCGATGTGCCAGTTGGTGACGTGGAACAGCAAGATGCCGTCGTCCTTCAGCTTCTCGAGGTAGAGTTCGACGGCCTGGCGGGTGACCAGGTGCACGGGAATCGCATCCGAGCTGAACGCGTCGACCGCGATCAGGTCGTAGCTCTCGGCGGGCGCTCGCGACAGCGTCAGACGAGCATCCCCTGGGATCAATTCGACGCGCGATTTGCTGTCGGAAATATAGGTGAAGAACTTTGGATCGGAGGCGATGCGAATGACGGCCGGGTCGATCTCGTAATACGTGAGGGTGAGTCCCTCGCGTCCGTAGGCGGCCATCGTGCCCGTACCGAGGCCTATGAACGCGGCGGCATTGAAGTCGCCGCGCGACTCGAGGACGGAGACGACATCTCCAACCGGCCCCGACTTTGCGTAATAGGTGGTCGGAATCTGCGACCACGGTTTCTGCGCATACTGCATGCCGTGCATGGTTCTTCCGTGCCAGAGTCGGTGCCAATCGGAGCTGCCGTCGGCAACGCTCTCGACGCGATGGACTCCGAAGAAGGTTCGCTCCGTGTGCAGGTTCGCCGCTTCGGGATTTCCAGGCGAAACCAGCGTGAAGACGAGCAGGCCGATCGCCGCGATCGACAAACCGGCGCTCAGCGACGGCTGCCAGCGAAACGGCTTGATCGACGGCATCTGCAGCAGGCACGCGGCGGCGATCGCCAGCGGGTACTCCAGAATACTGTTGAAGAGACTCGGAGCGAGGAAGGCGTTGAAGAGCCCGCCGAGGACACCGCCGACGGCGAGCCAGAGGTAGAACTCCGTAAGTCGCGCCGGTGCTGGACGCTCGATCGCCAGTTGGCCGTGGCAGGCGAGAGCCGCGACCAGCAGCATTCCGAGATGAGCGGGAACCACCAACCCCACAGGTTTGCGAACGTCGTAGAGGAAGAGCGCGCCGATCGCCAGGGCGACGACGGGTAGAAGCAGTTGCGCCAGTCGCGTCGCCACCGCACCCGATCGAGAAAAGCCGATGATGAAAGTGACGAGATAGATGCCGAGCGGCACGACCCAGAGGAGTGGAAAAGACGCGATATCGGTGGACACGTTCTGCGTCGTCCCCAGCATCAAACTGGATGGCACGGCGGCGAGAAGCACCCATCGGATCCGGACGACGGTGGCGATGGCAGCAACCTCCGACGACTGCGACGTCGTCGCCGTGACCACCGGCCGTGCGCGACGCAACGCGACGGCGCCGCAGCTGATGCAAAGCGCGGCGAAGGCCGCATAGCCGATCGACCAAGACAGGCGCTGCTCGCCGAGCGCCAGCGTCGGCTCCATCAGGAGTGGATACGCGAGCAGCGCCAAGACGCTGCCGGCGTTGCTCGCGACATAGAGGAAGTAGGGATCGCTCGCGGCGGCGTGATCGGTATTGGAGAACCACTTCTGCAGGAGCGGTCCGGTGGTCGAGAGGACGAAGAACGGCGCCCCGACCGCCGCGGTCAGCAGGGCCAGGGTCCAGTAGACGGGAGACCCGTCGCCCGTCGGAAGCCATTGTTCGCCGACCGGAAGGCCGATTGGAAGCAGCGCCAGGGTGAGCGCCAACAGGGTGGCGTGCAACAGCACCTGGTTGCGGAAGGTCGAGACCTGGCTCAGCAAGTGGGCGTAGAGATAGCCGCCGAGGAGGGCAGCCTGAAAGAACACCATGGAGGTGTTCCAGACAGAGGGACTGCCACCGAGGAGCGGCAGAACCATCTTCGCCACCATCGGCTGCACCAGAAACAACAGCGAGGCGCCGGCGAAGCTGCCGAACCCAAACAACAGCGTCAACGCGTCCAATTTCCGCGATGGAACTGCCGGCGGCTGGGTTCGGGTTACGGATGTGCGCGCGCGGCTATCCATTCGGAATTCGGCGAAGGCGATACGGCAGTGCGACTGGAGTGGAGCGTTTCGACCCGACGATCGTAGCCAGCGACTGCTGTCGCACGCTCAGCTGGTCGCGGACTCGGCGAAGGGGGACTCGAGGAGGCTGAGACGCTGGCCGGCGAGGCGGGCACGCACGCCGAGCGGCAATGTCGCCGTAGCCTGTCCATGGCCACTGGGGATGCCGATCACCACCGGGTAATTACTGTTGGCAAAGTGTTGGCCGATGACGTCGGTCACAGTGACAGACTCCTGGGGATCAGCACTGCATCCGGCCATCTCGCCGAACATGACGCCGGCGACGTCATCCAGCTTTCCCGCCTGGCGCAATTGGGTGAGCATGCGATCGACGCGATACGGCTTCTCGTTGACGTCTTCGAGAAACAACAACTTGCCGGCGGTCTCGATCTCGTACGGAGTGCCGAGCGCCGCCACTACCGCCGACAGGCAGCCGCCGGCAACGACACCCTCGGCGGTACCGGGCTGCAAGATCTTCTGCGCCGATAGATTCCAACCGGCACGGTCGCCGCTGAGAAGGGCGAGCAGGTTGGGTAGTGCCTGCGGGCGATTCTCGAAATCGGCGAGCATCGGTCCGTGGAAAACCACCGTATCGCAGATCTGCGCCAGGTAGGTGAGGACGAACGTCAGGTCGCTGTAACCGACGAAGATTTTCGGTTCTTCGGCCGGCAGAAGTCCGTCCAGCAGCGGCAACAACCGCCCCGAGCCGTAGCCGCCGCGGGCACAGAGAACGGCGCCCACTGCCGGATCGCGGAACATCTCAACCAGGTCGTCGACCCGGTCGCGGTCGGTGCCGGCAAGATAGCCGGAACGGTGGAAAACCGCGTCACCGATGCGGACGACGTAGCCGGCCTGGCGCAGCAGACGCGCACCGGCCTCGACCGCGAGCGCATCCGCCACCGCCGCCGGGGCGACGATACCGATCGTCTGACCGATTTTGAGTGCTGGAGGTTTGCGCACGCGACAGACCCGACCCAATCACCGCACCCCGCGGCCCGGCCGAACTCACCTGGCCGTCCAGCACGGCCGAGGGCGGGGTGTCCTCGCTATCCGAAAATCCCGGCCACCTTCTTCGGTGCGCCGGGCGCCAGCACCGACTTACTGAGTGCCCGCACGCGCTGGTTGATCTCCTCGAGCTCGGCCTTCTGCCGCGCCTCGAACTGGTCCAACTCGCGCTGCCGGCGCACTCTCATCTCCTCGAAATCACGCGTCCAGCGCGCGTGGAAGTCGCGCAGAACCGTGCTGATCTGGTTGTGCAGGCTGGTGGTGACGATGTACTGCGCTTTGCAAAACGGGCAACGCAGCACGTTACCTGTGCGCAGATGCTGGAACTTGACGGCATACGAACCGCCGCAGGCGTAACAGTCGAGCGGTATCTCCCATGTCTCGATGGTGGGCAGGTTGAGCGCCGGACCGGCCACCTGGACGGGTGCGGCCGCAGCCGCCGGCTTCGCCGCCGCGCCACTCGC
>JBGTMF010000561.1:0-10355 GCA_041743795.1 Thermodesulfobacteriota bacterium | reverse complement strand
CGGCGATCAGCATCCAGCGCGACGTCGGTCGCCAGCGCTGCACCACGACCACCTGCGTCGCCACGCCGACGACCGCCAGCGCGACGAATCCGATACCGGCGGCGCGCACGGTTTCCGCTGCGTTCAGACCGAGCGAGTCCTGCAGAAAAAACGCCAGCGTGATGGTCGTAGTCGCCCGCACGGCCTGGAGAAACGCGGCGAGCAGGAAGAACGGCCAGACGCGGCTGTCGTAAAAGCGAATCGACCGCGAGCGTTGCTCGCCGCGCGACACCGGCGGCCCGTCCTCGGAGAGATACCGCCAGATCGCCGCCGCGCTGCCGAGCGCCAGCAGCACCGAGACGTAAAGCGGGGCGACGACCCCCAACGACGCGAAGACCGCTCCGGTAGCCGGCCCCAGCGTCTGCCCCAGACCGAACGCAGCGTTGAGCATCGAAACGCCGCTGGTGCGGTCCTCGATCGAGGTACGGTCGGCGACGTAGGCCTGCGAGGCGGGCGGCGCGCCCGAGCCAAAGAAGGCGAAGACGCAGCGCGAGGCGATTAACATGCCGAAAACGACCCCCAGCGGCAGCGACCCGCGCAGCCCGACTTCTATCGTCGCGCCGAGCAGAAGCATCGAGGCTGCGAATCCCAGCAGTCCGATGAGAATCACCGGGCGCCGCCCCATGGTGTCGCTGCGGCGCCCCCAGTAGGGACTCATGAACATCCAAATCGACGCCGAAACGACGAAGATGATCGACACCTGAAACGGGGTCAGACCGATGTCCCGCGCCGCCGGGGGGAGAATGGCGAAGAGGATCGCCTGCCCCAGGCCGACGCAGGTCATCGCCAGAAACAGCACCGCCGTGGCCCGTCGATCGCCCATGCGTCGGTGTCTAGCACCGTCGACGAGAGAAGTCGGGCCACCTTGAGATCGGCGCCGAATCGTGGCGAAGTGCCCCCTCCGGCTCATGTCCCGGCTGGGCAGCCGCCATGACGGGAGACTGACAGTGAAGATTCCGCGCGCAGAGAAACGACCGCACGTCATCGAGATGCACGGCGACCGCCGCGTCGATCCGTATTCCTGGCTGCGCGAACGCGATGACCCGGGGACACTGGCATACCTGCGATCGGAGAATGCCTACACCGCCCGCCAGATGAAGGGCACTCGCTTCCTGCAGAGACGGCTGTTTCGCGAGATCCGCGCACGCATCAAGGAAACCGACCTCGACGTACCAGTGACGATCGACGACTACGCGTACTACACGCGAACCGTTCGCGGAAAGCAGTACGCGATCCACTGCAGACGCGGCGCTCGTGGCGAGGGACGGGAGGAGGTGTTGCTCGACGAGAACGCGCTGGCGAAACCGCACGCTTTCTTTTCGCTCGGTCAGCTGCGGATCAGTCCCGACCATCGCCTGCTCGCCTATGCGATCGATACCAAGGGCAACGAGCGTTTCGTCCTGCATATTCGCGATCTGCGCACCGGCCGCTTGCGGCGCGACACGCTGCACGACGTCGACAGCGTCGCCTGGAGCACCAACAACCGCGCACTGCTCTACACCGTTCTCGACAAGGCGCACCGCCCTCATAAGGTCTTCCTGCATCACCTCGGCCAAAAGCAGAGCGACGATGTCCTCGTCCACCACGAGAAGGACGACGCCGTCTATTGCGCCGTCTCGCTCTCGCGCAGCCGCCGCTTCCTCTTCATCGACCTCCACGCCAAGACGACCAGCGAAGTCCGCTTCGTGCCCGCCGATCGGCCCGAGGCGCGGCCGCGTGTGATCGAACGCCGCAAGATGGGTATCGAGTACGGCATCGATCACGCCGGCGACTATTTCTTCATCACGCACAACGATCGCGCCATCAACTTCAAGATCGTGCGAGCTCCCATCGCCTCGCCCGGTGCGCAGCACTGGACGACGGTGGTCGGTCATCGCGCCGATGTCCTGGTCGAAGGCGTCGATCTCTTCGCCGATCACCTGGTCGTTCACGAACGCGAGCGAGGCCTACCGCAGATTTCCATTCGCAATCACTCGGGAAAAGGCGGGCATCGGATTTCGTTTGCCGAAGAAGCCTACGACGTCGGCCCCAGCCACAATCCCAACTTCGACTCGCACAAACTGCGCTTCATCTATACATCCCTGGTCACACCCTCGTCGGTATACGAATACGACATGCGGTCGCGACGCCGGTCGCTGCTCAAGTCGACGCCCGTGCTCGGCGGTTACAAACCCGCGCAGTACAAAACAGAGCGCATCTGGGCGCGCGGCGACGACGGAACAGAGATCCCGATTTCACTGGTCTACCGGCGCGGCACTCGCCGCAACCGACGCAACCCACTGCTGCTCACCGGCTACGGTTCGTACGGCCTCAGCCGCGATCCGGCTTTCTCGTCGATTCGCCTGAGCCTCATCGATCGCGGCGTGATTTTCGCCATCGCCCACGTTCGCGGCGGCAGCGAGCTCGGCCGGCGCTGGTACGAGGACGGCAAGTTCCTGCGCAAGGAGAATACCTTCAAGGACTTCATCGCCTGCGCCGAGCACCTGATCGACTGTCACTACACCTCGCCGGCACACCTGGCGATCAGCGGCGGCAGCGCCGGGGGCTTGTTGATGGGGGCGGTGGTGAACCTGCGGCCCGAGCTGTTCCGCGTCGTCCTTGCCGCCGTGCCCTTCGTCGACATTCTCAACACCATGCTCGATCCGTCCCTACCCCTCACCGTCACCGAGTATGACGAATGGGGCAATCCAGCCGACCCGAGGTACTACGACTACATCAAGTCGTACGGCCCCTATGAGAACGTCCGCCAGCAATCGTACCCCACGATGTTGGTCACCGCCGGACTCAACGACCCGCGCGTCGGATTTTGGGAGCCGGCCAAATGGGTCGCTCGCCTGCGCGACAGCAAGACGGACGACAACGAATTGTTACTGAAGACCGAGATGGGCAGCGGTCACTTCGGCGCCTCCGGCCGTTACAACATGTTCAAGGAAATCGCCTTCGAGTACGCCTACCTATTGACCCGCCTCGGCATCGAAGCCGGCGCACCGAAGGAGTAGCCGCCCGTTGCAGACGGATCGCGGGGCGACAAACGGCCCGACCGCGATCGGCTGCGCACGCTGCGGCCGCGCGTGATCAGGCTGGCTCGACACCATAGCCTGCGCAGTCAGGGTTGCGCAGCGGCGCGGGCGGCGCGCAGGTGGACGATGCCGTAGAGCATCGTCTGCACCAAATGGTGTCCCAGCGACCCAGGTAGTTTGCGCAAGGTCGGCAGGAAGATCACGCACTCGATCGCGTGTACGATCAACAAGACCCAGAAGATCCGTTGTCCCCAGTCGACGGCAGCCGAACCTGGATCCAGAAACAGCGACAGTATGCCGTACAACCAAGCAACCAATACAAAAACCTTTGCAGCACCCACGAGATCCTCCCTTCACCGAGTCAAACGCATCACGAATCGCGCTTCACGAATGTCGCCGCAAGCGTGAAGAACCCGCCGCACAGGCCATAACCCACTGCCCATTGCCAGCCGCTGCCGAAGCCGATGGCGTAGACGCCGCCGGCCGGCGTAACGCCGCCGGCATGGATGAATCCGAAGAACGCGAGACCTGAGCCGACGGCGGCCCAGATCGCCGCGTGGCGAAAACGGCGGTCGATCAAATGAGCGCTGATCGCCGCCCAGATCATGCACGTCAACATGAACCCTTGTGAGATGGCGACAAAGCCGTCGAGACGCAGGCCGGCGACGGCAAATGCTGCCGGGTTCGAGAGAACCTTCGCCGCCAGCTCGCCATCGCCCTGCGCGATGCCGGCGGCGTTGAGCGACTGCGTCAACACCAGTAACCCCCAGGCGGCGATCGCCGGGAAGAGCCCGACCGCCACCGCCGGCGCGTGGCGAATGTCGGTCGCCTGGAACGATTGCGCCGTGATGACAACGCCGATCCAAAGAACGATCGCCATCCCTGCTTCGATGGGTATCAGCGAACCGACGAAGTGGGTGAGGCCGAAGAGCGCGAGGACGGCAAAGAAGACCGCATTGAGAATCGAGTATCCCGACCGCGCTCCCAACGCCTTCCAGCCCGGATGGCCGATGTAGATCGTCGTCGGGAAGCAGGAACCCAACGCCGCCGCGACGAGTGAACCGATGCCGTTGACGGCCATGCATGGCATCGTCGGATAGGCGTCGCCAGCCGCCTCGGCCGACTCGATGTTCTGCAGCGAGCCGAGAACGTTGAACAGGCCCATCGGCAACACCACCGGAACCAGTGCCTCGCGCATCAGCGGACTTGTGAGACCTGCATAGAGATCGCCGAGGACAGGCACTGGCAGGTAGAGTCCAATCGACGCGCGAGCGGCGACGACGTTATCCCAGTCGACTGGCGACGACTCCAGTCCGGTTGCCCACAGCAGCCAGGCGATGCCAGTGCCGGCGAATACTGCCCACGCTCCACCCGGAATTCGCAACGGAAAGGCGACGCCGGCGAAGTAGGTCGTCAGGATGATACCGAGCGGCAACATCGCCACCAGCGGCGCGGCAAAAGTGCGGATCGCGAAATCGATGGCGATAAAGCTGATGGCAATGCCCGCCAGAGTCGAGAGCAGCGCCGCGCGCGGCGTTTCACGTCGCACCGATTCGCCGACCATCGCCCCAGCCAACTCGATCACCGCTGAGAGGAAACATGCGCCGAGGCCGAGTCGCCACGCCGCCAGCGCCGCTTCCTGCGGCGCCACGCCACCCGCTTCGGCCGCCATCTTGACCGGCAGCATGACGAGGAAGACGAAAGCAAAGAGCGACACCGTGTTGATCCCATAGGGCAACGCCGTGACGTCCGTTCTCTCCTCGCGGCGCGACAACCGCTGCGCCTGCCACGCGTAGTAGAGATTGCCGACGATGACCGACAGCGCCGCGCCGGGAAGCACGCTGCCTAGCAGCAGTTCGACAGAGAAGCCCAACACGCCGCGGCACAGCGTCAGAATGAGAAGAAACTGGATCAGGTTGTCGATCGCCAAGCCGAAGAACCCGTCGAGATCGCCGGGTTGAAACAGCGGCTGGGCCTGGCCTTTGCGCGAATCGGTCATCGGTCGGCGGCTGTAGTACGCCAATTGCCCGCCAAACCCAAATCCAACGGTTCGGTGAATTTGTGTTCATTTTCTGTTGATCAACACCGCTAAAGTCGGCTATTGGCTATGCTGTGAATGACGGTTGCCGGCGTTTCGCCGGCCGAATCCGAGACGGCGTCAACTCAAAACGCATGTGGCCGGTCGTTTGCTGACGACAGACTGGGTATCGCCGACGGACGAACCGAGCAGGAGGAACGCATGGCAAACCAATTGACCACACATCCGATCTACAACGCCGTCGATCGCGACGACTTCCCGGCGATGATCGAGGTCGACCGCTATGCGAGCCGGAGCGACGCCTTTGACGAGATCATCGCCGCCACCGTGGACCACTTCTGGGATCCCAACGACCGGGCCTACATCGACTTCGCGCCCGACTTCGATCTGGAAAAGCAGAACCTGATGCCGCTGGAGATGTGCGTCGAGTTGGGATCTGCCGTCGCCGATCGCCTCGACGACGGGCAGAAGCTCTGCCTGGCGAACGAGAGTTCGCGATTCTTCCTGTCGAGCATCCTGCACGGTGAACAGGGCGCCCTTTCCCTTTCGTCGAGCCTCAGCCAGATTCTGCGCGACCCCGGTGCGCAGGAGTACGCGACCAACCAGGCACGCGAAGAGGCGCGCCACGTCAACGCTTTTGCGCAGTACGTGCACCGCCGCTGGGGTTCGCCGCTGCCCTGCGGCCCGACGCTGGCGAGCTTGATGAACGAGCTGGTGCTGGCCCCCGAGGTCTACAAGAAGCTGGTCGGCATGCAGATGCTGATCGAGGGGCTGGCCATGGGAGCGTTCGCCACCATCCACTCCAAGACCAACGACCCGGTGCTCCGCCGCTTGGTGCAACTGGTCATGACCGATGAAGCGTTCCATCACAGGTTCGGCAAGATCTGGGCCGACCGCACCATCGGCAACCTGGACGAGGAAGAACATCACCTGGTCGAGGACTGGGCCGCAAAGTGCTTTCAGACGCTGCTTTTCAACCTGGTCAACGCCGAGCAGAAGCAGCACGTCTACCGCAGGCTCAACCTCGAGTGGACTTGGGTGCGCGATGCGATCCTAGAGTCGTTCACCGACGACAATCGCAGAGCCATGATGACGGAAGGCACGAACATCTTCCGGGTCCTCATCAAAACGCTACTCAAGGCCGGCATCATCACCGCCCGCACCAAGCCGATCTACGCGCACTGGGTCGACATGGACGAGCTCGCGTCGGAGGACGACGAAGTTGTCGGCACCGATGTCGCGGAGCAGGGTATCGAAGAGCTGCGTGAGATCAACCGCGGCCGCGCCAAGATCGGCCGTGTCCTGAAGAGCATGCAGGCCGCCTGAGCGGGCGGCCTGCGAGGCACGGGTGCTGGGTCAACCGTGCCGAGCGACCCCGGCTCGGTCGATGGCGTAGATCCACGCGTCCGAACCGTTGACGGTGGTGCGGTTCCAGCGCCGTTCGCCCAGTTTCTCGGCGACGCGTCGCGACGCCGTGTTGTCGGGGTGCACTACACTGATCAGGCGAGGGATCTTCAACACCCCGAAGGCATGGCGCAGCACGGCCGCGCCTGCCTCGGTGGCGTAGCCGTTGCCCCAAAACGGGCGATCGACGGCCCAGCCAATCTCCAGGCCCGGCCATCCTTCCGGGTACCACAGACCGATGCGGCCGATGAACGTTCGGCTCACCTTCAACTCGGTCGCCCATAGGCCGTATCCCCGCAACTGCCAATGGCCGATGTACATGGCGATCTGTCGCCAGGTCTCCTCGCGCGTCAGACAGCGGCCGCCGAGGTAGTGCATGACCTCGGGATTGGCGCACATGCGCGCGTACGCATCGAGATCGCGCTCTTCAAACATGCGCAGGCGGAGCCTCTCGGTTTCGAGCATCATCTTCGAGACCTGCCTTTACTCCGCGGCGTCCGACACGTCCACGCCACCGCGCGTCGGAGTGCCGGACTCCACTTTATCTGAGCAACTACGGACGCAAGAGCGAGGCCAGGCCGCACCGCCGGTAGCGCTCGCGCGCGGAATCTGTTCTGGGATGTCAGCGCCGCCACGCCCCCATCTCGCCACTGTATGCGGAAACATTCTCTAACGGACTGGATCTACCTGGTGCTCCTCTCGTTGATGTGGGGCACTTCATTTCTCTTCACCAAGATCGCCGTCGAGCACATCCCGCCGGCCACCGTCGTCACCGCTCGCCTCGGCTTGGCCGCGGTCGTTCTCGTCGCGGTGATGCTGCGACGGGGATGGCCGCTTTCGCATGCACCGCGTTTGTGGCTGCACCTGCTGGTGCTGTCGCTTCTCGGCAACACGGTGCCGTTCTTTCTCATCGCCTGGGGGCAACAATCGATCGATAGCGCCCTGGCGGCGATGCTGCTCGCCAGCATGCCACTGGTCACCTTGGTCCTCGCTCACTATTTCGTCGAGGGCGAACCGCTGACAACCGGCAAAGCGCTGGGCTTCACCATCGGATTGCTCGGCATCGTCATCCTGGTTGGTCCCGACGCCGTGCGCGGCTTCGGCGGCGACCGGGTGGCGATCCTCAGCCAGCTCGCCATCATGGTCGCCGCCCTCTGTTATTCGATCAACGCCGTGTTGGCGCGACGCCTGCCGCCAGGCGACGCCACGGCGCATACGACGGCGACGATCACGCTGGCGGCGCTGACCATTCTTCCCTTCGGAGCCGGTGAAGGCGCCGCCGCCGCCGCCCACCTGACCGCGGCGAGCGCTTTCTCCCTGGCCTGGCTCGGCATCGTCTCTACCGCGCTGGCGACGATCCTCTATTTTCGGATCATCGCCTCGGCGGGACCGACGTTTCTCTCGCTCATCAACTATCTGATCCCACCCATCGCCATCGTCGTTGGTGCCGCGGTGCTCGGTGAGCGCCCGTCAGCAAGGGCGATAGCCGCACTCGCCGTCATCCTCCTCGGTATCGCCACCAGCCAATGGTCCTCTTCTTCAGCCGAGCCGTTGACGCGTCCCTGATGATTGCCCCGCGCGTACATCCGAGCCGCGACGCGCACCGCGATCATGGCTCGCCCGCCAACGGGATCGGCGCGAACCCCCATCCGTCCTCGCCCGCCACGACGGTCTCGCCGGTGAGGTATGAGTACACGGTCACCGGGAGCGAACCGAGGACGAGCGACCGCGGGCGCTCAACCCGCGTCACCGGCTCGCCCCAGACGCCGACGAAGGCATCCTTCTCGTGGAACGATTCGCCGGCGTGTCGCCCCGGCACGACGGTGTTGTAGCCGACGCCGAAGCGCGGGAAGAGATTGACCGTACCGGCACGGTCGGTGTCGTAGAGGTGTGCCAACTGGACGACGCTGTCCGGGCGCGCGGTGTAGCTGGTCAAGATCCGCCAGGTCTCCTCGTCGCACCACGTCGCCGCGGCGTCGCGCCGCGCATCGTCGAGGCAGCGCGACGACAGCGTGGCGTGATGCGCCACCTGGTCGGCGTCCAGATCCTCGTACGGGCTCAGCTCGCCGATGCCGAGCAGATCGCCGCCGTCGTCGCCGAGGAAGATGCGTGTGCCGCGGCGCTCGATCAGGGCCTGGCGTCGCTCGCCCTGGCGGCCGCCGATCACCACCACGACACCACCGTCGGCATCGCAGGGCGCCCCTCGCAGCACCATGTAGTCGAGCGATTCCGACAGCTCGCTGTAGATCGCGGCGACGACGTCGATCGGCCCGCTGCCGTCGCGCAGCCGCAGCTGCCGCAGCTCCGCCAGCACCGGCTGCCGACTCCACCCATCGCCGTGATCGGCAAAAAGGTCGATCATATAATTCCCGCCAGCGGTCGATGCGACCACCGCGTCGAGATCACGCATCGAAGCCGGTCGCAACGGGTTGGTCAGGCGCGGCCCCTCGCCCTCGTCGGACGAGATCTTTTCGACACGGAAGTCGACACCGCGACGCCGCAAGCCGTCGAAGACCGCGATTTCCGGGTTCAACATGAAGAACACCGGCGCCAGGCCGTGATCCCCGGCCATCGCGAACAGCGTGCGCGGCGCCACGCCGGCGTCGCGGTAGGTCTCCTGCATCCGCCACAACCAATAGTCCAGACGATTCAGCTCGCCACTCGGCGCCAGTATCTCGTCGGCGAAAGGCCCGGTGAAGTGCGCGAAGTGATCGGGCCAAGGATTGTAGTAGAGCAACAGTTCGGGCATCGCCTCCTGCTCGAGAGCGGCGATCTCGCGGACGAGCTTGGCGGCAAGCTCGCCCTCGTCCCGCTGGCCGAGGCGCCGCCACAGGTCGGTCCAACCGAAACGCGACGTCAGCACCGTGCGCTTGGCGAGCAAACGCCCGCGCAGGGCTTGCAAAGCCTTCTCGTTCGCCGCGCGACGTCGCAACTCGCCGATACAGCGCAGCTCGCCGAAATCGCGAACCTTCTCGCCCAGCGCCAAATTGAGAAACGGATCGAGTCGGTAGTGGGCGCCGACGTCGTATTGGGCGGCGCAGGAGAACGACGATATCGCCGGCAGCCGATCGAACAACGTCCGCATCCCGGACTGCGCCGCCAGCCGCTCGAGCTGCAGCGCATCGTTGCCGTAGAAATAGTATGCCCGCCCATCGTCGCGCACCTGGCGATCGACGAAATGAAAGTTGGGAATCGAAGTCGATCCCGCGCCGGCTACCGCGGCGCCTGTCTTGGCGATCGGCAAATTGCGCACGCTGATCGTCGGAGTGGTCGAAATGCCGACCTCGGCGATGCCGCCGGCGTTGGCATAGCGCTCGCGGAAGAATCGCAGATATCCGTCGGCGGCGAATCCGCCATCTGTGATCTGCCGCAGAAACTCGATGCGCGGTTGCGGCGCCGCCGTCGATGGTTGGGTCGGCGGCGCAAGCGCCGCCGTGTCGGTGTGTTCGCGCAGGACCTGGGCGAGGAATTGATCACCCGCCTGCGCGGCGGCAAGCGATTGCATCAGGCGCCCCTGCAGTCCATCGACCACGACCAGAACGGCGTAGCGGCGTCGATTCAGCGCACCGTCCAGGTAGTCCCACAAGCGGCCGCCGTCGGGCCGGTCGAGTTCGCCCCGCATCCACTCCGCCAGCTGCTCTTCGCGCAAGACGCGAGTGGCAAAGATCCGGTAGTGCCGGCACACCAGATCGTCGAGGAAGTGCACGAGCGAAATGCTGACGGCCTGCAAGCGCTCCTCGTCCTCGAGAATTCCATCGATCGCCGCCGACATCTCGCCTTCGTCGCGCACCCGCTCACGCACCAGCGCGACGAGATCGCGCACCACCGGCTGCACCCGCTCGGCGGCCGGTGCA
>JBGTMF010000560.1:0-4730 GCA_041743795.1 Thermodesulfobacteriota bacterium | reverse complement strand
CGCGCCGCCCGCGGCCGTGGTAGATGGATCCGCGCCGCCCGCGGCCGTGGGAGATGGATCCGCGCCGCCCGCGGCTGATGTCGGATCGCCGCCGGGGGCGTCGGCTCCAGAGCCGGATTCGCAGGACGATCTCTCCGACACGATGGCAGTGGACGAAGGTCCCGGCGATGCAGACGCCGCGGACCCGGCGCAGGAACCACGCCTGCGCAGTTCGTCCGGCGAGGCGAAAGCCAGTCCGCGCGACGTTCGGCCCGCCGGAGAGCGTCCTCGTCGCTTTCCGCTCGACGCTGATGACGGTTGTCAAACCACCAGGCCGGGCGGCAACCTGGCCTTCGTACTTGGGCTGCCGCTGGTCATTCTGTTGCTCGCGCGGCGCCGGCGGCGTATCTGAACCCGGCGTCGTCGTCCAGCGTTGTGGAGTTGGCGTCCGAACTGGTACCTCGTAGGGCAAGGAGATTGACCGATGCTGACTTTTCCCTCCCGATTCACGACCTATGCGATGTTGGCTCTTGCGGTCCCGGCGTTGGCGGCCGTGGCACCGGCCAGGGCTGTCGAGCTGAAGCTCGAGCGCCGCGCCGCCGATGCGGAAAAGGCCCGCGTTTGCGTCAGCATGGACTCCAAGGGCGTCGATGTCGCTGGGACGCAGAACGATCTCAATTTCGACGCCAGCTGCGCCAGCCTCGCCCAGGCAGACTGTGTCGCTTCGAAACACCACAATAAGCCGCTGCACGGCAGTATCCCGCCGAACGAACCTTCAACCTTCCGCTCGCTGGTGTTTGCCCTCGACAACGTCGACCCCATGGCTGACGGCGAGGTCTATTGTTGCGATTTCACCGTGAAGGGCGAAGGGGACGGATGCTGCGCGGTCACCATGGGGCGCCTCGGCGCCAGCGATCCGCAGGGCGTTGCGCTCGACGTCACGGCGTCCCCGGAGAAACTCTGCCTGGTCGGCGACGCGCCCCCTGCGGCAGCCGCGGCTCCTGCGGCCGCGCCACAAGTACCGGGCGAGGTGCCGGCCGAGTCGATGCCGAATTGGATCTGGGTAGTGGGCTTGGCGACGGTGGTCTTGCTGATTCTGTTCTTTGCCCTGCGCAAGGCGGGTTGAACGCCTCGCGGGCGCGACTCCAGGGGGAGTGGGTGCTGCACTGGTGGCCGAAGTCGTTTCAGGCGAAATAGCCGCGCGGGCCCGTCGCCACGGTGATGGGATCGGCGAAGACGATACTGTTGTCAGCCCGTATCTCCACCCGTTGCAGCGCAATCGAATGTCGGTGTAGCGGCGAGTACAGGAGCAGGGCCAGGTGGGAGCCCTTGCTGTGCTGGATGACCACCGGCTGGTGCGACTCCAACGGTTGTTCCAACTGCCAGTCGCCGCTTCCGACGATCTCCGCAAAATGTTTCTCGTCGGCAATGACACGCGTGTGTACCCATGTCGCGCTCGCCCACACCTCCTGCATCGTCAGCCAGTAGTGGAAGACGCCGAGAGGGGAGGGGACGAACGAGAAATGCCGGTAGAGGAGGTCGACGTCGCGGGTGGGGACTAGCCGTTGCGCCGGTGAAACCGAGTCGGGGGGCGGGTGCCACTCGAGAGTGGCGCGCACCGCGGCGACGTCGGTGCTTTCGCGCGCAACGAACGGGCGGACCCTCAATTCGTGTTCGGCGCGTTCGTAGAAGCGGTAGCGCACCGCGAATCCGGGAGACAGGGTGACGTGCTCGGTGGCGGCCAGAACGGCGGCGGCATTGGCTTCGAGGATGCCCTGCCAGTGCTCGGGATCGTCGCCGTCGCCGCGTGTAGCCGGCGTACTCTGAGCGATCTCCTGATGCGCCAGCTCGATGGCTGAGACGGCGGCGCGGACGTCGTCACCGAGCAGCGCTGCGACGGGCGTTTCGCCGTCGCTCGACATCAGCGGCGTTGGCGGCGCGGGCCGAGCTGGGCTCGCACGGCGCTCAGCGAGATTACGTTTGGCGGCAATTCGTGCTGTTCGATGTGCCGTTCGTGTGGTCCGGCACTGCGCGCGCTGACCAGGCGGTCCTGGTTGCGCAACATCGCCGCCGCCTCGGCCTCGCTGATGGCTCTACCGAACGGCCGCAGTCCATCGCATGCGTCGCGATTGGCCCAGGCGGCAAGCTCGGTGGCGGTCGGCGCGTGGCCGAGATCCATGATGCAGCGCCGGATCACGAAGGCGATTGTCATC
Organism: Thermodesulfobacteriota bacterium; assembly: GCA_041743795.1. Classification (GTDB taxonomy): domain Bacteria; phylum Desulfobacterota; class Binatia; order HRBIN30; family CADEER01; genus CADEER01. The sequence goes on along the minus strand of JBGTMF010000560.1, from coordinate 2,538 downwards.
TTGGGAAGCTCGGCCATGGCTGTGTGCGCGGAATTGTAAGGAATCGGGCGATATTTCTGATATTTCGCTTCAGGCGGCACCAGCGGCGCGCTCGGCGATCACTTCGTCGAGGGCGTGGCGCAGCTTCTCGAGCACGACGTCGTAGCCAAACGACCCCACTTTTTCGGCCTTGCGTTTGAGTACCACCGTCGACGGACCGCACCAAAGCCCCAGGTCGGCATCGTCCGTCTCGCCTGGGCCGTTCACTCTGCAGCCCATGACCGCGATCGTGATGTCGTACTTGTTGGCGTACATCGTCATCTCGCGCACGTCCTGCGCGAGGTTGACGAAGGCTTCGTTCTCGACGCGCGAGCAACTCGGGCAGGAGATGATATTGAGTCCGTCGAGGTCGGGAACGGAAATGAAACGACCGTTTCGCACGTCGTCGATGATCGCGTGACCGACTTCTACCTCTTCGTGCTTGCGTTCGTTCGGCAGCGTCAACGACACGCGCAACGTGTCGCCGATCCCCTCGGCCAGCAGTTTCTCGAATGCCACCCGGGTCTTGATGATGCCTTGCGGTGGCAGTCCGGCTTCAGTCACGCCGAGATGCAGGGGCACATCGGCAGCCTCGGCAGCGAAACGCCGATTGGCGACAACCACTTTGCCGGGGTCGGAATCCTTGAGCGAAACGACGAAATTGGTGAACTGAAGTTCTTCCAAAAGGCGACAGTGATGTACTGCCGACTCAACCAGTGCGGCGAGTTGGTCGCCGGGGTGACGCTCGAGGAACTCCGGAGCGACGGAGCCACAATTGACACCGACGCGCAGCGCGCAGGCGTTGTCTCGAGCCACCGCAGCCAGCCACTCGACCTTCTTTGCGATGTCCTTACCACGCTCGATATGGTGCAGATGGCCCGGGTTGTAGCGCACCTTTTCGACGAAGGGGGCGACTTTTCCGGCCAGAAGGTAGTTCTCTTGCAGATCGACGGCGAGATTGGCGTCGGTCTGCCGCCGAATCTCGCGCAACGCCTCCACCTCCTTGTCATTGTCGATAGCAATGCGCACGATACCGGCCCCAGCGCCGCGCAACTGCTCGACCTGGGCGACGGTAGCGTCGATGTCCCGGGTTTTGGTGGCACACATGCTCTGCACCACCAAGGGGGCAGTGCCGCCGATCGTCACCGAACCGACGGCGACTTCACGAGTCGGGCGTCTCTTGGGCGGTTGCGTCATGGGTTCGCAGGCAACGCTACAGCAAGCCCCCAAGAGCCACAACAGCGGTCATCGTGTTGCGGGGCGGTTCTTTGGTTCGATTTCGCGGACCGCCCGAAAGGCACTCAGCGAGAGCACCCCATCCTCGATTCTCCAGGGATCGCAAGGGGCGATGGCCACGCGGGCACGCCGGTCGCGTCGCCCGGGGCGCTTGGCCTTGCCATCGGCACCTCGGAGTGGAAAATCGTTCCGGACCGGCGACGGTTAATGCCAGGCGGGCTGCGTTTCATTCCCGGCGGCAGGTCCGGTGCCACCGCGTGGTTGGGCCGAACGATCTCACAGTGGAGCAAGCGAAACTCGAACGTGATCAGATGGCGATCGTAAATTTCCCAGATCCGCGGACGGCGAGCCCCGAGGGAATCGTTGCGATCGGCGGCGATCTTCATCCCGAATCGGTGCGCGCCGCCTATCGGCAGGGAATCTTTCCGTGGCCGGTAGACAACCTGCCACTGCTGTGGTTCTGCCCGCCCGAGCGGGCGATCCTTCGTTTTCGCGACCTTCACATTCCGCGCTCGCTTTCGCGCGCGGCGCGCCGGTGCGGACTGCGCTTCTCGATCGACGAAGCCTTTGCCGAAGTGATCCGCTCGTGTGCCGAGACCTCGCGGCCGGGGCAGGAGGGGACCTGGATCACGCACGACGTGATCGCCGCGTACATCCGCCTGCACGAGCTGGGAACCACCCATAGCGTGGAGGCCTGGGACGGCGATACCTTGGTCGCCGGCATTTATGGGGTGGACGTCGACGGTGCGTTCGCCGCCGAGAGCATGTTCTACAGGGAACCCGACGCCTCGAAGCTCTGCCTCTTGCATCTTCTTGATCACCTGCGGCGTCGCGACCTTGATTGGATCGACGTGCAGACGATGACACCGCACATGAAGCGGCTGGGGGCGACCCTCGTCACTCGAGAGGAGTTCCTGGCCCTGTTGCGCGAGACGCGGGAGAAGCGTCGCATCCTCTTCGATTGATGGCGCAAGTGCACGCAGCGGGCTTTGCGCCGCCGCTTGCCGACGGATACTGTGCACGATCTGGACGCGTCGAATGACCCTGACTCTGACCGAGAGCGACATCGCTGATCTGGACGCGCGCGGCATCTCGGCCGCCGAGATCGAACGCCAGATCGAATTGTTTCAGAACCCGCCCGGCTATGCCGAGTTGGTGCGCAGCTGTGCGATTGGCGACGGCATCGAGCGCATCGACGACGACGCGCATTGCGTGGCGGCGTACGAGCGCGCGCGCGCCGGCGGTCGCCTCAGCAAGTTCGTTCCGGCGTCGGGCGCCGCGTCG
>JBGTMF010000559.1:0-4560 GCA_041743795.1 Thermodesulfobacteriota bacterium | reverse complement strand
GAGCCGTCGCCGGGGTCGTCGAGCGGCCGGTCGTCGGGGGTGAGCCATGCAGGAACCAGACGAGGACACGCAAACCGACGGCCTGTTGGACCTCGATAAGTTGAGCCGCTGGATGGACGCCCGGCAGTTGCCGGGCAGCGGCTCGCCACTGACGGCGACTGCCATCGCCGGCGGCGCCTCCAACGAGATCTTCAAACTGCGCCGCGGCGATTCGATACTGGTGTTGCGGCGACCACCGCGCGACGTACCAGCCGGGCGCAACGAGGCGATGCTGCGCGAGTATCGGGTCCTTGCCGCACTGCGCGACAGCGACGTGCCGCACGCGCGCGCCCACGCCTGGTGCGGTGACGCCAGCGTCATCGGTGCCTGTTTCTACATCATGGACCACATCGACGGCTGGACGCCGATGGGACGTCTCGAGCCGCCATTCGACACCGACGTCGAGGCAAAACGCGGACTCGGCTGGCAGCTGATCGATGCCATTGCGCGATTGGCCATGGTCGACTGGCGCGCTGTCGGTCTCGACGACTTCGGCAAGCCAGAGGGATTTCTCGATCGACAGGTGGACCGCTGGCTGCACCATTTGTCGAAGTTCGAATTCCGCGAACTGCCAGGCCTCGACGTCGCCGCCGCGTGGCTGCGCGAGCATACGCCTAAGACATTCCGGCCGGGAATCATTCACGGCGACTACCAATTCGCCAACGTCATGTTTCACCACGGCGCGCCAGCTCGCATGGCGGCGATCGTCGATTGGGAGATGTCGACGATCGGCGACCCCATGTTGGACCTCGCTTGGGTCTTGATGGGCTGGATCGACGCTGGCGAAGAACAGAGCTCCGTGAAGTACTTCGACTACGCCGGGATGCAGAGCCGCGACGACCTGCTGCAGCGTTACGTCCGACATACCGGTCTGCCCGGCGAACTGATCGACTACTATGTCGTCCTAGCGCGGTTCAAAATGGCATGCGTCCTCGAAGGAGGCTACGCGCGCTACGTAGCCGGCGGCGCCGACAACCCGAAGATGGCCGCCTTCGGCGACGTCGTTCTCGACATGGCAGCCGACGCCGCCGATCTGGCGCGCGCATCGCGGTTGCCGCCGACGTGAGATCGACTCCGCCGCTGGATTCGCCGGTGCCGGCTTGCGCGATTCCATCGTCTTCCTTACCCTGTATCGACGCGTACCGACGCATCCAGGGAGGAAAGTCCATGTTCCGCAACCCAGCACTGTCTCGCACTGCAACCTTCATCGTCGGCGCGCTGCTGGCGACGATGGCTGTCGCAGAACACCACGGTGGCGACCACGAGGCGACGCCCGACGTCAGCTTGACGGTCGTCAACATCGTTACCGCGCAAGACGTCAAGATCTGGATCCCGGAATCGATATTCGCCAAGAAGGGCGATGTCGTACAGCTGCGCCTGGTCAACAAGCTCGACCAGGAACACGGCTACAAGATCGCAGCCTTCGGCGTCGAGAAGATCGTCGCCGCAGAGAGTGCAGAGACGGTGACATTCAAGGCGGACAAGGCCGGGATCTTCCCGATTTCGTGTCAGCTGCACCCGCCACACGTCGCCGGCCAGCTCGTTGTGCTCGAATAGCCCGGGCATTCGCCGCGCACTGGCGGCGGCGCTGGTGTTGCTCCTCTGCGACTTCGCCTACCAGCGGCCGATGACCTCGCCATCGGCTTTCGCCGCCGAATTGGAACCATCGCCGGTTTCCGGCGCGGACGTCTACGCGGCGCATTGCGCCATCTGCCACGGCAGTGAGGGACGAGGTGACGGCGAGGCAGCGCCGCAGTTGGCTGTCGCCCCGCGAGACTTCGTGCGCGCACAGTACCGCTTCCGTTCGACCGCCTCGGGCAAACTGCCGACCGACGAGGATCTTCGCCGAAGCGTTGCGCGCGGCATGGGTGGCACTGCCATGGTGGCGCAGGATCACCTCTCCGAAGCCGAGCTCGACGCCGTCGTCGAGTTCATCAAGGGATTGAGTCCCCGCTTCGCTGAGGAGGCGGAACCGAAGCCGATGAAACTACCCGTGCACTCGCCGAAAACGGAGAACAGCCTGGCGCGCGGGCGCCGCGTCTACCACACCGCCAGTTGCAACGGCTGTCACGGCGACGGCGGCAAAGGCGACGGCACATCGGCCGACGACCTATCGCTGCCGCCTACTGATCTCACTCGCCACCCCCTGAAGGGCGGATCGACCGCCCGCGATATCGTCCGCGCCGTAGTCACCGGTCTCAACGGCACGCCGATGCCGTCGTACCATCTCCTATTCGACGATCGCGACCTTTGGGATCTCGGGTACTACGTCGAATCCCTCGGCAGCGAGCAGGGAATGACCGCCGAGGAGAAGCTCGGCTGGGCCATCGAGAGGCGAACTCCGCCCGGGCGCTGAGGTATCCGGTGATCATCGAGTCCAACGGGCTGCTACGTTCAAGCGGCCTGTCGACCGTTCACGCGAAGGGATGACCGCTCGCCGCCGCGACTCCTTGCGAGCGCCGTGGATCCGGTGTCTGTTAGGGATATTACCTACCCTGGGGAGGACGGAGAATGAGAATTCATCCACTTCTCCTGTGTCTCACGGTGTTGGCGTCGCTCGGTTCGAGTGGCTCCGCGGCGGTGGCGCAGGAATGTAGCAATACTTTCGACAGCACATACGAGCTGATCCAGCAGGCGATTTTCGAGAACAAGGGCTGCACCAGTGTCACCTGCCACAATCCTGTCGACCTGGCCGGCGGCCTCGATCTCAGCGCCGACGTTTCCTGGGAGAGCTTGATCGAGCAGCCGGCAGAGACGGTCCCAGCGGGAATCATCCCCGGGCTCAAGCGCGTCGTGCCCGGCCAAAAGGATCAGAGTCTGCTCTTCCTGAACCTCGCCGCCGGCACCCTGCCGCAGCAATGGCAGGCACCGCTGCGATCGATGCCTATCGGGCTCGAACCGCTCAGCACCAATGAACTCGAGGCGGTGCGGGAGTGGATCGAACAGGGAGCACCGCGCGAGGGCACCGTTCCACGTACCGGCGAGTTGCTCGACGCCTGCCTGCCTCCAGCCCGGCCGATTCCCATCGTACCGCTGCCGGTTCCCGACCCCGCGGTCGGCCGGCAGGTGAAAATGCCGAAATGGAACTTGCCGCCGGCCAGCGAGGACGAAGTCTGCTTCGCAAGCTACTTCGACATCTCCAAAGACATCCCGGCGAAGTACCTCTCGCCCGATGGCACCAGGTTCCGCTTCAAGCGCAACCAGATCCGACAGGATCCCCTCAGCCACCATCTCATCGTCTCGTACTACGCCGGCAGCGCAGCCTACGATTCCCCGGCCTGGGGGCAGTACCGCTGCCGCGGCGGCGACAAAGAGGGACAGAGCTGTCAACCGACCGATCTCGAGTTTTGCGGCGAGGGGCTATGCGGCAGCGAGCCGCGGCGTTCGATTGCATGTATTGGGTTCGGCCCCGGCGACTCGCAGACCAGCCGGTTGCCGTTTTCGGGCACGCAGGAAGCGTCCTTCGATCAGACATATCCCGCCGGGGTATACGGCGAGCTTCCGACCAAAGGATTGCTGATCTGGAACTCGCACGCGTTCAATCTCAGCGATGAGGGTGGGAAGCTCGAGGCGTGGATCAATTTCGAGTTCGCCGAACCCGAAGATCAGATGAACCTGGTGCGGCCCATCTTCAACACCGAGAGTATCTTCGAGATGGTCGTGCCGCCCTTCTCGGCCGAGGAGATATGCAACCACCAGGTCTTTCCGGCCAATACCCGGTTGTTCCAACTCAACTCCCACAACCACCAGCGCGGCAAACGTTTTCGTATCTTCGAGGGCCGCTACACTTGCTACGGCGGTCCCGCCGCCGGCACCGCATGCTCGCCGATCGCCGAGGAATCCTTTGACATTCCGGACATCTGCGAGGGGGCTCCGTGCGGGAGGTTGGTTGCGCCGCCGGTAGCCGATTGCGACGGCGATGGACGGGTGTCCATCAACGAACTGACTCTGTGCGTCGGTATAGCGCTCGGCAATCGCCCGCTCTCCGCCTGCCGACCCGGCGATCCCAACGAGGACGGTCGGGTTACCGTGTCAGAGCTGATCAACGCCGTGCGAACTGCATTGGACGAACCGCAACTCGAATCCGGCGAAGCCGAACTGCTCTACACGAACCTCGTGTACAACGACCCGACCGTGGTCAACTTCGATCCGCCGCGAGCCTACTCGTCGGCAGCGGCGAGTGCGGTGACGCGCACTCTCACCTATTGTTCGCTCTACGACAACGGCGCCAGCGACATGTCGGAGGTGAAGAGACGGTCGACGTCGCCGCCCACTCCGTTCGGCGCGGTCGCGCCGGGCGGCCCGTGCGCGCAGGCATCCGGCTGCACCGAGGGAATGATGGGCGCACCCTGCAACGGCAACAACGAGGCCGCGCACCGGTCGTGTGACAGTTTTCCGGGAGCCGGCGACGGCTTCTGCGATGCCTGCACGCTGCGCGGCGGCGTCACCACCGAAGACGAGATGTTCATCTTGATGGGTGGCTTTTTCGTCGCTAACTGAACCGCCGCGGGGGGGGGGGGG
>JBGTMF010000558.1:0-32438 GCA_041743795.1 Thermodesulfobacteriota bacterium | reverse complement strand
GCGGCCGCGCAGGCCGCCGACCCGGACGCCCCTGCCGCTCCGCCGCGGACCATCTCCATCGGCCAGCGAGCGGCGCTGCTGCTGACGCTTTCGGCGGATGGCGCCAACGCCGGCAGTCCCGTGTGGTTCAGCACCACGCCGAACAATCCCGAGGCAGCGGCTTTTCAGAAGTTATTGCAGGCGGTATTCGAAGAGGCCGGCTGGGAGGTCAAGGGGAACCGCGAAGCGGGTTTCTCGATGAAGCCGGGGATCTATGTGTTCGCCGCTGATGTGGAACCGCCGGCATACGTGGATTCCATTGGCGAGGCCTTCGAGGCCGCGGGCATCGCGCTAGCTTCGAACGGACGCGGCTATCGCGAGTACTACAACGAGCGCAAAGCCGAGAACCCAAACTGGACCGGTTTCGAGATGGAACCCGATCAGACCGTCGTCGTCGCTATTGGCCGCCAGGCGGAGAATCCAGCGCCATAACTTACTCACTGTAAATACTGTGACATAATCATGCCAGAGTTCCTTCTCCCGGTTGGGAGAAGGTTAGGATGAGGGGGATCTGACGCGCGGCGCAGCCAATCAAATTGTAAACCTTCGGCGCCATTCAACCCCCTTCACCTCAATCCTCTCCCAGCCGGGAGAGGAAGAATGCGTCACTCGCAGACGTCGCACGGACAAAGCCCGCGCAGATATTGGTAGGTGTAGATGCCCGTCTCGTGGCCATCGCCCCAATGCAGCTGCAGGGCGTAGTTGCCGACGACGGAAATTTTGGCCAGATCCGTATTGGCGGCGTGGATGTATCGCTTCTCTCCACCGTGTCCTTGGCATCCCGCGCAGGGACACCAGCCGCGCAGGTACGCAAAAGGGTAGTCGCCGACGTGATCATCGCTCCAGCTGATGCGGACGAGTCGTTGCTCGGCCCGGCGGTGTACCTCGACAGGGTAGTTCTGGATGCTCAAGACTCGCCTTCCTTCAACTGCCGTTTCCACTCGAGGATGCGTCCCTTGGCCGCCCACTCTTCCGCTTTCTCGATTTCGTTCGCTCGTTGGTAGATGCGCGAGAGGTTGGTGAACGCCAGCTGCTCATCGGGCGTCAGTTCGACGACCTTGTGCGCTGCTTCGAGCGCCTCCGGGTATCGCTCGAGATCGGCAAGGGCCATGGACAGGCCTTCCCACGCATCGGCGAAGGTCTCGTCGAGCGACAGCGCCTCTGTGTATTTCTCGATCGCAGCATCGAGATTGCCGTCGGCGATGTGGTCCACCGCTTGGTCGTATAGTTCTTCTGCCTTGGCATTCATCGCATTCACCTCGGTGATCTCCATCTCGAACACACTTGCCCGCCCGCGCCAAGTGGCCCGTGGAGAAACCGCGCCGCCGCAAACGGACGGGCCGCCTTCCTTGTTGGCAGGTCTCGTTGCTGCTTTGGATGGGCGAATGCGTCGGCCTTCGGTCTCTCTGCTGGTCTGTTCCTTTCTTCTGTCCTGCGTCTCGGCCTGCACGCCGGAGCCCGAGCTTTCCGTCGTAGTCTCGTTGCGCCGCAGCGTCGCCGGTCCGGTATTGGCGACCTATACGAAAGAGACCGGTGCGGCACTCGATACGAAGTTCATCGAGCCGACCGATCCCGTACCGGCAGATTTCGACGTGCTGTGGAGCGACGACCCGGAGATCAGCATCGCCTTGGCGAAAGCTGGCCGATTGGCGGTCCTTCCGGCGAATCTTCTGCACAGCCGACCAGCCGGACTATTCGACCGCGACGGCCACTGGGTTGCTACCTCGGCCGATGTTCGCGTCATCGCGTACAACCCGCAACGAATCGATGAGAACGACGTACCGGCGCACTTCGAGCAGTTGCTCGACCCGCGATGGGCGGCGCGGGTCACTCTCGCCGACCCGACCAGTCGCTCGAGTGCATGGCATGCGGCCGCTCTATTCGCGGCGAAAGGGTCGCAGCCGACGGTCGCGTTCTACCGCGACCTGAAGGAGGCGGGGGCGAGGTTTGTCGCCAGCGAACGCGACGTCCTCGAGAATATAGCGGGCGAGGGACCTCCGATCGGCGTGCTCGATGGAGAGGTCGCCTTCGCGGCGCGCGAACTCGGCCGGCCGATCCGCATCCTGATTCCCGACCAGGACGCCGGCGGCGCGGTATTGCGAGCGACGACACTGGCGATCAGCGGAAACGCGGCGAACGCAAGCCGTGCCGGCGAACTCGTCGAGTATCTGTTGTCGGCACCGGTCAGTCGCCGCCTGGCACTGATCGCCTCGCACGTCGCCCTTCTCGACGACGACGCGCCGATCACCGGCACTCTAGCTCTGCGCGATTTCAAGCGAGTGTTGCCCTCGCAGGCCGAGATCGCACAGCAGCTCAGCGAAGTTCGTCGCTCTCTGGGCGATCTTCGCTGAGTTCCAGCTTTTGCAGCGCGCGGTCGATCTGCGCGCGAGCTCGCTTCAAATGGTGCACCGCCTGCACCCGTTGCTCGCCCGTCAGGCTGGCGGCCAGGGCGACCTTCATCCGACGGCCGAGTCGGCGGACCAATTTACCGACTTCATCGACATCGCTGCGCGAACCCTTCTCGCCGGATTGCGCTGAACGAAAATTTCGCACCGACAGCTGCCGCATCTTTGCCAAGCGCCAGAGCATCTCCTGACGCTCGGCCGATTCGGCACGGGCCACCGAGATGAGAATCTCGCGCGAAACGACGGGAGACTGGTGGTAATCGTCCTTGATGTGTTGCGGCAGGCGACACAGGGCCAACGTGTTGCTCACGTACGGACGGCTCTTGCCGATCAACTCGGCGAGCGTTTCGTGGGTGTATTGAAACTGGTGCAGCAGGGCGTTGAGTCCCTCCGCCTCCTCCAGAGGTGAGAGATCTTCGCGTTGCAAGTTCTCGATCATTGCGATTTCGATCGGATCGTCGTCGCGCACCAACACCGGAATCAGTTCCAGCCCGGCCAGCTTGCAGGCGCGGAAGCGTCTTTCGCCCGCCATGATCAGGTAGCGCCCGTCTTCGCCGCTGGCGTGACAGACGATGATCGGCTGTAACAGGCCGTGTTTGTGAATCGAGGCGGCGAGTTCCGCCATCGCGTTCTCATCGAAATGGCGGCGCGGCTGCGCCGGGTTGGCAGCGATGCGGTCGATCGGTACGGCACTAACGACAGTGCGCTGGCCACCTCTCAAGTTTCCTGCTGCCAACGTTCGTACCACTGCCTCAGCCGCCATGCAGATCCCCTCGGGAAGGGATGATAGACCGGCCAACTCGGCGATCACAAGGAGTTACTGCCATGAAAAAAGGGGCGGGGAGAATTCTCCCCGCCCCTTTCTTTATCGGCCCCTTCTCGTCGCCGAGAAGCGACCGGTGCTGGTGTCGTAATCAGATCTTGCCTTGCAGGAAGAAAGCGATGACCAGCGCGTAAATGGCCAGAGCCTCCATCAGCGCCAGACCGATGATCATCGGCGTCTGGATGCGGTCGGCCGAGTTCGGATTGCGGCCGATCGACTCCATTGCCGCCGCAACCGCCTTGCCCTGGCCGCTTGCCGCCCCGACCGCCGCAATCGCGATGCAGAGACCGGCCGCGATGGCGATCCACCCGCGCGACGGGTCGTAGGCGGCCTGCTGCGCCAACGCCGGCTGCGCGACGGCGGCGGCGAAGATGGTGAGACCGAGAGTTTTCATCTTGCTGAACATATTCCTACTCCTCTTGTTGGTGCGCACTCGCATCCTCGGGCCCGCCTCTTCTCTTCCTCATCTACCCAGTTGCCCCGCGGGTGCGCGCTTGGTGAACGAATGGAATGTTTTTGTATTCGATCGAAGGCCGATCAGTGGTGATGCGCTTCGCCGTGTTCCGCGTGCGCGTCGTGATGCGTCGTCGCCATACCGACGTAGACCAGGCTGAGCAGCGTGAAGACGTACGACTGGACGATCGAGACGAACGTACCCAGCGCGAGAAACACCACCGGAATGATGATGTAGGTCAGGTTGGTGAAGATATCCAGAACCAGGTGATCTGCGAACATATTCATCATGAGTCGAAGATTGAGGGTGATGGGCCGGATCACGTGGTCGATGATCTCCAGTGTTCCCATCAACGGCGCCATCCAGATCACCGGGCCGAGAAAGTGTTTGAGGTAGCCGACGCCCGACTCCTTGAAGCCGAAGTAGTTGTACATGACGAATGAAACGAGCCCGAGTCCCAGGGTGGTGTTGACGTTGCTCGTCGCCGGCGAAAAGCCCGGGATCAGTCCGAGCAGGTTGTTGACGAGAATGAATAGAAAGAGAGCCGCGTAGAACGGCAGGTATTGGCGCCCGCGGGCACCGAGCACCGGCTCGATCAGCATCGTCTGGAATCCCTCGAGATAGATCTCGAACATGTTGCGGATCGAGAAGTTGCCGTCGGGAATCACCGCGTCCGGAGCGGCTGCGATCTGCTTGCTCGCGACGCTCGCCCAGATGAGCAGGGCGATGACGACGAACAACGCGGTCGCGGTGTGGTCGGGCATCATGTTGATGCCCGGTATGGCCGACATCCAGGTGAATCCGTGTTCCACGCTGATCTCTCCTTATCCCTGTTCCTCTGCCTCGGTCACCGTCGGCTGCGGGTTTTTCAGCGCCACCGCAACGCAAGCGAACATGAGAAGCGTAGCACCCGCCGCAAATGCCATCGGATCGAGCGGGACGCGCCAGAAAAGCAGCCCGAGCAGTCCGAGGAAGATAGAAAACTTTGCAAGCACGAGAAGCAAGACCACCCCGGGGCGATGCGCCGCCGCGCTCGGCGTCAGCAAGCGGCGAGTGATCTGCTTGAGCAACCAGACGTTGGCGGCCATCACGCCGCCGCCGAGGGCGACACTTCCGGCGCCCATCCAGCCGGTCAACCCGGCGACGGTCGTCGCCACGGCGATCATCGCGAAATGCACCTTCTCGATCTCTTCGAGCCGAACACCCATGCTACTTCCCTACCGCCTACAACTCGGGACGTCGCGCCCCCAAACCCGCTCCCGCTAATAGTTTTCAAGGGGCAACGCAAGGTCACGCAGGTCCTGCGCCGTCCCCGCTGCCCCGATCCGTGCGTCCGCCACCGGTTGGCCGCAGCATCCACAGGAGGCGGCGGGTGAAGCCGAGAAGCCCGCCGACGAGTAACAAAAGGACAAAGAGCGGCGAGGTTCCCCAGCGCTCGTCCAGAAAATCGCCGAACCACAGTGCGGCGACCACCGTCGCCGCCAGGCTGAAGCCGATACCGACGAAGCGGGCGCCGGCGGCAACCCTCTGCGGCAACCCGGGCACGTCAGCCGCCGATCTCCGCCAGCGATTCGGCGGCGGCGCGGATCGTCTGGTCGATGTCGGCGTCACTGTGCGCCAGGGAGAGGAAGGCCGCCTCGTAAGCGGAAGGTGCCATGTAGATGCCCCGTCGCAGCATGCCGTGAAAGAACTTGGCGAACAGCGTCGTGTCGGAAGCCGTCGCCGTGGCGAAGTCCCTCACCTCGTCGACGCCGAGGAACAGCGTCCACATCGAGCCGACGCGATTCACGCAGGCGCGGATCGCCGATTTCTCGATCGCCTCGCGCAGGCCGATTTCGAGACGGGCGCCGCGCTCCTCCAGTCGTTCGTAGACACCGGGTCCGCGCAGTTGCTCCAGGGTCGCCAGGCCGGCGGCGACGGCCAGCGGATTCCCCGACAGCGTTCCCGCCTGGTAGACGGGACCCAGCGGGGCGAGTACCTCCATGACCTCCTTGCAGCCACCCACTGCCGCCAACGGCATGCCGCCGCCAGCCACTTTGCCGAAACAGCTGAGATCGGGCCGAATGCCATAAAGCGCCTGCGCGCCGCCGTAGGCGACGCGAAAGCCGGTCATCACTTCGTCGAAGATCAACAAGGCGCCGCGCTGTTCTGTCAGCTCGCGCAATCCGGCGAGGAATCCCGGCTGCGGTGGCACGACCCCCATGTTGCCGGCGATCGGCTCGATGATGACCGCGGCGATCTCGTCGCCGTGCTGCGCAAAGCATCCTCGCACGTCTTCGAGATCGTTGAAGTTGGCGATCAGCGTGCTCCTCGAAGTATCCGCCGTGACGCCGGCACTGTCCGGCACGCCAAGAGTGATCGCACCCGAACCGGCGCGCACCAGCAGCGAGTCGACATGGCCGTGATAGCAGCCGGCGAACTTGACTACCTTGTCTCGTCCGGTGAATCCGCGGGCGATGCGCAGCGCGGTCATCGTCGCTTCGGTTCCGGAATTCACCAGCCGAACCATTTCAACCGAGTCGACTGCGTCGCAGATGACGCGCGCCATCTCGATTTCCCTGGCCGTCGGCGCTCCAAAGCTGGTTCCCTCGCGCATGACGTTGTGGATCGCCTGGAGTACAGAGCGGTGCGCGTGGCCGAGAATCATCGGGCCCCACGAACCGACGTAGTCGATGTACGTTACTCCATCGGCATCGGTTACCGTCGAGCCCGCAGCGCGCTGGATGAACCGCGGCGCACCGCCCACCGCCCGCCATGCCCGCACAGGGCTGTTGACTCCACCCGGGATGACCTCGCTCGCCGCCGCAAAGAGCTTTTCCGATGTGTCCATACAATCCCGCACGATTCACCTTTTCCGCGCCGGTTTCTACTGACTGCCTCGCCGCGGCAGCGCGCCGCGGACTTTTTTCTCGCCGGCGCAATTTTTTTCGCGATTTTCAACTCTCGCCCTTGCCCCTTTTTCCCGTTCGATATAAACCTCCCCTCCCCCTCTACACCCCGGTCAGAATCGGCCACAGGCGCATCGTGGCAGCCTGTGGATCGCGCTGTGGAATCTACCGCGTTGATGTTCGTAACGGACTGATTTTCCATGACTTTTGGGCCAGAGGCTCCCTGTGGATAAAGCGACCTCCGCAGCCCATCCAGCATGGAGTCTGGCGGTTGACTCGGTATCTTCCCTGCTCGGTGACGAAGATACCCAGCAACTTCTCAGTGGCCTGCGGCCGGTTGGTAACCGCGGCGACACGTTCACCGCTGAGGCGGCCGACCTGGCGTGCGCGGAGCTGGCGAGAAAGCGCTGCGGAAAGCTGCTGGAGGGTGCGCTGGCGCAGCACAGTGGCGGCGTCATTCGTCACCTGGACATTACCGCGGCGCGCGGCGGCCAGCAGGAACTCTTCCCGGCGGCACAGCCGGTGCCGCGGCCCGACCGCACCGCTCAGAATCGGGCGGCGCTCAATCCCAAGTACACCTTCGGCAATTTCATAGTCGGCGCCAGCAATCAGTTCGCCCACGCCGCCTCGCTCGCCGTCGCCAGCCAACCGGGTGAAACCTACAACCCGCTGTTCGTCTACGGCGGCGTCGGGCTCGGAAAAACCCACCTCGTCTGTGCCATTGCCAACGACATCCTCGATCGCAATCCGGAATCACGGGTAGTCTACCTGTCGTCCGACTCGTTCATGAACGAACTCATCGCGGCGATGCGACGCGACCGGATGGAGGAGTTCAAGCGGAGATTTCGCCGTGTCGATTTTCTCATTCTCGACGACGTTCAGTTCCTCGCCGGGCGTGAGCGAACGCAAGAGGAGTTCTTCCACACATTCAACGCGTTGTACGAAGCTCGCAAACAAATCGTGCTGACATCGGACAAGTTTCCGAAAGACATCCCTTCGCTCGAAGAACGACTGCGCAACCGATTCGAGAGCGGGCTCATCGCCGACATCCAAGCGCCGGACATCGAAACGCGCCTGGCGATTCTCGAGAAGAAGGCCGAGACAGACCATCTCGCACTTCCTTCGGATGTCGCCATGTTTCTCGCCGAGACCTTCGAATCCAACGTGCGCGAACTCGAGGGCAGTCTCACCCGGCTGCACGCGCACGCCTCGCTCAACGGCTCACCGATCAATCTCGAACTGGCGAGGCGCGTTCTCAAGTCGTTCCTCAACGACCGGCCGGAGCGCGGCATCACCATCGAAAGAATCCAGAAGACCGTGAGCGACTACTTCCACATCCAACCCTCGGACCTGGTCTCCAAGAGCCGCACGCGGCACGTCACCCATCCCCGGCAGATCGCCATGTACCTCTGCCGATGTCACACCTCCGCCTCGTTCCCGGTCATCGGCGACCGCTTCGGCGGCCGCGACCACACCACGGTGATTCACGCCCAGCAGGTCATAGAAAGACGCATGAAAGAAGACTCTGTACTGCGGCAAACCATTGATATCCTGACGAATCGAATCGAAGAGAAGGACTGACGCAGTGTCCGGGTCGCGTCCAACATCGAGTCTGTGTACAGTCTGCGGAAAGTCTGCGGAAGAACGGTGTAAAGAGTGTGTGGAGATCTTGCGGTTGCCGGTCGTCGGGTGTCTTCGTGCCCGGCGTCTCCCCATCGGCGAACCGAGCTTCTTCTACTCTCCCAACGGTTTCCCCATATCCACAGGCCCTACTACTACTATTTTTTAGAGTTCTAAATCAGAGTAATAGTAAGGCGAAAAACGAGGGTGGTCGCGGCGATGGAATTCAGCATTTCGAAAAGCGAGCTTTTGACGGGCTTGTATCTCTCTCAGGGAATCGTCGAACGACGGACGACGATCCCGATATTGAGCAATGCACTCCTCGAGGCAGCTGGTAGCACGCTGACGATCTCTGCGACGGACCAGGAGATCGGTGTTCGCCGAGCCTGTACGGCAAAGGTCAAGAAGCCCGGCACGATAACCGCGTCGGCCAGGAAGCTCTACGAGATGGTAAGGGAGTTTCCGGACGGCGACATCGTCATCTCCGGCAACGACAACAACTGGATCGATGTGAAGGCCGGCAAGGGGCGATTTCGCCTGGTTGGGCTCGATCCGCGGGAGTTTCCCGAAATGCCCGTGGCGACCGCGGACGGGGCCCGGCTTGCCGTGAAGATAGCCACGGAAACTCTTTCGCAGATGCTCGAGTTGACGTCGTTTGCGATATCCTCCGACGAGACGAGGATGAGCTTGAACGGCATTCTCATCGAGGGCACGGAAGACGGACAGTTGAGGATCGTCGCGACGGACGGACACCGCCTGGCGATGGTCAGTCGCCCGGTTGCGGGTGCTTCGACCGGTTCCGGGGTGATTCTTCCGCGCAAAGCCGTCGGTGAACTGCGCAAGATCCTCGAGTCGGACGAAGCCGATCTCGACCTCATTGTCGGCGACGGAGTGGCTTATGTTATGCGTGGGCCGGTTGAAATGTCGATGCGACTGATTGAAGGCGAGTTTCCGGACTACAACCAAGTCGTACCGAAGAAGTCGACGAAGGTCGCCAAGGTCGACGCTGCTTCTCTGCTCGCCGGTCTGCGTCGGGTTTCAATCATGTCGAGCGAACGCAGCAAGGGCGTCAAACTCGATCTCGAAAAGGGAAAATTGGAATTGTCGACGATCAACCCCGACATCGGTGAGGGTACGGAGGAGGTTGATGTCGACTATGAGGGAGAGCCGGTCAATGTCGGGTTCAACGCCCGCTACCTGATGGATGTCCTCTCCGTCCTCTCCGGCGACACGGTGGTGGAAGTGGGACTCAACGATGAAGTCAGCCCCGGCGTCATCCGCATCGCCGGCGATGAATCGTATCGTTACATCGTCATGCCGATGCGTCTCTGAACACCTCGCCGCTGCCCGAGAGACCACCGGCCGAGGGTGGCGTTGGGACCGCTCAAAGGCTCGTTTCACGGCCGATTCGAGCCGCCGAGGAGGGTTTGCACCGGCGCCGCCGCGAGCCATTTTCGGGAGATCTGAAACGTTGGTTTGATTTGATAATAAGTCGTTTATTATCAAGTACTTAAGATTGGTTACCGAGCTTTACCCGAGAACCCTGACGTGGTACTCTCCGGCGATTGAAACACAGTGGATCTGACGTCCGCTGGGCAGGGGATGTATGGAGAATGTCGGGGTCCCAGATGGGGCGGAGTACGGGGCCGGGAACATCAAGGTACTGGAGGGTTTGGAGGCAGTCCGCAAGCGCCCTGGCATGTACATCGGTGACACGGCGGAGCGCGGACTACACCATCTGGTATTCGAGGTCGTCGACAACTCGATCGACGAGGCGCTGGCTGGGTATTGCGACCGGGCGACGGTGACGATTCACATCGACGGCGCGGTCACCGTCGACGACAACGGTCGCGGGATTCCCGTCGAGATTCACCCTACGGAAGGCGTTTCCGCCGCCGAGGTGGTTCTCACCAAGCTGCATGCCGGCGGCAAATTCGGCGGCGATGAGTCGCCCTACAAGGTTTCCGGCGGATTGCACGGCGTCGGCGTGTCCGTGGTCAATGCGCTGTCTGAAACCCTTTCGGTAGAGATCAAGCGCAACGGGAAGGTGTTCAGCCAGCGCTTCCACCGCGGTGTGCCGGAATCTCCACTGGCGCAGATCGGAACGACCGAGCAGCGCGGAACCAAAGTTACATTCAAACCCGATGGCGAGATCTTCGAGAAGACCGAATTCAGTTTCGAGATTCTTTCGCAGCGCTTGCGCGAGATGGCGTTTCTCAATCGCGGAATGAGCATCACCATCGAGGATCAACGAAGTGAGCGTCACCATGAGTTTCTCTACCGGGGAGGCATCGAGGAGTTCGTCCGCCACCTCGGCAAGACGAAGACGCCGATCCACGACGAAGTGATCTATCTGTCAGGAACGCGCGAGAACGTTGAGATCGAAGTCGCGATGCAGTGGAACGAAGGATACGCGGAGAGCGTTTTCTCGTTTGCCAACAACATCAACACGATCGAAGGCGGCACCCACATGAGCGGGTTCAAGGGCGCGCTGACGCGCACGTTGAACAGCTACGCCAACAGTGCGGGGATCTTGAAAGCTGCCGAGACGCTGCAGGGAGACGACACGCGCGAGGGAATGACCGCGATCATCAGTGTGCGGCTGCGCGACCCGCAGTTCGAAGGCCAGACGAAGACCAAGCTGGGCAACAGCGAAGTTCGGGGATACGTCGAAGCGATCATCAACGAAAAGTTGGGTGAGTTCCTCGAGGAACACCCCAGCGAAGCGAAGAAGATCGTGCTCAAGGCACTCGATGCCGCGCGGGTCCGCGAGGCAACGCGCAAAGCAAAGGAGTTGGCGCGACGTAAGGGCGCCTTGGACTCGGCCGCGCTTCCCGGCAAGCTGGCGGACTGCCAGGAGCGCGACCCGGCGAAGTCCGAACTCTACATCGTCGAGGGCGACTCCGCGGGTGGGTCGGCGAAGCAGGGCCGCGATCGCCGCAATCAGGCGATCCTGCCGCTGCGAGGAAAGATCTTGAACGTCGAGAAGGCCCGCTTCGACCGGATGATATCGTCGCAGGAAATCCGCGTCCTGATCACGGCGCTGGGTACCGGTATCGGTAAGGAAGACAAAGATACGGCCAAACTCCGCTACCACACGATCATCCTGATGACCGACGCAGACGTCGACGGATCCCACATCCGCACGCTGCTGCTGACCTTCTTCTTCCGACACTTCCCGGAGCTGATCGAAGCCGGCAACATCTTCATCGCCCAGCCGCCGTTGTACCGCGCCAAGAAAGGCAAGTCGGAGCGCTATCTGAAGGACGAGAAAGCCCTCGAGGAGTACTTGTTGGATATTGGTACGGCCAGCGTCCACATGCGCTCCAGCGGCGGTCACGTGGTGGCCGGCGATGTGCTGCGCAAGATCGTCAAACAACAACTGCGCTGGGATCGCGTGATCGACATCATTTCCCGGCACGGCAGGAATGGAGCCATCGTTTCCGGCTTTGCCGCCGACGAACGCTTCAACGCGGACACACTGAGTGATCGGCAGCTTCTTCACGGCATCGCCGACGAGGCGCGCGAGCGGATCATCGCAGCGGCGCCGGACATCCACCCCATCACCGTCGAGATCGCCGAGGACGAAGAGCACGGCGTCGCCCGCTTGATGATCCGTTCGCGTACCAACGGAAGTGCGCAGTTGACGGTGATCGACAAGGAGTTTCTCGAAGGCGCCGAGTTCGGCGAATTGGCTCGCCTGGGTGCCGACCTGCGCGTCGCCGGGCGCGGTCCATTCACGGTCGTCTTCGGAGAGAAGGAAGAGGAGTTCCCGACGCTGGCCATGGCCGTGGCGGAGATCCTCTCGCAGGCGCGCAAAGGTATCGACATCAACCGCTATAAGGGCCTTGGCGAGATGAACCCGGAACAGTTGTGGGAAACGACGATGAATCCGGACACCCGCACCCTACTGCAGGTGCGCGTCGAAGACGCTTACGAGGCGGATTTGATCTTCTCGACGCTCATGGGCGATGAGGTCGAACCGCGACGGAAGTTCATCCAGGACAACGCGCTGTCGGTCAAAAACCTGGATATTTGACCTGGCGGTCCGTCGGGGACGGCCGTACGAGAACGCCGATCCTCTGTGGATCGAAGTAGGCGTAGCTGCATGCGAGGTAGGATTTGAAACGATGATGGGGCGAAGAGGCGAAAACTGATGGACGAAATCGGCGCCGGTGGAAGAATTCCCGTTTCGATCGAAGACGAGATGCGGCAGTCCTACATGGACTACGCGATGTCCGTCATCATCGGGCGCGCGTTGCCCGATGCGCGCGACGGCCTCAAGCCGGTGCATCGTCGGGCGTTGTTCGCGATGCACGACCTCAGCAACGAGTGGAACCGCGCCTACAAGAAGTCCGCGCGCATCGTCGGCGACGTCATCGGCAAGTATCACCCACACGGCGACACCGCCGTCTACGACACCATCGTTCGCATGGCGCAGGACTTCTCACTGCGCTACCCCCTGGTGGACGGGCAGGGCAATTTCGGTTCGATCGACGGCGACTCGCCCGCGGCGATGCGATACACCGAGGTCCGCATGGCGCGCATCGCCGGCGAACTTCTCGCCGACATCGACAAGGAGACGGTCGACTTCGCGCCCAACTATGACGACACCACCTTCGAACCGGTGGTGTTGCCGTCACGTGTACCCAACCTCCTGGTCAATGGATCGTCCGGCATCGCCGTTGGTATGGCCACCAACATCCCGCCGCACAATCTCGGGGAAGTCGTCGAAGCGATGAACGCGTTGATCGCCAACCCGGAAATATCCATCGACGAATTGATGCAGTACATCCCCGGTCCGGATTTTCCGACGGCCGGGTTCATTCACGGCCGCAACGCCATTCGCGAAGCCTACCACACCGGGCGAGGCGTTCTGCAGATGCGGGCGAGGACGGACTTCGAGGAAGACGAGAAGAGCGGTAAGTGCCGGATCATCGTCACCGAGTTGCCGTACCAGGTGAACAAAGCTCGGTTGATCGAGCGCATCGCCGAGTTGGTGCACGAAAAGAAAATCGAAGGGATCAGCGACCTGCGCGATGAGTCGGACCGGCAGGGTATGCGGATCATGATCGAGTTGCGGCGGGACGCCGTGCCCGAAGTGGTGCAGAACAGTTTGTTCAAACTGACCGCGCTGCAGGAGTCGTTTGGTATCAACCTGCTGGCCATCGTCGAGGGCCGGCCGAAGCTGTTGAACTTGAAAGAAGCCCTGCGTGTATTCCTCGATCACCGCAAAGAGGTGGTGACGCGGCGCACGCGTTTCGAACTGAAAAAGGCGGAAGAGCGGCGGCATATCCTCGAGGGGCTCAAGATCGCCCTTGATGCCCTCGACGCGGTGATCGCCTTGATCCGTGCCGCGAAGGATCCGGCCGATGCCAAGCAGGGCTTGACGGCGACCTTTGGACTGTCGGAACGCCAGGCGCAGGCGATTCTCGATATGCGCCTCCAGCGGCTGACCAATCTCGAGCGCGACAAGATCATCGAGGAGTACGAGGAGGTTCTGCGCCAGATCGCGCGCTTCCAGGTGATCCTCAGTGACGAGAAAGAAGTCGAGAAGATCATCGCCGGGGAGCTCGGCGATGCGCGCGAGCTCTTCAACGACGCTCGCAGAACCGAGATCATCGACCACGCCTCGGACATCTCGATCGAGGATCTGATCGCCGAAGAAGACATGGTGGTCACCGTTTCGCACGAGGGCTACATCAAGCGAAACCCGCTGAGCGAGTATCGCGCACAGCGACGGGGCGGCCGCGGTAAAATCGGGGCTTCGACGAAAGAAGAGGACTTCGTCGAGCACGTCTTCGTCGCCTCGACGCACGCGTACCTGCTCTTCTTCACGACGGCCGGCCGCCTGTTCTGGAAGAAAGTACACGAGCTCCCAAAAGTGGGACGATCGGCGCGTGGCAAGGCGATCGTCAATTTGCTGGCGTTGGGTCCGGACGAAAAAGTATCGGCCTTCCTTGCGATGCGCGAGTTCGAAGAGGGAAAGAACGTTCTCTTCGCCACGAAGCTGGGAACGGTGAAGAAGACGCCGCTCAAAGAGTATTCGAACCCCCGACCGTCGGGAATCATCGCCATCAAGATCAACGAAGGCGATTCGGTCGTCGGTGTTCGCCTCACGGATGGTAGTCAGGAGATCATCCTTTCCACTCGCAACGGCAAGGCGATCCGCTTTCGCGAACCGGAGGTCCGCCCGATGGGCCGAGCGGCGGCAGGCGTGCGCGGGATCCAATTGGAGGGAGACGACGAAGTGGTCGCCGTCGACGTCGTCAACCTGGACTCGACGCTGCTGACGGTTGCCGAGCGCGGCTACGGCAAGCGTACCGAGATGGAGGAGTACAGAATTACGGGCCGCGGCGGTAAGGGTATACTGACGATGCGGGTCACCGATCGCGTCGGGCCCGTGGTCGGCGTTCGCATGGTAGGCCAGGACGATCACATCATGTTGATCACAGATGCCGGCAAGGTGATCCGGACGCCGGTCCGGCATATTTCGATCATCGGACGCAACACGCAGGGCGTGCGCCTGATTGATGTATCGGAGGGCGAAAAGGTGGTCGGCGTCGCCCGCCTCGCCGAAGAAGCCGAAGACACTTCGGGAGAAGACGCTGGAGAAGATGCGGGAGAAGACGCGACGGCGGAAGAGGGCGTCGACGTTTGATCGATCCGCCGTCCGTGTCGTTGGACAGCCCGGCGGGCGCCGCTGTAGGCTGCCGTGAGGTAGACGAGGAGGCACGGTTGCCATGAATTGCGCATCTTGTGGGCAAGAGCGTCGCGATCGGACGGTGGGGCTTCATTATGTGATTCCGGCCGTGCTTTTCGCGTTGGGTTTGATCCTCGCCTATACCCTCGGCGGGCAACTGCTGCACGACCTCGTCGAGGGTATGCGGCGTGACGCGCTGCCGCTGTGGAAGGGAATCGTACCGACCGCGCTGCTGGTAGCCGCCGCCCTGAGCTTGATATGGCGGGCTCGCCGCGCGGTTTGTGAAGGATGTTGGGCGGATCTGCCGTATTGGATGCGGACGGTGGGGAAAGGTTCCGAACCGGTGAACCGTCGCATGGCGCTGCGTGCTCTCGGCGCCGGCGGTGCTACCGCTGCCGCTCTCGGCAGTGGCCTCGGCGCGGTCGTCTTTCGCAATCGCGGTTGGATCGGCACGGCCGAGCACATCATGAATGCCGAGGTGGAGACGACGGCGCCGCAGGCACTGTCGCAATGGGAGGGTTCGCGCATCGCCAGCAAGCGACGTCTCGGTCGCACCGATGCCATGGTCTCCGACATCGCCGTCGGGACCGGTCGCTTCCAGGGTCGAGAGGTCGCGCGCCTGGCGATCGAGAGAGGTGTCAATTACTTCGACACCGCGCCGGACTACTCTGAACACGGTTCGGAGATCGAACTCGGTATTGCCATCAAGGATCTGCGCCGCGAAGACCTCTTCCTGGCGACGAAGTTCTGCGTCGCCGACGGGCATCTACCCAATCACACCCCGGTTCCCGAGATCATTCGCGCAGTCGAAGGCAGCTTGCAGCGGCTCAACACGGACTACGTCGATCTCGTTCATATCCACTCATGTGACCGGCTCGATCGCTTGATGGCTCCAAACATGCACGAGGCGTTCGACCGCTTGAAGGAACAGGGCAAGGTGAGATTTCTCGGCGTCAGCACGCATACACCGAATCTCGAAGAGGTGGCCAACGCGGCCATCGACAGCGGGCGCTTCGACGTGATGATGCTGGCCTATCACTTCGGCATGTACCCGACCTTCGCGCATATTCTCGAGAAGGCGAAAACGGCGGACGTCGGAATCGTGGCGATGAAGACGCTGAAGGGCGCCAAACACACCAACCTTGCCGATTTCCGCGAGGAGGCCGATGCCTATTCCCAGGCCGCCTTTCGCTGGGTGTTGTCGAACCCGGCGGTCTCCTGTCTGGTCGTCTCGTTTTCGAAACTGCGACACGTAGACGAGTATTTGTATGCCTCGGGTCAGGCGGTGCGTGACGGTGACGTGGCGCTGCTCGAGCGCTACGACGAGTTGACCCGTGGCGATTACTGCCAACCTCACTGTGGCCTTTGTCTCGATTCCTGCACGTACGACCTGGCGATCAACGACGTGCTGCGCTACCGCATGTACTTCAACGACTACGGATGGGAGAAGGAAGGTATGCGGCTGTATGCGCGCTTGGACGAAGCGAGTAACGCCAGCCGTTGCATCACGTGCACGGCGCCGTGCACCAACCAGTGCCCGATCGGCGTGCCGATTCGCGAGAAAATGCTCGACGCGCACAGCATCTTGCGAATGCGCGCCTGACGAATTCAGCGCGTTTGTGCGCGAGTCGATCGCCGTCCCGCCGCCGATGCGCGACCGGCGCCCGCCTGATCCGGAGTCGGATGCGCGTGCGGCACGACCGACTGATTGATTCGGTCGATCAATTGGCGCAATCGACCGAACTGGTGGCGGTCGAAATGGAATGCCAGGCGAGGTAGGTGCCACACGTGCGGATCATCGCGCTCGATGGCGAACGCACGGCGCTGCTCGAATGTACCCTTGCTGAGCAGGTCGGCGAACTCTCTGTCGAGTTCGAGCACCGTTTCGGCCGCCAGCTTGCGGTTGAGGCGCATGACAAGCCGGTCGCCGACCCAGCGCGACGAGTTGTAGACGCGGTAGAAACTCGTCACTTCGTGTACGGCTTCATCCAGATCGGTCGTGACCTTGTAGAGGGAGAGGTCCTGCTCGCTGATCAAACGGTTCTTCAGTAGGTCGTTCTCCACGTATCGCTGCCAGCTCTGCCAGTACGTCCCGCCGGGAGATTCGATGAAGACGATGGGCATCGGCTGAGCCTTGCCGGTTTGCACCAAGGTCAGCGTCTCGAAGGCCTCGTCCTGGGTGCCGAAGCCGCCTGGAAACATCGCCACGGCCTCGGCTTCTTTGAGGAAGAACAGTTTGCGAGTGAAGAAGTATTTGAAGAGAGCGACCTTGGTGTCGCCGTCGATGACGGCGTTGACCGACTGCTCGAACGGCAGAACGATGCCGACACCAAAGGAGTTCTCCCGATTCGCTCCCTCCAGGCAGGCCTGCATGATACCAGGCCCACCGCCGGTGATGACCATGAAACCGGCGTCGGCCATGCGCCGGCCGAAGTCTACCGCGTGTTGATAGTCGTCCTCGTCTGGACGGGTCCTTGCCGAACCGAACACGGTGATCTTGTGGCGGGCGAAGTACGGGGCGAACATCTGAAAACCGGCCGCCATCTCCTGCAAGACAGTGCGAATGATCTTCAAGTCGCCAACCGTAGCTTCGTGATCGAGCAACGCGTTGGCCGCAGTGACACACTCGGCGAGCAATCGCTGTGCGCGCTTGGTGGACGGGTCGAGCGGTCGCTTGTCGGGGTACTCCATGATCTCTCAATGATCTCTCAATGATCTCTCAATGATGTCTCAATGATGTCTCGGTGATGTCTCGGTGATGTCTCAATCCGTCGGGCGGAGCTGTCGCGGTGGCGGTCCAACGGTGTTCATGAAGTCCCTTCGAGTAGGGTCTCGATATCTGCCCATTGTGTGGCCGGCGCCGAGCACGTCATCCGCCGGCAGATGTAGACGGTCGTCTTGCCGTCGATCTGCCCCTTACCGGCAAGCAGGGGCGGGCGCAGCGCGCTCGCCTCTGGGTCGATCAGCGTCAGGGTTCGATTCGGCAGGTACAGAGACCGCAACTGCCGCAGCAGCGGATCGTCGGCGATGCGGGCGGCATCGACGACGACGGCGATCTGCACGGGCCCGCGCTGGTGAAAGTCGGCGGCGGCGATCAGGTTGGCGAAGCCGAATGGCTGGTTGGCGGCGGCCCGACCGTAGAGGCGGAGAACCGCCTCGGCGCGATCGAGGTACTCGGCGTTGCCGCTGTGGTGGTAGAGGCGCAGGAGCACGTGCGTCGCCACCGAGTTTCCCGACGGAATCGAGCTGTCGAAGGCCGGCTTCGATCGCACAATGAGGTCCTCGTGGTCGTCGCTTGTGAAGTAAAATCCTCCTCCCGATGTGTCCCAGAAATGCCGCAACATGGCCGCGCAGATCTCGTCGGCCGCCGTCAGATACGCCCGATCCTGTAGCGCTTCGAAGACGTCGATCAGCGCGTTGGCATAGAACGCGTAGTCGTCC
The DNA here is from genome assembly GCA_041743795.1 of Thermodesulfobacteriota bacterium. Classification (GTDB taxonomy): domain Bacteria; phylum Desulfobacterota; class Binatia; order HRBIN30; family CADEER01; genus CADEER01. Next base: position 14,065 of record JBGTMF010000558.1, on the reverse strand, counting down.
AAATAGCCGTTGAGCTTGGCCGTTCCATCCTTGTAGGTAGCGAGGAGACGGTCATCGCGGCGCAGCTCGCGCTCGACGAAGGCGACGGCGTCGCGCGTCGCGGCGGCGTAGATCTCGTCCGAGAAGGTCTCGGCGGCTTTCGCGAATGCGGAGATCATCAGGCCATTCCACGAGGTCAGCATCTTCTCGTCGCGCGCCGGCGCGACGCGGAGTCGACGTGCGGCGAGTAGCCTGTCGCGCGCGTTGCTGAGAAGTTTCGCCAATTCCGCCGGCTCGCGGCGAAACATCTCGGCTGCCTTCTCGTGGTCGATGGTGAGGCGAAGAATATTGCGGCCCTCGAAATTGCCGGTATCGGATATGTCCCAGTAGCGGCAGGCGATCTCGGCGAGGTCGGGCTCGAGCACTGCTTCGACTTCTTGGCGGTCCCAAAGAAAGTACTTACCCTCGACGCCCTCGCTGTCGGCGTCCTGGGTCGAGAAGAATCCGCCGCTCGGAGCGCGCATCTCGCGGTGGATGTAGTCGAGAGTGTGGCGGGCGACGTCGGCGAAGAAGGCGTCGCCGGTGAACTGGAAGGCGGAGAGGTAGAGCGGTACCAGTTGGGCATTGTCGTAAAGCATTTTCTCAAAGTGCGGTACCAGCCAGGTGCGGTCGACGGAGTAGCGGTGAAAGCCGCCGCCGAGCTGGTCGTAGATGCCGCCGCGAGCCATGCTGCGTAGAGTGTGCAGGGTCATTTCCGCGTAGCGCCGATCGCCGGTGAGGTGGGAGGTTCGCATCCAGAGGTCGAGAGGCGCGGTGTTGGGAAATTTCGGCGCCTCTCCGATGCCACCGTACGTCTCGTCGTAGGCGCGCGCGAGCGCGTCCGCGGCGTCGACCAGCGAGGACGGGGCGGGCAGGGTGTCGCTGCTCTGGGGGGCATCGAGTTGGTGCAATCGCTCGGTGATCTCGGCGCTGGCGCGGTCGATGTCCTGCGGCGATTCGCGGTACTTGCGCGCGATGAATTCGAGTACGCGGGGAAAGCCTGGCATGCCGTGGCGTTCCTCGGGCGGGAAGTACGTACCGCCATAGAATGGCTTGCCGTCGGGTCGCAGGAACACGGTCATCGGCCAGCCGCCGCGGCCGACCAGCAGTTGCACCGCGTTCATGTAGATGTGATCGACATCGGGTCGTTCCTCGCGGTCGACCTTGATGTTGACGAAAAGCTCGTTCATCAGGGCGGCGATCTGGGGATTCTCGAACGACTCGCGTTCCATGACGTGGCACCAATGGCATGCCGAGTAGCCGACACTGAGCAGGATCGGCTTGTTGTCGCGTCGTGCCACGGCGAAGGCTTCGTCGCCCCACGGGTACCAGTCGACCGGATTGTGCGCGTGTTGCAGCAGATACGGACTGGTTTCCCCAGCCAGGCGGTTGCTGTGCACGGGGTTTGGCATTCCTTCAGGCTACAGAGGTCGGCGGACTCCCGCTACGTGGCGCGCGGGCGGACGAAGAGTTGCGTTGCTACCGCCGGCTGCTCGATCGGCGCTCCGCCCTCGACTCGGTGCAATGCGCCGCAGAGGATGGCGGGCGCGTCGGCGACGCCGAGGTGGTAACGCGCCGAACGCAGGTATTGCTCGCCCGTGAAGCACGGCTTGCGAAAGGCGACGCGCGCCCGCTCGATGACATAGTCGCGCGGAGAACGGCCCAGCGTCGCCAGGTGATCGACAGCGAACAGCTCCATCATGCGCACGTATTCCATGGCGTGGATGTGTTGGTTCATGTCGGTCTGCTCGTAGGACCAGACGTGTGGCCGCGTATCTTCGAAAAACGCGGCTTGTGAGTAATCCGGCGGGACGTTGGCCAGCTCGGCGACGCTGGCGAAGGCGACGACCCGCTCGGGAACGGTGCCGAGGTTCATGCTGGGGGGCAGTTCCGTGACCCGGCGGCGGATTGGGTTTGGGTCGTTGCGGCTGAGAGCGTTGTGTTTGAGATTGCGCGCGACGAGAACACGGTCGCCGCTTACCGCATGGGTGGCGTGAACCTCGCCGAGACTCTCGCTGAGGAGACGGCGCAGGTTGCCTTCCTCGTCGAGCTGCCGGCCCAGGCGAATGGTGATGTCTACCTCGAAGGGCGTGCCCATGCGGATCGGCTGATCGGTGACGAACAAATCGAAGGCGACGATGGGAATGAACAGGCCGGTTTCCTCGAAGAAATCGGGGCCGCCGATCTCACTGCGCCAGAGATCGAAATGCCGTGCGGCGGTGACCCGCAGCAGGCTCGTCAGTTTGAGAGATCCGCGCTCGCTGATCTCGTCGAAGGCGTACGGAGTTTCGAAGGATCGGCGAAAGACGGTATCCGGGGATCGGCTCATCGGGCAGCAGCGTTCCGGAGAGCGGCGTGCAGGTCAAGCCGCGCGGCGCGGACGAGACGGCAAGGCTCGGCGCAACGTCACTGCTTCTTGCGGACAATGGTAAGACCGTCGGAGATCGAGAGCATGACCGCCTGGACGCGCTCGTCGTTGGCAATGTGGTCGTTGAGCGCGCGCAGGGCGACCGTGTCGGCGTCTTGTTTTGTCTCGTCGATGACCGAACCAAACCACAGCACATTGTCGAAGACGATGAGGCCGTTCGGCGTCAGGCGGGGAAGAACCTCTTCGTAGTAGTCGCGGTAACTGACCTTGTCGGCGTCGATGAAGGCGAAATCGAAGGTGTGATCGGCCGGCAGGGCGCGCAGGCTGTCGATGGCTGGAGCGATGACCAGTCGGATCTTTTCGGCGACGCCGGCCTTGGCAAAGTATTCGCTCGCGATCGAGGTCCACGCCTCGCTGGTATCGCAACAGAGGAGCGTGCCGTCGCGCGGCAGGCCGCGGGCGATGCAGATGGCGCTATAGCCGGTGAACGTACCGATCTCGACTGCCGAGCGAGCACCGCTGATGCGGACGAGAATCTCCATCAGGGTTCCCTGTTCGGGTGCGATCTGCATGATCGACCAGCCTTCGGTCTTCTCCTCGGTGACCCGAGCCAACTCGGCGAGCAGCGGGTCGGCATTGTGTCCGTGGGCGAGCAGGTATCCGTATAGGTCGTCGGAAATCGCGGTGTGTTTCACGCTGCGCTCCCTCTTGGTCGCTTCATCGATCCCTCCCGGATTCAGCCGCTACACAGGCGTCGATGACAGCAGGGCGACGGATAGGTTGCAAACTGACGATCGGGGCCTGGTCATTCGCCGGCGGCGAATGCGGCGAACGCGACTTCCGGAATGGCGGCAAACGCGTCGCGCTCGCGGGTCAAGAGCTGGGCCTTGTGGCGCAATGCGACCGTGGCAATGAGGCAGACGTTCATCGACACCGGTGTCTCATTCTGTGTCAGCGTGCGGTGCAGTTCGGCCGCCTGATCCGCGATCGACGGGTCGATCGCTACACACGGCAGCGCGTCGAGGAGCTGGCGAATCAACCGGCTTTGCCGCGCCGAGCGGGAGCCGCTGAGCAGCTCGAAGCGGTTGATCGGCGTCGTGAAAAGCTGACCGTGCTCGAGCTCCATGCGTACTCGCGATGCGCCCGGCTCGACGCCGGCGAGAAAATCCACGAGCACATCGGTATCGGCGAGGATCATCGACGACCGCGCAAGCCGTGGATGACATGCCGCATATTGTTTGCGTCGTTCTCGCGAAAGGCGCCCTTGAGCAGCACCGCGCGCCGGACACGCTCGTTCTCCGAGTCCAACTCGGCCAGGTAGGACTCGAGGGCGTCCTGCACCAAGCTCGAAAAGCCCTTCATGCCACGCCGAGCAGCGATCGCCAGCAAGCGGCCCCGCACATCGTCGGACATTTCGATCGTGGTACGCATGCCTCAGTTGATACATGCATGTGCATGCATGTGCAAGCGAGGAAATCCAAGGCGAGGAAATCCCCGAGGGTTCGAAATCGGGGGTTACTTCGCTACGGCGAGCCGAGCTTCGGCCCAACGCCGGTCGGCTTCGGCTTCGGCGTACCCCGGGTCGAAAACGGAGAGGTCGACGAGTCGAGCCCGCGCTTCTTGTAGGTCGGTGTTGGCGACGGCGGTGTCGGGGGATTGCACCGCGACTTCCGACAAAACGGTCATGACGTTGTCACTGACCTCGGCAAAACCCTCGCGGATGGCTATGCGGCGTTCGCCGGCCGGCCCGCGGTAGCGGATGACGCCGATCTCCAGTGAGGAGAGGAAGTCGGCGTGATCGGGCAGGATGCCGAACTCGCCAACCGTACCCGGCGCGGTGACTTCGAAGACGGCTTCGTTGACCGCCTCGCTGATCGGTGTGATGACGCGCAATTGGAAGCGATCAGCCATGACACGGCTCCGTGGCGCGGCGGCTCGACAGGTGAGTGGGGAGCAACATGATACCGAAGGCGCGATGCATCGACGTTACGCGGCCTGCGCGGCCATCGCCTTGGCGGCTTCGCGCACTTCCTCGATCGTGCCCTGCATGTAGAAGGCCTGCTCGGGGATGTCGTCGTGTTTTCCCTCGACGACTTCCTTGAAGCCGCGGATGGTGTCGGCGAGCTTGACGTACTTGCCCGGTGTACCGGTGAACTGCTCGGCGACGTGGAAGGGTTGTGAGAGAAATTTCTGGATCTTGCGGGCGCGGGCGACCACCTGTTTGTCCTCGTCGGACAGCTCGTCCATGCCGAGAATGGCGATGATATCCTGCAGATCCTTGTAGCGTTGCAGGACCACCTGCACCTTGCGTGCGACGTTGTAGTGCTCCTCACCGAGAATGTTGGGATCGAGGATGCGCGACGTCGAATCGAGGGGATCGACGGCGGGATAAATGCCGAGCTCGGCGATCTGTCGCGACAACACTGTGGTCGCGTCGAGGTGGGCGAAGGTAGTCGCCGGCGCGGGGTCGGTGAGGTCGTCGGCGGGAACGTAGATCGCCTGCACCGAAGTGATCGATCCCTTCGTTGTGGTGGTGATGCGCTCCTGCAGTTCGCCGAGGTCGGTCGCCAGTGTCGGCTGATAGCCGACGGCGGAGGGAATTCGGCCGAGGAGCGCCGATACTTCCGAGTTTGCCTGGGTAAAGCGGAAGATGTTGTCGATGAAGAGGAGAACGTCTTTGCCCTCTTCGTCGCGGAAATACTCGGCGACGGTGAGCGCGGTGAGGGCGACGCGGGCGCGCGCGCCCGGCGGCTCGTTCATCTGGCCGTAGATCAAGGCGGCGCGGTCGATGACGCCCGACTCGCGCATTTCGTTCCACAGGTCGTTTCCTTCGCGAGTGCGCTCGCCGACGCCGCCGAACACGGAGTAACCGCCATGCTGCTTGGCGACGTTGTTGATCAACTCCATGATGATGACGGTCTTGCCGACACCGGCGCCGCCGAAGAGGCCGATCTTGCCGCCGCGCGAGTAGGGCGCCAGCAGATCGACGACCTTGATGCCGGTCTCGAACGCTTCGACCTCGGTGGCCTGGTCGACGAACGCCGGGGCGGAACGATGGATCGGATACCTCTTTGCCGACTCGACAGGACCGGCCTCATCGACCGGATCCCCGACGACGTTGAGAATGCGGCCCAGTGTCGCCGGTCCGACCGGTACGGTGATCGCCTCGCCGGTGTCGCGCACTTCCATGCCGCGTACCAACCCCTCGGTGGCATCCATCGCGATGCAGCGCACGGTACTCTCGCCCTGATGCTGGCTGACCTCGATGATTAGGTTCCACTCTTCATCGTTGATGGCGGGGTTCGTCACCTGCAAGGCGTTGAAAATCGGCGGCACCTGGCCGGGCGGAAATTCGACGTCGACGACCGGTCCAATGACCTGTGATACTTTTCCCGTATTCATGTCTGTAATCCTCTTTATCGCTCAGCCCTTGAGAGCCTCGGCGCCCGAGACGATCTCCATCAGTTCCGTTGTAATCGCCGCCTGGCGAGCGCGGTTCATCGCCAGGGTCAGGCGATCCATCATGTCGGCGGCGTTCGAAGTTGCGCTGTCCATGGCTGTCATTCGCGCCGCGTGCTCGCTGGCGGTCGCCTCGAGAAAGGCCCGGTAGATGAGGGTGTTGATGTATTGCGTCAGCAATCGTCCGAGGAGCGACGCCGGGTCGGGCTCGTAGATGTAGTCTGCGAGGTTGTCCGCGGGCGCGCCGTCGACGGCCGCCCCCTCGGTGACGGGCAACAGCTTCTCGACCGTCGGCACCTGCGCCATCGCCGACTGGAACTTGCTGTACAGCACGTAGACCGCGTCGGTCTCCCCGGCGGCGTACTCGCGTGAAACGCGCAGGCCGAGCTGTGCTGCCAAGGCGTGACCCGGTCCGCCGACGAGTCCTGTGTGCTCTTCGTGTTTGGCGACGCCGCGCTTCTTGAAATACGACGCGCCCTTGCCGCCGATGACGGTCAGCCGCACCGCGGCTCCCGCCTTTTCGGCGAGAAACTCTTCTGCGCGGCGCAACAGGTTGGCGTTGTATCCGCCACACAGACCGCGATCGCTGGTGACGATGATGAGATCGACGGTTTTCTCCTCGTCACGAACGGCGAGAAGTGGATTGGAACTCTTGTCGACGACACGCGCGGCGACACTGGCCAGCTGTTCGCGCAACTTGTCGGCGTACGGACGAGCTTGGGTGGCGGCGTCCTGCGCCCGGCGCAGCTTTGCCGCGGCGACCATTTTCATCGCGCGCGTGATCTGCTGGGTGCTTTTGACCGAGCTGATGCGCTTTCGGATTATCTTGAGGGAAGGCATTCGTCTCTTCTACGGATTCGACCGCCGTCGGATCAGGCGGTGAACTCTTTCTTGAACGCCTCGAGCGCCGCGTCGATCTTCTCTTTGACGTCGTCGCTCAACTGCTTCTTTTCGATGATGAGTTTGAACACTTCAGGGTGGCGATTCTCGATGAACGGGTACAGCTCGTCTTCATACTTGCGCAACGCGCTCGGTTCGTATTGGTCGACGAAGCCTTTGGTGGCGGCGTAGATGAGGAGAACCTGCCGTTCCACCGGGATTGGCACGTACTGATCCTGCTTGAGGATCTCCACCAGGCGCTCACCGCGCTTCAACATATTCTGCGTCGACGCGTCGAGGTCGGAGCCGAACTGGGCAAAGGCCGCCATCTCACGGAACTGGGCGAGGTCGAGGCGCAATGTTCCGGCAACTTGCTTCATCGCCTTGATCTGCGCGTTGCCGCCGACGCGCGATACCGACAGACCGACGTTCACCGCCGGACGCACACCGGAGAAGAACAGATCGCTTTCGAGGAAGATTTGCCCGTCGGTGATCGAAATGACGTTGGTCGGAATGTAGGCGGAGACGTCGCCCGCCTGGGTTTCGATGATCGGCAGCGCGGTCAGCGATCCGCCGCCCTCCGCGTCGCTCATCTTGGCGGCGCGCTCGAGGAGGCGCGAGTGCAAGTAGAACACGTCTCCGGGGAAGGCCTCGCGACCGGGTGGCCGGCGCAGCAACAGCGACAACTGGCGGTAGGCGACGGCTTGTTTCGAAAGATCGTCGTAGATGCACAGAGCGTGGCGGCCGTTGTCGCGGAAAAACTCGCCCATGGCACAGCCGGAATAGGGCGCGATGAATTGCAACGGTGCCGCGTCCGATGCGGTGGCGGCGACGACGATGGTGTAGTCCATGGCGCCGGCGCGCGTCAGCCGTTCGACGACCTGCGCGACGGTCGAGCGCTTCTGGCCGATGGCGACGTAGATACAGAAAACGTCGCCGCCTTTCTGGTTGATGATGGCGTCGATGGCGACCGCTGTCTTGCCGGTTTGGCGGTCGCCGATGATCAGCTCGCGCTGTCCGCGACCGATCGGAATCAATGCATCGATCGCCTTGATTCCGGTTTGCAATGGTTCGGTGACTGGCTTGCGGGCGACGATGCCCGGGGCCTTGACCTCGATGCGGCGTGTTTCCGTCGTCCCGAGTGGTCCCTTGCCGTCGATCGGTTGCCCCAGCGCGTCGACGACGCGACCGAGTAGCCCGTCGCCGACCGGTACCTCGGCGATACGCCCGGTGCGCTTGACCTCGTCGCCTTCGCCGACTTCCTGGACTTCACCGAAGATGGCCGCGCCGACGTTGTCTTCCTCGAGGTTGAGAGCGAGTCCGTAGATCTTGTGCGGGAACTCCACCAACTCGCCGGCGGCGACCTTGTCGAGACCGTAGATACGCGCGATCCCGTCACCGGTCGACAACACGCGTCCGGTTTCGCGAACCTCGACCTCGCGCTCGTACTCCTCGATTTGCTTCTTGATGATGTCGCTGATCTCCGCAGCGCGAATCTCCATGCTCCGTGCTCCCTGCTCGCTCGCCCGAGAATCCCGGGCCGACGAACTCCGTACTCGATCTGGTGAATGCCGGGCGGACGCCCGAAAGGTTTAGATGTAGGACTGACTCCCCGCGATGCTGGCGGCGAGGGATTTGAGCTGGTTTTGCAAACTACCGTCGAAAACTTGGCCCTCGATGTCGACGATGACGCCGCCCAGCAGACTCTCGTCGACCACGGTTTCCGCCAGGACTTTCTTGCCGGTCTTCTTCTCGAACACGGCGACAATGCGATCGTGCTCTGCGGCGTCGAGCGCCGTTGCCGAGGTGATTACCGCGCGTACGCGGCCGAGTTTGTCGTCGAGCAGCCGGCGGTATTGCACCGCGATCGCGCCGACCTGGTCGAGTCGCTGCTGGTCGGCGAGCAGGCGTACGAAGTTGAGCATCGTCTGTCGTACGCCGACGTCCCGGGCGATCGCCGAGATGAGGTCGCGGCGCTTGCTCTCGGAGACGAGAGGGTTGGCCAGTGCCGCGGCAACCTGCGGCGGTGCCGTCAGGCTGGCCAATGCGATCAACTCCTCGCCCGTCTTCTCCATTTCGTTTTCTTCATCCGCGACGGCGAGTATCGCCTTCGCGTAGCGCCGCGCGATCGAGCCGCTCATCGGGACACCTGCTGTAGAAACTCGTCGATGAAGCGCTTCTGCTCACCGGCGCCTAGCTTTGCCGGCGCCGTACGACAGGCGATCTGGTAGGCCTGCTCGGCCACTTCGGCCCGCAGGCGTTCCTGGGCGTTGCGCAACTCCTGCTCGGCGGCTCGCGCGGCGTCGCGGCGGATCCCCTCGCTCAGCTTGCGCGTTGCCTCGAGAATCTGGTCGCGTTCGGCAGCAATCTGCTTCTGCGCCTGGGCGCGCATCTCGTCGATCTCCTGATCGAGACTGGCGAGGCGCTGTACCCACTGCAGCTTGAGCGCTTCCGCCTCGCGCTTGGCGAGGGCGGCCTTCTCGAGGGCGCTGACGACGGCGTTGCGGCGGGCGGCAGCCCATTCCTTCATCATCGGCCAGGCTGTCGCGCGCAGCAGGTAGACGAAGATGGCGAGATTGATGGTCATCACCGTCAATTTCAGCGGTGTCGACATCCCGTGATGCTCGTCGTGATCGCCGCCGGCGGCGAAGGCGAGGAGCGGTTGGGCGATGACGATCGCCGCGGCGATCAGTCGCAGCCAACTGGGCCTCATCGGGTTGGCCCCTCGGTGACGCGGCTCAACATCTGGCCGGCGATGTCGGCGGCGCTCGAACTCAGCTTGGTTCGCGCCGATTCGATCTGCTCGGCAACGACGGCGCGCTGGGCGTCGAGCGCGCGGTTCGCCGCGTCTCGCGCATCGCTGAGCGCGCGCGACGATTCCTCTTGCGCCGCGGTACGCGCAGCGGCGGTGTTTGCCGCCAGTTGTTGCCTTCGCTGCAACACCGTTGTGTCGTAGGTCTCCTGATCGCTGGTCGCGGAAACCACGAGATCGGCTGCTTCCCGCTCGGCGGCAACCGTGCGGCGCAGCCGCTGATCGAGCACTTCGCGGGTCGGAGCAAACGCCAGACGACTCAACCCTGCCCAGACGACGAGGAAGAGAAGCACTTGGATGATCAGGGAATAATCTGGTGTGAGATTCATCGATCGATGCGAAGCGGCACAGGGGTCTCCCCGAGCAGGTTCGCCTACTCCTATCAAATTACGACTATCGGTTGTGTGTGGGTGTTGCGATGGAGGGGGTTCAGCTACCGGCCTCCGACTTGCGGCGAGCACCGGCCCCGCGGTCTTCGGTGGGGAAAATGGCGACGCGCTTATCGTTGCCGTCCGCGGCGGACGAGGAACTCTTCCCCCCCATATCCGACCGGCCCTCGAAGGTCACCCCTTCGTGGATGATCAAAGACGGCGTGCGAATATTTCCGATCAGCGCCGCCGGTGCGCGCAACTCGATTCGCTGTGAGGCCTCGATATCTCCTTCGATGCGGCCGTGCGAGACGATCTTGGCAGCGGTGATCTTGGCGATGACGATGGCAGACTCGCCAAGCACGACCGTGTCCTCGGCGATGATCTCGCCTTCGACGCGTCCGTCGATATGAACACTCCCCTTGAACGTGAGCTTCCCCTCGATCTTCGCGCCTTGGCCCAAGTGAGCGTTGACGTCCACCTTGGGCGTCGTTCGGGGTGCGGGAGACGGTTCGTTGGCTGGCTTCATTCCGGTAGAAATGGGGTTTTTGTCGTCTTTCGAGAATAGCGCCATTTTGTTCTCCTAATCCAAGTGAGGGGAAAAATGGGCGTGACGCTTATAGCCGTCGCCGCCGGCAATGTCAAAACGAGGCCGCCGCGCGCCCGTCCGGGGAAAGTCGCGCGACCAGACCATCGAGCTGATCCAGCGTGTAGAAGTCGATTTCGATACGCCCGCGGGCCTTGCCGCGAGTGCGGATGCGAACTTTTGTGCCCAGCGCCTGGCTGAGCATAGACTCCAAAGCGGCCCGATCGGCGTCTTCCGCCCGCCGCGCGCGTTCGCGAACGAATCGCTCGGTGTCGCGCACGCTCAATTTCTTGGCGGCTACCTCGCGCGCGACTTTCGCCCGGTCTTCGCTCTCTGGGAGGGCGAGAAGACTGCGTGCGTGTCCGGCTGAGAGCTCGCCGCTCTCCACCTGGCGCAGGATCTGCGGGTCGAGTTGCAGCAGGCGCACGGTGTTGCTGATCGCAGCGCGGGTTTTGCCTACGCGCTGGGCAATGTCGTCCTGGGTCAGCGCGAACTCGGACGTCAACCTCTGATAGGCGCGCGCTTCTTCGACCGGATTCAAATCTTCGCGTTGTACATTCTCGATGATCGCAAGCTCCAGGGCCTCGCGATCGCCGACGTCGCGGATCTGGACCGGGACCTCATGCAGCCCGGCAAGCTGTGCGGCGCGGAATCGACGCTCGCCGGCGATCAACTCGAAATGACCCCGTGACCCGCGTACGAGGAGGGGCTGCAAGATTCCTTGCTGTTTAATAGACTCCGCAAGCTCAGCGATTGTCTTGTCGTCAAATGTTTCTCGTGGCTGATATCGATTGGGCGTTATACTCTCTATTGGCACTGTCATCGGGCTCGGCGTCGCCGCCGGGTCGAGCGGGGGGCGCTCGGCGGTGATCAACGCCCCTAGGCCCCGGCCCAGGGCCCTACGTCGCGCTTCCATCTACGGTCTCCTCCCTCGTCATGTGTACGGCCGGATCGTTTGGTTCGCGCGGCATCAGTTCCTCGGCGAGGTCGAGGTAGGCCTGCGCCCCTTTCGACGTGGCGTCGTACTGGGCCACGGGCATCCCGTAACTGGGGGACTCGCTGAGACGAACGTTGCGCGGGATGACGGTTCTGAAAACATCGTTGGGGAAGTGCTGGCGAACCTCTTCTGCGACCTGATGCGACAGGCTGTTTCTGGTGTCGAACATGGTCAAGAGAATGCCCTCGATGGCCAGCGACGGATTCAGGCGCTCGCGAATCAAACCGATGGTCTCCATCAATGCGCTGAGGCCTTCGAGGGCGTAGTACTCGCATTGGAGCGGGATGAGAACCGCGTCGGCAGCTGTCAGGCCGTTGATCGTCAAGAGACCGAGGGACGGCGGGCAATCGATGATGATCATGTCGTAGCGCTCACGCACCGGCGCTAGGCCTTCGGCCAGACGCTGTTCGCGTGCGATGGTCTGCACCAACTCGACCTCTGCTCCGACCAGATCGCGCTGGGCGGGAAGGACTTCGAGACCCGCTTGCGCCGTCTCGGCGATGATCTCGGTAATCGATCGCTCGCCCATCAGCAGATCGTAGGTCGACGGACGATCGTCCAAATCGCGCACGCCGAGCCCGCTGGTGGCGTTCGCCTGTGGGTCGAGATCGACCAACAAGACGCGTCTACCGGAGAGCGCGAGGCTCGCCGATAGGTTGATCGCCGTAGTGGTCTTGCCGACGCCGCCCTTCTGATTGGCGATGCAAACAACCCTGCTCAAAGACCCGCCCCCGTCCGCTTTATGTGAGTCCCTACCACGAAGTCGGCGGCGGGGACAATTGTGAAGTGAAGAATTGTGGGAATCGGCCGCGATTGTCAGTCGGTGTTTCACGTGTTATCCGACGGTGAAACAACTCGCTCAATAGAATTCCCCTGTTCAAAGGGCAAAAACGAAGCCGGTGCCGTCGCCGGTAGCGGCGGTGGAGGGTTCCACGTGGAAACCAACGGTGAAACAGCTGAACTGAGGCTTTCCGAGTTCGATATCGGGTTTCTCGTCGGCGTCCTGGTTGGTGAGGGTCACTTTGGCGGCGACGGCAAGCAGCCACAGATATCGCTACGGATGCACACGGATCACGAGAATCTGTTCCGCTGGCTCGAGGAGAAACTGCCCGGTGGGCGACTGTACGGCCCCTATGACCACGGCGGACGGCGCTACTTCCAGTGGATGGCGCGCGGCGCATTCCTCCGTGATGAGCTTATGCCGCTGTTGCAACGGGTTCTCACGGCAGATCTCGACGGCAAGACCTACGACCGCTTTATGGCCATGAGAGAGCGCTACGGACTGAATTGAACTCGCTTCGCTCGTAGGCAGAGGCTGGGGCATAGGCACGGGCAAAGGGTGGTGCGCGCTGCGCACGGTCTATCCTTTGGTCGTTTCTCGTTCGGATGGTCCGGCGCGACGCCTGTGGTAAGGCCAGCCGGAAACTCAACCGCCGATGGTTTCGAAGACCAACAGGGCTCTGGGCTCACCACTGGGCAGCTCGTACGTATGCGTTTCAGCGAGGGCGAAACCGGCTGAACTCGCACTCGCAGCCGCCAGCTCATCTTCAAAAGCCGCGGATTTCATAGCGAATAGAGCACCACCTGGGCGCAAAAGAGGGCGCGCTAGCGGCAGAAGGCGGTCGAGGGGAGCCAGCGCACGCGCCATGACCAGGTCGTAGATGCCCCGGTCGAGGGATTCGATGCGCCGGGCGAGCGGATGCGCGTTTGGCAAAGCTTGACTCGCTTGCGCCAGGAAAGACGCCTTCTTGCCTCGTGACTCGACCAGGTCGATCTGCAACCCAGGTCGCGCGATAGCGACAGGAATGCCCGGCAGGCCGCCGCCACTGCCGAGATCGGCGGCGCGGCCGACTTCGCCGCAACGGCTCGCAACATAGAGACTGTCGGCGAGGTGTTTTCGCACCAGCAACGGCCTCTCGCGGGCACCGACCAACGCCATGCGTTCCGACCAAAGCCGCAGTAATTCTAGGTAGTTAGCGAGCTTATTGCACTGCTCGTCGGCGAGCTGCAAGCCGTGCGTGCCGGTCCAGGCGCGCAACTCTTCGAGTTCGCCGGCCGCTTCCTTCACGGCGCCGGCCGGCGTAGGTGAACGGCGAGCAGGGACACGGCGGCCGGTGTGACCCCGACAATTCGCGACGCCTGTCCGAGCGAGGTGGGTCGTATCGCCGCCAGCTTCTCGCCGACCTCGCGCGACAGGCCGGGAATACCAGCGAAGTCGATATTCGACGGAATGACGGCGCTCTCCATACGAGCCAGGCGGTCGATCGAAATCTGTTGGCGTTTGACGTAACCTGCATATTTTACGTCGATTTCGACCTGAGCCGCGACGTCTGAGCGGATCTCGCCGAGGCTCACGCCTCCGATTCGGCAGACGTCGGCGAGTGCCAGCTCCGGACGTCGTAGCAGTTCGAGCAGTGTTGTCGAATGCGTGATCGGCGCGCTACCGGACACGGCCAACTCTCGGTTGCTCGCGTCGTCAGCGCGTGCGACCGTAGCGGCAAGCAGGGCGACGGTCGCTTCGACTTGCACGCGCTTGCCCTCGGTGGCGCGCAGGTCGGCGTCGCTGACGGCACCGGCG
>JBGTMF010000557.1:0-14442 GCA_041743795.1 Thermodesulfobacteriota bacterium | reverse complement strand
CCGCCCTCAACACGCTGGAGGCCGCCGCGACGCTGGCCGCCCGCGCCGGCTCGGCGATCACCCTGGCCGTGGCCGAGGAGGCCGCACAACGCCGGGCGTTGCTCTACGACAAAGGCGGAGAGGAGCACTACAACGTCGTCTCCGCCTTCATCAAATCGATGCGCGGCAGCGACCCCGACGCGGCTGTCTACTGGCTGATGCGCATGCTCGAGGCCGGCGAGGATCCGCGATTCGTCGCCCGCCGCATGGTCATCTTCGCTTCGGAGGACATCGGCAACGCCGACCCACACGCGCTGTCGCTGGCGATTGCCGCCCGCGACGCCTTCGAATTCGTCGGCCTGCCGGAGGGGCGCATCCCGCTGGCGCACGCCGCGACCTATCTGGCGGCGGCGCCGAAATCGAATGCGGCTTACATGGCCATGCGGTTGGCCGGCGAAGATGTCCGCAGCCACGGGGCGCTGCCGGTGCCGCGCCATCTGCGCAATGCCCCCACCGCGCTGATGAAAGATCTCGGTTACGGCGAGGGCTACCAATACGCTCACGACCGGCCGGAAGCCGAGGTCGACCATCGCCATCTGCCCGAGGCGTTGGTCCATCGCCGCTACTACAAACCCACCGATCGCGGTGCCGAAGGCGAAATCAAGCTCCGCCTCGAGCGACACAATGCAAAAAAGTAAGCGCAACCGGCGGGGTGTGTCGGCAGCCCAAGTTGATTCCGGTGGCGCATTCGGCTATCCGGAGATCCGTCGCGGCGCGTTTGTGACTCGCGGGGCTGTAGCTCAGTTGGGAGAGCGCCTGAATGGCATTCAGGAGGTCGTCGGTTCGACTCCGATCAGCTCCACTTTAGCCCCTCAGCCGAGTTCGGAAACGGGGTTTTGCGGTTTAGTCAAGCCCTCGGCCAGACTCTCTCGTCTACCAAAATTCCTTGACTTTGCGTTCGAGCGTTGTAGTGTTCGAATCGCCTTTTTCCCCTTGGTAGGAGGGGAGCCGATATTCGGTATTAGTTGAGGAAATGGAGTTGTCCTTGGAGAACCATCCGGCAACCGATCGGGTCGCGGAAGGGATTTGTCCAGGTGGAGTGGAAGTCGCGAATCGCGTCGGCGCCCTTAGGGGCGTGATTGCGTATTTCGGGAGGAACTAGCGAATGAATGTCCGAACAGGTGCGATAGCGCGAACGGGCTCTCGGGTGGTGGGATTGGCAGCGACGCTTGCGGTCGCGTGCTCTCCAGCGCTCGGGCAGGAAACCGAGATCCGCCGATTGAGCGTGCGAGCCGATGGTGTCCAGGCAAACGGCCCGAGCAGCGGACCGGTATGCAGCAACGGCGGCGCCTGTGTGGCCTTCTATACCGATGCGAGCAATTTGCTGCCGCAGGGCCCGGCCGGCGACAACAACGGCTATACCGACGTCTACCTGTTCGACGGCACCATGCATCGAATCAGCCAGACAGAGGACGGGCAGAGCGGCAATGGTCCGAGTATGGCGCAGCGTTTCCGGCCGTCCATCGACGACGATTGTACCTGCATCGCCTATAGCACGGATGCCAGCAATCTGGTGCCGAACGATACCAACAACCGCACCGATGTGGTTTTGCGAAACCTCTCGACACCGCCGACCAACGAGTTGATCAGCGTCGGCCTCGACGGATTTTCGGCCAATGGCGCCAGTTCGTTTGCCAGCGTCAGCGCGGACTGCTCGCGGGTGGCCTTTCGCTCGACGGCGAACAATCTGGTTGAGGACGATAACAACAACGTATCCGACGTCTTCGTGCACGACAGGACGACCGGTGGGATCACCCGCGTCAGCGTGCCCAATGGCGGTGGCGAGGCCAACGGCGCGAGTACGACGCCGTCGATCAGCGGCGATGGCCGCTGCGTCGCCTTTTCTTCGCTGGCCAGCAACCTCTTCGAGGGCGACACCAACGGCGTCTACGACATCTACGTTTCTTGCGATGGCGAGATCACCTGCCGCGCAAGTGTCAGCTCCGCGGGGGTCCAGGCCAATGGAATCAGCTTTCATCCGGCCTTGAACCAGGACGGCACGGTCGTCGCGTTCAAGTCGGAAGCGACCAATCTCGTGCCTAACGACCTCAACGGGCAGCCCGATATCTTCGTCCACGACTGCGCAGCCGGGACGACGGAGCGAGTCAGCATCAGCACCGGCGGGCGCGAGGCGGACGATATTGCAATCCCGCCGAGCATCTCCCGCGATGGTCGTCGTATCGCCTTCGGGTCCTTTGCCAGCACGTTGGCCGACGAGGTGCCGACCAACGGCCGCTCGCAGATCTACGTACGCGACCTCGACGAAGCCGCGACGATTCTCATCAGCGTCAACGAAAAGGGCGCCGCGCAGAACGGCAGCTCTCCCGATCTGCCGCCGAGCATTTGCCCGGATGGCGACCTCGTCGCCTTCGCCTCTTCGGCGACCAATCTGGGCGCCCCTGGCGGCAACGGCTCGCTGCAAGCCTACATTGGTTCGGTGGGTATACCGGCGACGCCAACACCCGTTCCGCCGACCAATACCCCGCGGGTTCCGTGTTCTGCGGATACCGACTGCGACCCCGGAACGGTTTGCGGCGACGACGGCTTCTGCGTGATCGCGCCGACGCCGACGCCGACCATCGCCTGTGAGGACAACGCCGACTGCCCCGAGGGGCTCTTCTGCATCGGCAACGTCTGTACGGATATCTCGACACCGACACCGACGCCGACGCCGTTGCCGACCTGTATCGTCGACGAAGACTGCTTCTGTCCGGAGGGAACGCCGGCCGACGAATGCGATCGCTGTCGTGCGGGTGTTTGTGTGCCGCCGCGGCCCTGCGAGTTCGGCACCGCGGATATCGATTGCCGCGGCGAGCGTGAAACCTGTATCGACAACATCTGCGAGTGCGGTGGTGACTGCAACTTGAACGGGTTGGTGTTCGGCACCGAGATCAGCACGATGATGTGCATTCTCGGCGGCGCCTGCGAACCGGACGAATGTATCACCGGCGACGTCAACGAGGACGGGTTCATTACCGGCTGCGATGTCACGCTGGCGGTGCTGAACCTCGGCTTGGGTTGCCCGGGTGAGGGGACACCTCTCATCTTCGGCGCGCAGCGGACTTCTGAGACGCGTACCATCGCCATCGGCCATGCCGATGCGATTCCAGGCCAGGTCGTCGTCATTCCGCTCGATCTCGAAGGCGGTGGCGAGGTGTCTTCGGCTCATACCGACATCTTGATCAACACCGCGCAGGTGGACATCGAGGTGCGCGTCGAGACCGACGGGGCGATCCTGCCGCAGTGCGAATTGGCTCCGGCTCTGGTCGGCACTTTCGACTCGACCGCCATTCGACTGCCGCAGGTGCCGCGCAATCCGGAAGGGATTCGCCGCGTTCGCGTGGCGGCGATCGACACGACGTTGCCGTTCCCGCTCGACACCTTCGGCGAAGGCACGTTTGCCACCTGCCGCTTCCGAGTAGGCGCCGGGGTTACGCCGGGAACGGTCATCCCGTTGATGGGAGATCCGAACCGGACCGACGTCGGCGACTTCAGTGCGCAGCCGTTCACGGCCGTGGTCGCCGACGGATCGATCACGGTGGGCGACCCAATCTGTGGTTGCGAGGAGAATCCGGAAATCTGTCCGGAGGGTACGGTTTGCCGCAACGACTGTTGTGTGCCCGATAGCGAATGCGAGGGACCGGCGGATTGTCTGGATCGTCAGGCTTGTGTCGAAGACGACGAAATGTCGGGCGTCGCGCGTTGCGAGTGTGTCGGTGACTGCAACCTGGACGGTCGTGTACGCGGCAACGAGATCTCGGTGATGATCAACATCATCAACGGGGTTGCCGACGTGACGACCTGCCTGGCGGCGGATCAGGACGGCGACGGCCGAGTGCGCGCCAACGACATCACATTGGCGATTATCAACATCAACCAGGGATGTCCGGGGCAGCTCTGACGGGCTGGCCCGCGCCGCTTTGCGGCAATACGCAAGTGAGGAGAGGGAGGTTTTACAATGAGGACGACGAGTCAATGGAAATTGGGAGCGGTGGCTGCGGTTGGACTTTCGCTCGTGCTGTCGCCGGCGTTGGCTGGCGCGGGTGCCCTGAGCACCTTCTCGCTGGTCGGCGGTGAAGGGCAAGCCGGCGGCGTCGCCGGCGTCACCTTGACGCTGGCAAACGACGACGGTTCGGCGGTCAGCGCCGGCGTCGACATCGCCTTCTCCACCGATGATCTGACCTTTACACCGCCGGTGAACGCCAGTTGTGTGCTCAACGCGCGGATTGCCGGGACGCACCAGGTGGCGGGTTCGGTTCTCCCTTCGGGTGCCGTCAACGTCGAAATCTTTGTGCTCGGCACGCCTGATCCACTGCCGCCGCTCGGCAACGGACCGTTGGCGGTGTGTGACTTCACCATCCGCGAAGATGCCGAGGTTGGGGATATGTTCCCGGTCGAGGCAAACAGCGTCTTCCTCGGTGACGCGCTAGGCGCCCAACTCAACGCCGACGCCGTCGACGTCGTGATCCCGGTGGGCGGCGCCGCGCCGACGCCGACGCCGACCGACGATATGGAGGACACGCCGACGCCGACGCCCGGCACGCCGGGGCCCGACACGCCGTCACCGACTCCGGCCAACGAGTGCACGCGG
Source organism: Thermodesulfobacteriota bacterium (assembly GCA_041743795.1). Lineage (GTDB taxonomy): Bacteria > Desulfobacterota > Binatia > HRBIN30 > CADEER01 > CADEER01. The sequence continues at coordinate 9,812 of JBGTMF010000557.1, read as the reverse complement.
GATGCGGACTGCCCGACCGGCACCACCTGCCAGAATGAAACCTGCCAGCCGGTGGATTGTGACGACGATTCCGATTGCCCGCCGGGGTCGGAATGCGAGTTCAATGGCGCCGTTACGAGCGGCGCCCCCTCAGGTCAGTGCGTGCCGATCGACTGTGAGTCGGACGAGGACTGTCCCGATCGCAGCGTCTGCGACGAGAACGGCATGTGTCGCCCGGAATACTGTGACGACAACGAGGATTGCCCAGGAGACGACGTCTGCGCCGGCGACGGCATTTGCTCTTCGACCTGCGACGCCGACGCACAGTGCAGCCCCGAGGTTTGCGTTGATGGTTCGTGTGTCGAATGCCGCGATGAAAGCCAGTGCCCGGGCGGGATCTGTGTCGACAACAGCTGCATGACGGTCGAGACGACGTACACGCTTGCCGTCAGCCCGGCCTCGCAAATTGGAGTCGCCGGTACGACGGTCTCCGTCGCAGTGATCCTCAACAGCGTGCCGGCAGGAGCGCCGGCCGACAGCGTCAGCAACTCCCTGGCGGCGGATGACGGCTTGACACTGGTCGCTTGTGAGATCGCCTCCGGCGTCAGCGGAGGCAGCTTCGACGGCATCCCCGGATCGACCGTTTCGGCGACGCTGAGCAATGCCGCTGCCGGCTCCGTCTATTCCTGTTCGGTGTCCATCGCCGAGGGAACTCTCGGTAACCGCGACATCGATTGTTCGGACGCCGTCGTCAACGGCACCGCCGTCTCCTGTGGCGGTGCGACCATCGAGGTCGTCGACGAAGTTTCGCCGACGCCGACGATTGAGCCGACGGCTCAGCCGACACCGACGTCGCCGCCGGCAACCAACACGCCGACCAGCACGCGGACCAATACGCCGCGACTCGACTTCGACGACGACGGTTGTGCCGTCGGCCCGGTGTCGACGAACGACAACCCGCTTGCCGTCCTGATGTTCCTGCTGGCCCCGGCGGCGCTCCTCTGGAGTCGCCGCCGCTAGACGCGGGCACGAAATAGCAGCGCCGCAACCAGCGGCGCCACGACGGGGGATCCGAGAGGATCCCCCGTCGTCGTTTTCGTGCGCTGCGGCGCCTGGCGTGCGCCGATCGATACTTCGACCTCACCTGAAAACATAGAATCGAAAGGCAAAGGTTGATTGCCCAATTTCAATCCCCCGGTTATCTTGTCGCGGTGTCCCACGCAGAAGACCTGATTCGCAAGTTCGACGAGCGCACCGCCACGGTGGGTGTCATCGGTCTCGGCTACGTCGGTCTACCCCTGGCGGCGACGATTGCGGAGGCGGGCTTCGCAGCCGTCGGCTTCGATACCGACGCGGTCAAAGTCGATGCGCTGCTGGCCGGTCGCTCCTACATCCGCCACGTCGAGTCCGAGCGCCTGCGGGGGATCGTCCGCCCCAATCCCCCCAATGCCGGGGAGTTCCATCCGACTGAGGATTTTGCGCTTCTCGCCGACTGTGACGCAATTCTCATCTGTGTGCCGACGCCGTTGACCGAGAGCCTCGATCCGGACCTCTCGTATGTGCGCAACACGGCGCAGGCGATCTCGCGCCACGTGCGCGCCGGTCAGGTGGTGGTACTGGAGAGCACCACTTATCCAGGGACCACCGAAGAAGAAGTGCAGCCGATCCTCGAGCAGTCGGGGTTGGTGGCCGGACGCGACTTCCATCTCGCCTTTTCGCCGGAACGAGAGGATCCCAACAACCGCGACTTTTCGACGCGAACAATCCCCAAATTGGTCGGCGGTGTCACCCCCGAGTGTGGCCGCGTCGCCGCCGCGCTGTATTCGTCGGTGATCGAGACGGTGATCCCCGTATCCGATGCCCGGGTGGCGGAAGCGGCGAAGCTTCTCGAAAACATCTACCGAAGCGTCAACATCGCGCTCGTCAATGAACTCAAGGTGTTATTCCAGAAGATGGACATCGACATCTGGGAGGTCATCGCCGCCGCGTCGTCGAAGCCGTTCGGCTTTACGCCCTTCTATCCGGGACCCGGTCTCGGCGGCCACTGCATTCCGATCGACCCGTACTACCTGAGCTGGCGTGCCCGCCAATACGACATGGAGACGCGCTTCATCGAGCTCGCCGGCGAGGTCAACCACTCGATGCCGGCGTACGTCGTCACGCGACTGGCCGAGGCTCTCGAGCAGCGCGGCGTCGCCTTGGCGGGCGCCAGCGTCCTCATCCTGGGGGTCGCCTACAAACGAGACATCGACGACGATCGCGAATCGCCGGCCTTCCGGATCATGGAATTGCTGCAGGGCAGGGGAGTGAAGCTCAGTTACCACGACTCCTTCGTGCCGTCGCTGCGGCGGTCCAGGCGCTACGACTTCGGCCTCGCCTCGACACCGCTGACCCCCGCAACTCTCGAGGCTGCCAACGCCGTCGTCATCGTCACCGACCACAGCGAGGTCGATTACGGGGCCGTCGTCCGCCACGCCGCCTTGGTCGTCGACTCGCGCAACGCCACGCGCGGCATCGCGGCGCCGCGCAATAACGTCGTCCTCGCCTGACCGCGCAACCACCGGCAGGCGCGGTTTCGACCGAAGCAACGCTTTTTTGTTTGACGGCCTTGCCCAAAAATGATCTAAGGGCTCCGCTTGAGGAGGAAATCGAGGCAGGGGCGGAGGAATAACACGCGACACACATGCGCGTGTACCTCGCTGTGACGCGCTTAATTCAACGGTGGTCAAGCCAAAATTATCACACCGGCGCGTCGCTATGGTGTTCCCGGCATCGGGTTGACAATGCAATCGGATTTTGAGTATGTACGCGCCACTTCTGCAGGCGCGCTCCAGCAGGCGCGAGACTGCGTGTGAAGGCCAAGTGTGAGGCCGTAGTAGGTAGAGTCTCGGCCGACTGGAAAGGAGGAGGGAAATGCGAACGGTGAAGTGGAGTGCTCTTCTCTCAGGCGTCTGCGGATTCGCGGTCGCCATGGGGGTAATGGCGAGCGGCGCCCACGCGATCGTCACAACGGAGAGGGGAGCTTCAATCCTCGCCTTCCCCAAGGTTCTAGCGACCGAAAGCGCGGACACGATCATTCAGATCACGAACATTTCGAACAACATGGTGCATGCGCGTTGTTTCTACGTGAACGCCGCGCCGGATGTGTTCGGCAATCCGCTGTGGCAGATGACCGATTTCAATATCTGGCTCACCAAGCAACAGCCGACGAGTTGGCAAGTGAGCCGGGGACGATTCGTCAACCCCACGGACTCATGCGAGACGCTGCCGAGTGGATTGGTACAACCGACGGTGGAATGTGCACAGGCCGGTCTCGATCCCGGAGCGATCCCACCGGTTCCGCTGGGTTTTACTGGCGAGCTCAAATGTATCGAGGTCGACGTCACGGGCCACCCGATCGGCGGCAACCACCTCAAGGGCGAGGCGACGATCCGCACTGAGAACGACGGCGCATACGACACGGGGAAGTATAACGCACTTGGTATCCTCGGTACGGAGATCGCCGGTGCAACCGGAAACGAACTTCTTCTCGATCAGCCGTCAGACACGGAAGACGTCATCGGCCAGTATAACGCCTGCCCGAATCAGCTTATCGTCAATCACTTTTCAGAGCTGTCGACAGACCTGACCGTACTTTCCGCCGGAGCCGGCGGGACGTGTGACGACGCCGAGGCGATGGGAGCCGCTACGTCGACGGTTCCCTCCAGGGGTCTTCCTTGTACCTCTGATGCGGACTGTGGCGACGGGGGCGTCTGTAGCAACGGACCAGCAATTTCGATTGGCGCCGCGGGGGAGGTTCTTGCGCTGCAAAGCGCCAACCTCACCGAGCTGACTTTGATTCCCTGCTCGCAGGATTTCGAGGAGCCGTTCAGCAGCGTTTTTGCCAACACGGTCACGGTTCAATTTCTCACATACAACGAGTTTGAGCAGGTCACGTCGTTCAGTACTTCGGTAACGTGTTGGAAGCAGTTCTACATGTTCCAGCTCGACGCGCCCTTCAATCCCGGAAACAGCCAGTTCTCCTACCCGGTTCAGGGAACGCTCGGACTGCAGACCGTACTCACTCCGATTCCGGATCACGGCGGAGTGTTGGGGGTTGCGGGAATCGTACGGTCGGATGCCGGCGGTGCGCTGGCTCGTACGATGATGAACATCCATATGGTAGGTGACAGGTGGACTGCCTCGGGCGGCGAAATCGTCGACCGCGTCATTCTGTCTGATCAATGAGCGGGCGTCAGCTCTAGTCATGGTAGTGGAAGTGGCTGGATTCTCCCCTTGGTTTGAAAGGAGAAGGGCAATGCGTACGGTGATGCGGAAACCTGTTCTCGCCGGCATCCTAACGGTGCTGGGGACGGTATTCCTCGGAGCTGGGGCTGCGTCGGCAGACGTAACCTCAGATCGAGCGGCCGCCATTTTGGTGTGGCCGAAACTAATCTTCAGTTCTGCTGATGACACATTTCTCTCGCCGGCAGGTGTGACGATCGATACGACGATCCAACTCACCAACACGTCGAGCGAGGAGGTGTTCCTCCGGTGTTTCTATGTGAACGCCAATTCGCACTGTAGCAACGAACCAACTCGCGTGTGCGGCAATCACTCGGACTGCAATCTGACATTCCCGGGTAATTTCTGTGTGCCGGGCTGGCTCGAAGTCGATTTCGAAATCAGCCTCACGCCCAAGCAGCCGCTGGTGTGGAACCTCGGCAACGGTAGGCCGATGTTGCCGTGCTCGGATGCGCCGTGTGCACCGGGCGGTACCGGCGGACTTTTCTCGAACGTCGGCAACATTCCGCCGGTGAACGAAGATCCGTTCATGGGCGAGTTGAAGTGTATTCAAGTCGGCCCCAATAACGAGCCGATTGACCGCAACGACGTCAAGGGCGAGGCGACGATCGTCACGGTACGTCCGGAGGGTGAGGGCGCACCGTTGGATGCCCGCGGCTACAATGCGGTTGGTATCCAGGCGATCGAAGGAGCAAACGACGGTGACAATACGCTTCGCATCGGCGAAGAGTACAACGGTTGCCCGAGTGTGTTGATCCTCGATCACTTCTTCGATGACGCGGTCGAGCCGGTCAACGGCGACATCGTCAAGACGCATCTCACCTTGGTTCCGTGCACGGAGAATTTCGAACTTCAGGCTCCGTTCCCGATCACAGTCCAGCTACTGGTTTACAACGAGTTCGAGCAACGCTTCTCGGCGAGCCGATCGGTGACTTGCTTCAAGGAGTACGAGCTCTGTTCGTTGGGAACCGGGCGGGATCGTCCCCTCACCGCGACGGGCTTCGACGACCCGAACTATCAGAGCTGCCAGCGTTCGGTGTTCAGCGCCTACGTCAATGGTACGCTGTCGGGCCAGACCCGCATTCGCGGAACTGGTACGGCGACAGGCGATCTAGAGATCGGCTATGGACTGCTCGGTGTCGCCGAGGAGTTCTACCGCGATGCGGGGAGCGCGGATGATATCACTGCGACTGTCAGCAGCGCGGCCTTCAATCTGCATCACACCGGTGTGCGCGATCAGTCGGATTTCATTCGCCTGCCCTGAAGTCGCACCCAGCTACAAGCTAAAGAGCCAGCCGGAAACGGCTGGCTTTTTTTTTGTCGCGCATCTCTGCGGAGAGATTTTGCGCGGAGAGTATCTCGCGCGGAGACGCGCCGGCGCGAAGAACGAGGTAGGGGGGAGGCTTCCCTGCTCGCTCTACAGTGTGACCGCCGGGCGGTACTCGCCGAAGACCTCGCGCATGGCGTCCGAGATCTCGCCGAGAGTGGCGTAGGCGCGAACAGCGTCGAGGATGGGCGGCATCAGGTTGCTGCCGTCGCGGGCGGCGCGGGTGACGGAGCTGAGCGCTGTCTCCGCTGCTTTCTGGCTTCGTTCTGCGCGGACCGATGCAACCTTCTGCTGCTGCCGCTGCTCGAGGGCGGGATCGAGCTTGAGCAGGTCGGGTGGCTGTTCGTCGGCTAGTTGGAACTTGTTGACGCCGACGATGATTTGCTGTTCGTTCTCGATCGCCTGTTGGTATTGATAGGCGGCGTTGTGGATTTCGCGCTGCGGATAGCCCGATTCGATCGCCTTGACGGCGCCGCCGAGGCTATCGATTTTGTCGAGATACTCGACCGCCTTGGCCTCGAGTTGATCGGTCAGGGTTTCGATGAAGTACGAGCCGCCAAGCGGGTCAATGGTGTCGGCGACACCGGATTCATGAGCGATCACTTGTTGGGTGCGCAATGCCAACCGCGCTGAGGCCTCGGTCGGTAGCGCCAGCGCCTCGTCGCGGCCGTTGGTGTGCAGCGATTGCGTGCCGCCGAGGACGGCAGCGAGCGCCTGCAGGGTTACGCGGACGACGTTGTTGTCGATCTGCTGCGCGGTCAGACTCGATCCCGCCGTTTGCGCGTGTGTACGCAGCATCATCGAACGCGGGTCGGTCGCCCCAAAGCGGTCCTTCATGATTTTCGCCCAAAGGCGGCGGGCGGCGCGGAACTTCGCGACTTCTTCAAAGAAGTTGTTGTGTACATTGAAGAAGAAGGACAGGCGGCCGCCGAACTTGTCGACGTTGAGACCGGCGTCGAGCGCTGCCTGAACATAGGCAATGCCGTCGGCGAGGGTGAATGCGATTTCCTGTGCCGCCGTCGAGCCGGCCTCGCGAATGTGGTAGCCGGAGATGGAGATGGTGTTCCAGGTCGGTACCTCGCTCTCACAGAAGGCGAAGATATCGGTGACGATGCGCATCGAACCGGCCGGAGGATAGATGTAGGTGCCGCGCGCGATATACTCCTTGAGAACATCGTTCTGAATCGTACCGCCAACCTTGCTCCACGGCACGTTCTGCTTCTCGGCTACGGCCAGGTACAGGGCGAGGAGAATCGAGGCGGTGGCATTGATGGTCATGGAGGTTGTGACCTTGCCGAGCGGAATCTGGTCGAGCATGATTTCCATGTCGGCAAGCGAGTCGATCGCCACGCCGACCCGGCCAACCTCGCCCGAGGCGAGTGCGTGGTCCGAGTCGCGGCCCATCTGGGTGGGCAGGTCGAAGGCGACACTGAGGCCGGTTTGCCCCTGGCCGAGGAGATAGCGGTAGCGCTCGTTCGACTCCTCGGCGCTGCCGAAGCCCGCGTATTGGCGCATCGTCCACAGGCGGCCGCGGTACATCGTCGGCTGTACCCCGCGGGTAAACGGCAACTCGCCGGGATAACCGGACTCTGTCAGGTAGTCACCGGAAACGTCTTCCGGTGTGTAGAGGCGCTCGATCGGAATGTCCGACGTCGTCGCGAACCGCTCACGTCTCTCCGGGGCGCGGTCGAGAGTCTTCTTGAGGATGCCTCCCTGCCAAGCACCGCGGGCCTTCGCCAGATCGTCGTTCGCTGCCATGGTCGCTCCTTGCCGGTCCGTTGCCGTTGGCTATCAGTTTGCACGCGGGAATTCGATGCCGGCGCTTCGCCGGCGCGTTGTGCCGCACGCGTTGCCTTGCATTGGCCGGCCCGATCTCTTAGGTCTCCAAACAGCCTCAACACTTCCCGCATAAGCGGTGCGACTTCAAGCGAGGGCGACGAATATGAGCACGCTAATCTTCCTTCTGTGTATCGCGGTAGCAGTAGGTGTTCTCGGCCGTACCCTGTACCGGCGTTTCACGGTGCTCACCAAGGTAGCCCAGGTACCGCGCTTCGATGCGATCGCCGATCGCGTCAAGGCCGTCTTCGTCTACGTGCTCGGGCAGAAGAAGTTCGTCACACCGGAGCAGCCGGCGCACGACAAGGGTGCCGGTTGGATGCACTTCTTCATCTTCTGGGGCTTCTCGATCCTGGCGATCCAGGTGATTCACATGTTCGCCCGCGGCTTCATCGACGACTTCACCTTGCCGTTGCTGTCCGTCAACACGCTCGGTGGCCCCTACCTGTTGCTCAAGGACATCGTCCAGCTGACCGTCCTCGTCGCCATCAGCTACGCGCTCTACCGTTGGTTGATCAGCCACCCGTCGCGCCTCTACGGCTACGCGCCGTCGGAAGACCGCTTGCGCGGCCAATCGCACGGCGAAGCCATCCTCATCCTCTGCTTCATCGGTACCATCATGATCAGTGGCTTCCTCTACGACGGCGGCCACTTGTACGCGCACAGCGGTCCGGACATCGACAAGGAGCGTGCCTGGCAACCCCTCAGCAACCTCGTCGGCAGCACGCTGTTCGGCATTGGCGGCGTCGGCTTGGCCAGCGCGGCGAGCAATGTTGGCTGGTGGATCCACAACCTGGTGATCCTCGTCTTCGTCAACCTGCTGCCGATCTCCAAGCACTTCCACATCATCACCTCGGTCCCCAACGTCTTCTTCAAGAAGCTCGAGCCGGTCGGTTCGCTGTCGAAGCAGGATCTCGAGAACTCACTCAACTTCGGCACCTCTTACATCAACCAGTTCAACTGGAAGCAGGTTCTCGACATGTACTCGTGCACCGAGTGCGGTCGCTGCTCGTCGCACTGTCCGGCGACCATCAGCGGCAAGGAGCTGGCGCCGCGCCAACTGATGCTCAACCTGCGCGACTACCTGTACGAGCATGAAGACGCGGTGATGAATGCGCCGACGCTGGCGGCTGATGCGCAGGAGCCGATCCAAGTCGGCGAAAACATCGTCGGCGAGAACCTCATCCACGACGAGGTCCTCTGGGCCTGCACCAGCTGTCGCGCCTGTGAAGAAGCTTGCCCGGTTTTGATCGAATACGTCGACAAGATCGTCGACATGCGCCGGCACCTGGTGCAAGAGGAGGCGCGGTTCCCGGCCGAGCTCACTCGCACGTTCAAGGCGATGGAGACGCAGGGCAATCCGTGGGGCGTCGACGCCTCGTCGCGCGGCGACTGGGCCGCGGGCCTCGACATTCCCACCATGGCCGAGAAGCCGGACGCCGAGTACCTCTACTTCGTCGGCTGCGCCAGCTCGTTCGACGACCGCAACAAGAAGACGGCGCAGTCGCTGGTCAAGATCATGAAGAACGCCGGCGTCGATTTTGCCATTCTCGGCAGCGAGGAGCCCTGCAACGGCGAAACCGCGCGGCGCATCGGCAACGAGTACCTCTTCCAGTCGATGGCCGAGATGACGGTCGAGGTTCTCAACGGCTACAACGTCAAGAAGGTCATCACCAACTGCCCACACTGCTTCAATACCCTGCGCAACGACTACCCGCAGTTCAACGGCAACTACGAGGTCGTCCACGCCACCGAGCTGGTAGACCACCTGATCCGCGAGGGCAAGCTCGAGTTCAACGTCAACGGCGAGCGCTCGATCACCTATCACGACTCCTGCTACCTCGGCCGCTACAACGACATCCTCGAGGCGCCGCGCAACATTCTCAAGAGCATCCCCGGCGTGTCGCTGGTCGAGATGGAGCGCAATGGCCGTTTCGGCATGTGCTGCGGCGCCGGCGGCGGCCGCATGTGGATGGAGGAAGACGCCGACAAGCGCGTCAACCTGATCCGTGTCGATCAGGCGCTGCAGACCAATCCAGATGCTGTCGCCGTCGCCTGCCCGTTCTGCATGACGATGATCGACGACGGCCTCAAGGCAAAAGGCAAGGAAGAGGACGAGCTACCGGCACTCGACGTGATGGAGATCGTAGCCGAGGCGATGAAGTCACCGACAGCCACCGCCTGACGCCACGGCCTGCCCCCCGCTGTCCCGGACCACCCCGGCTCCGACGTCACCCCGGCGAAAGGGACTGTCGGAGAAGCAGGGTTTCGAGGGCCAAGTTAGATTTCGCGGTCCAAGTTAGGTCGTTGGGAAGCTGGTTGCACGAATGGTGACGAGCGCGAGCGCGAAGCGCGGGTTTGAGCGACCTGGAAGGCGCAGAACGAT
>JBGTMF010000556.1:0-2761 GCA_041743795.1 Thermodesulfobacteriota bacterium | reverse complement strand
GGACCCTCGCTGCGCCGCCGCTGGCGCGCCAGTGCTTCGAGCAATAGCGGGTGCTGCTTGAGTCGCTGCACGACCGACGGCGCGTCATCGCGGGTCTCGGTCGGCAGCATCGGCATCAGCGCCCGCCGCAATTGCGCCGCCCACTCGCCGAAGGTGGCAACCCGGACATCGCGCACGCCGAGTGCCGGTAGAACGTGCGCGACGTAGTCGCGCAACGCCCGCGAGAAGACGACGACCAGCGAGCGCGGCGAGTCGAAGGACGGATCTTCGAAGGCGAGAAAGGCGATGCGGTGCAGTGCTACCGTCGTTTTGCCGGAACCGGCCGAGCCGCGGATCACCACCAATCCCGAGGAGGGCTTGGCGATGACTGCGAACTGCTCCGGGTCGATCAAGCCGGCGATATCCGGCAGGTGCTTGTCGGCGCGGACCGCGCCGGGTTGCGCCGCGCCGAGGGCGCTGCCCGCAGCCTCGCCTGACAAATGTTCACGCAGAACCGCGCCTTCGGCGGCTTGCAGGCGCGGCACTCGCGCCTCCTCCCGCCGCCAGCCGGTCGGACTCTCCGCATCGGCGACGAAAGCCCCCTCCGGCGCCTCGATACGGCCCAAGCGGCCATCGCGGATGCTCACCGTGCGGCGCACCGCCAACTCGCCGATGCGCCAACGCCCGGCGATCTCTTCCTCGAAATCCTCGCCCTGCCGGTAGCGATAGAAGATGCGCGACACCGGCGCATTGCGCCAGTCGACGACGCTGACGCCGTGTTCGATATAGGTCGCCTTGCCGAGACAGACATCCCACTGGCGGCCGTCTTCGCTCAGCCGCATATGGCCGAAATACGGAGACGTGCGCGCCACCCGAGGCGCGCCGCGCGAGGCGCGCAGTTGATCGAGGAGAGACGAGAGGCGGTTAAACTCCGCCGACAGCGCCCCGTGGTCCTCGGCGCCGCGACCGGATACGAGCTGTTCGTGCACGCGCTGCAACTCGGTGAGCACCTCGCTCTCCGACGGCGGTCCGCGGCGCGGCCCGCGGTCGATCGCCTCGATGACGCGAGCGCAGAGTTCCAGTTCCTGTTCTATGATGGGGTCCATCAGAAAAACGACGAACCACGATGACGGTTGCGGCGACCTGCCGCAAGCCAGCCATCCTGCCATCCTCTCGCCGGCCATCCCCTCGCGCCTCTACCTGGCGCCGTGGTAACGGAAACCGCCATGGGGAATCGGCGGTGGGCGCTGCTGTTGGCGCTGCTGGGGTGGTGTGGCTGTGCGGCGCACGGCAATTTCGGCGTGATCCCGCCGGAGCCGGCAGGGCGGCGCAACGTCATCCTCTTCCTCGGCGACGGCATGGGGGTCAGCACGATCACCGCCGCGCGCATCCTCGCCGGCCAGATGCGCGGCGGCCCCGGCGAAGATCACGAGTTGCCGTTCGATCGCTTTCCTCACGTCGCCCTCGTCAAGACCTACAACACCGACGCCCAGGTGTCGGACAGCGCCGGCACCATGACGGCGATCATGGCCGGCGAGAAGACCCGTATCGGCTACGTCAATGTGGCGGCAACGGTCGCCCGCGGCGACTGCGCCGGCGCGCTCGAAAACCGCTTGCCGACGCTGTTGCAGATCGCCGAAGACCGCGGCTTGGCCAGCGGTATCATCTCGACGACGAGGATCACCCACGCAACGCCGGCAGCGACCTTCGCGCACGTGCCCGACCGCAACTGGGAAAGCGACGGACAACTGCCGGCGCAGGCGGCAGAGGCCGGCTGCCGCGATATCGCCCGGCAGCTGGTCGAGTTTGACCACGGCGACGGTATCGACGTCATTCTCGGCGGCGGCCGCCTGCCCTTCCTGCCAGAAACCGAACGCGACCCGGAGTATCCCGACCTCACCGGCGACCGCCGCGACGGTCGCAATCTGATCGAAGAGTGGCGCGCCGGCAGCGCCGGCCGACGCTACCTGTGGAACGCCGATCAGTTCGCCGCCCTTGCCGCCGACGACGAGGGCCAGGTTCTCGGACTCTTCGAACCGTCGCACATGCAGTACGAGGTGGACCGCGCCGGCGACCCGGCAGGCGAACCATCCCTGGCGGCGATGACTCGCTTTGCCCTCGAGCGGCTGCGGCGCGCACCGCGTGGCTTCTTCCTGATGGTCGAAGGCGGCCGTATCGACCACGGCCACCACGGCGGTAACGCCTATCGCGCCCTGACGGATACGGTGGCCATGGCCGACGCGGTCGCCGTCGCCCTCGAACTCACCGATCCCTACGAAACACTCATCCTGGTCACCGCCGACCACAGCCACACACTGACCATCAGCGGCTACCCAAAGCGCGGCAATCCCATCCTCGGCATCGTCGAAACGCCCGCCGGGCAGATCGCCCGCGACCTCGATGGAAGGCCCTACACGACGCTCGGCTACGCCAACGGCCCGGGATACCAAGCGACGTTGCCGGATCTCGGCAATGTCGACACCGGAGCCGCCGACTACCGGCAGCCGGCGGCGATCCCATTGCCGGGCGAGACCCATGCCGGTGAGGACGTCGCCGCCTTCGCTTACGGTCGCGGCGCCGAGGGTCTGCACGGAGTCATCGAGCAGCACCGACTGTTTCACGTCATGCGCGACGCCCTCTTTCCCGACGAGCGCTGAGCAACACGCGCTTCAGGATCTGCTCTGTTCCAGCTCGCGCTGGCAATCGAGGCAGAGCGGTGTCTCCGGTTGGGCGCGCAGGCGCGCCGGCCCGATCGGTTCAGCGCAGCGACGGCAGTCGCCGT
>JBGTMF010000555.1:0-5737 GCA_041743795.1 Thermodesulfobacteriota bacterium | reverse complement strand
CGACGCTGGTGTGGGCCGACGAACTCAGCGTCGCGGGCATCGTCCGCGGCGTTCGCGACGCTCGCACGGTGGTCAAACTGAACGGTCCCGACGGCCCGATGATCGAGAGCGAGCTGGACGGACGCCGCGACGGCGATACCGTCCTGTCGCCGAATCCGACCGCGACCTTCCGCGCCGTCGTGACCGGTGGGGCAGGTGGTGTGTTGCGGGCGCTCGAAAACGGCGTGCTGATCGACGAGGTCGCGGTCGACGGCGATCCGTTCGTGCGCGAGATCGAGGTCGAAGTCGCCTCAGTGGGCGAGGACCGCTACCGGCACGAGGTGGTCGACGCCGAGGGCCGCCTGCAAACGCTCACCAGCTACGTCTGGCTGCGCGCCGAGGCTATCGCCGCGGAAGACGACGGCTGCGCCGTCACCCCGGCGCACGGCGCGGTCTGGTGGCCCTGGTCAGGATTGCTCGCGTTGGTCCTGTTGCGGCGGTCGCGATAGGAATGCAGAAAATGTTTCAGCGTTTCTCCGCGAGCCCATCCGAACTCTGAGAGAATCGGCCGCACAGGAAAAGCGGGGAGCTCAAGCTACCTACCTTTGAACCTCGAGGATTTCGAGTCTCGCGTCGTTCTTCGACCGCTGTGCGCCAGATTTGATGCGGGAGACGTTAGAAGATGTCTGGCGGCGATCGCACTCGATCAGTTGCAGCAGCTGCCGTCGCGATAGCGCAGGATCAGGAAGTCCAACGTCTGGTCGGGCAGTGTCAACTGACCGGCGATGACGAACTTGCCATCCTGCTGAAGCGCTATGGCATAGGGCACGCTCTCGATGTCGAAATGACTGATTAGAAAGCCCTGGTCGCCGAAGCTCGAGTCCAAACTTCCGTTGGCCTCGTATCGCGCGAGGGCGATTTGCTCGAAACCACCAGCGCCCTCCCGGTGCCCGGCAGCGAGCAGCTTGCCGTCTGGCCGCACGGCGACCGAGAAGATGGCGTCCTCGAAGGCGGGAGTCTGCGTTTGAACGATCCCGCCGATCCCAAACGACGGATCGAGTTTGCCATCGGGCGTGTACCGCACCATCGTGAAGTCGTCCCCGCCTACGCCGACGGAGGTCCCGGCGACGACGATCCGGCCATCTGGCAGGATTGCCAAGGACTCTGCCTGATCGTTCGCCAGGGTGACCGCGGTGAAGGCGAACCCATCGCCGTCGAACGTTGGATCCGGCACGCCATCCGGCGAGAATCGCGCCACGACCGTGTCGACCGACCCGGAGGCACCCCGGTACGCACCAGCAGCGACGATGCTGCCGTTCGTTTGAACCGCAACTCCAGAGAACCTTCCGCTGAAGCCAAGGGCGGTTTTGAAAATCCCGTTGCCGTTGAAGGACGTGTCCAACGTTCCGTTGGGCATGTAGCGCGCTAGAGCGAACTCCGACCCGACACCATTCGAACTTTCGCCTGCCACCACAATCCTTCCGTCTGCCTGCAAAGCAACGGAGGTGGCGATGTCGGCCGCGGGCCCAAGGGAGGTAGTGACGACTCCGCCGCTTCCGAATGTGAAGTCGAGAACGCCGTCCGCCGTGTACCGGGCGAGCGCGAAATCGGCGTTTGCATCGGGCCCGGCGTATCCAGCTGTGACAATCTTCCCGTCGCCTTGGATTGCGACGGACTTCACGATGTCCGTATAGGGGCTCAGTGCGGTAACAACGAACCCGCTCCCGCCAAACGTAGAATCCGCTTCGCCGCCCTGCGTTAGTCGGGCGACGGCGAAATCTAGATCGCCACCAGCGCTGACGCGGTACCCGGCGGCGACGATCTTGCCATCGCTCTGGATGGCGACGGCGTTCGCGCCGGCCTCGATCGAGCCGCCGTCAGCCGTCACGACGCCGTCATTGCCAAACGACGTATCCAGCGCGCCGCGGGTACAGCACCCTGAGGCAAGCGCTCCAAACGCTGCGGCCGCGATACCCAATACGAGTGAGCTTCGCATCGTCAATTCATCAACATACAGTGTCAAAGAACACCTCCTGGATTCGCGTCGTTTGCGTTTGGCAGAGCGACGCGTGGCGCGCAATGTTCGTCGCGTCGGCGCCTGTAGGGGTGGGTTTCAAACCCGCCTGTGCCGTTTGGCCGATGTTGTGGCGATGGCGAAAACGAAGGCGGCGAGCATGGCGGCCGCGCCGAACTCGGAAAGGGCAGGAATCTCAACCGGTGTAGGATCTGAGAGAATGCGGAAGGCGACGAGATTGTCGCTCGCGGCCCCGGTTGCGTAGAGGTGCTGCGAATCGGGGCTCACGGCGACCGAGAACACGGCGGTGATCGGTTCGCGGATCTCCTCGGAGAAGGCCAGCCCGTCGTCCTCTCCGACTCGAAAGGCCCCCACTCCGGTGATACCTCCGACGAACATGAACGCCCTCGGAATGGTCGCGGCAATTGAGCGAGGTTGACCGAGTCCAGCGTCGAATATCGTGCCTGTGAGGACGGGAATGCCGCTACCGTTGGGGTTCTCGCGCAGGATGCCGGCTGCTCCAAAGCCGCCAAACTCTGCAGCGGCGAAAATCCGGTCATCTTCCGCGACGGTTACGGCGCCGGTTCCGAAATTCGATGCCAGAGATCCCAAAGCTTCGTTGAGAAAACTCAAAGTGCCGTCAGGCATTCTTTCGAAGATTACGAAGGTTTGATAGCCGATGGCATAGAGCCGATTGCCGTCGGGATTTAGCGCCATGGAGTCGACCGAGCGCATGTTGACGACCCCGCTCACCTGGTCGAGCTCGACATCGACGATCGAGAGCAAGCCCGAGGCGCCATCCCTCGAGAAGGCGATCAGGGCGGTGACGTGGCTGGGGTCGGTTCCGGCGCTTCCCGCATAGACGTGTCGTCCGTCGCCGCTCACCGTGATCGAGCTCACACCGAATGTCGCGCCCTGTCCCAAGCCGACGCCCAGCTCGGCGGTCACGAAGGTCAGCAGGCCGCTGCCCGGCTCCCGACGGAAGATGGCGATCGAGTCGCTCTGGGTCACGACGTAGGCGAACAACCCGTCGGGACTCAGCGCTAGCTGAACCGGGCCGTCCATCCCGGATACCGAGTCGACGCCGTTGCGCAGTACCTGTTTGAAGGTCAGGCGTCCCGACATAATGTTTCGATCGAACGACGAGATCGCGTCGTCGAGGATGCCGATGGAGTACACGTGTCGACCGTCCGGGCTGACGGCGACTCCGCGGGCACCGGTGAGCCCGTCGACACCGGCGACTCCCTGCTTCTCCTCGTCAATGAGGAGCAGTCGGCCGGTGCAGGGGGAGGCGGCCAGAAGGAGTGATGAAAGTGTCGCGGAGGCGATCGCCTTCAAGCGTGATCTAGTCCTTTGAGAAACTGGTGCGCCAGCGAAAATGCGGATTTCGGCGTCAGGGCAAGGCGCGAAACCGGAAACAAAGTTGGAACTTTTGTTGAGGACTTCGCAACGCAGCCATGGCTTCGAAAGACCATTTGCGGCGCGTGTCCTGTTTCTCAACGGGCTGCTGGATCGGGGCATTCGAGATTCCTCCTGCGTGATTCGGTCGGCCGGCAGCCCCCGGTTGCACATGGTGGAGCGTTGCAGACGGGGGCAGGCGGGAATGCAGTCTATGAGAACGCCGTCCGAGTAAAGTCCGGACTTTCACGTATTCCCGGCGTCGCCGCGGGTTCGATGCCGGCGACCCTCGACTGGACACCGGTGGTGCAGAGGTAGGCAGCCGATTCCGTCGGGGCGCAGTTGCTGCGCGCGATGGCCGCTGGCGACGATTCGGCAGAAAACGTGATCGACAAGTCGATTCTATTCGACCTACTGTGCCGTCGTTAGCGGAGGTGGGGCCATGAGAACGGAGCCCGTCGGAACGAAGCGCGGTGCGCCACGCCGTTGGCGCGGCCTCGAACTGTGCGTGGCGCTGACGCTCGCCGGGTGCGCGGAGTTGGCGAATCTGTCAGACCCTCCGCCGGTGCGCGGGCCGACCGGTTCGCACGCAGCCGGCCAGCGCCTTCACGCACCCTGGCCGGGTCGCGTCTGGCCAGCCCGCGGTGGTGTTGGAAAAGGTCAGTGGTGCGCCCGGTCAGACCGTGTCGTTCTCGGCGACCTTGCGCACCGGCGGCGCGACGGTGGCCGGCGCCCAGAACGACATCCAGTTCGACCCCGCCAATGCGCTGGTGGTCAGCAAGTCCGCCGGCAATCCGCAGTGCGCGGTCAATCCGACGATCGGCAAGAACGCCACCGCCTTTACCTTGCAACCCAACAAGTGCAGCGGTCGCACATGTAGCGGAATTCGTGCGCTGGTCCTCTCGGTCGCCGACACCCGGCCGATCGCCGACGGCTCGGTGCTATACACCTGCACGGTTCGGATCCCGTCCACGGCCCAACCCGGTACCTACCCGCTGGCGATCAGGGCCGTCGTGATGAGCACGCCTGACGGGCAGGAGGTGCCGCGCGCCACCGGCGTCGCCGGCGCAATCACGGTGACCGCGAATCGCTGAGTCGGGGCGTCCGACGAAAGAAGCCGCCGACACGCCCTGAAACCCGCTATGAGCTGGCACACAAAAGACCGCGGCCCCCAAAAAGGGGGCCGCCAAGTTCTTGTATTTACACGCGCCCTGCGTGAGTCGAACAGACGAGAAGTTGTCCCTCATGGTCTGACCATCACAACTACAACTGGGCGGTGGCGGTGCGATTCTCGTATTTCTGACGCTCGTGGAATCGACTGGCCCCAGCGGGCGACAGGAATCAAGCTCGCGTGGACACCGAGGGCCACGACATGTTGCGTCTCTACGACTACGCCGATTCCGGGAATGGGTACAAACGGGCCCGGTGCCGATCCTGCGGACGCCGTATGCGACGTGTTCCCGGCGACGACGACCGCAACGCCTCCCGGCCTACCCCGACTGATGTCGTTGACCAATCTTTACTAGTGTCCCTCTCGCCGGCCGCTGCCCGGCGCGGGCCGCCGCTCTCAGAAATGCAGGAAGAATGGGGACGCGTGCGTGCGCCACGAAAGGCGCGGAGGACCAGTGGATGAGAGTTCCACCCGAACAATTGTCGGTTGGTTCAGTTCGGTAGCTACCCGGACGACGGGCGGGGTAACCCAGCCAGTCGAAGCTCTGGGGGCAAAGGTTCGCCATGGGCGGATCGGGCAAGACTTGTGGGCTGCAACCCGCAGTGCCACGCTCCTCTAACTGCGACCCGCCGCAAGGGTCCCGAGTCGGCGATCGACGACAAAGGGACCGAACGGCACGATGGCCGCAACGATGCCCATGGCCGTGAGTCGCGGCGGAATCGGGATCCGCTTCATTCCGACGGCAAACATCGCGACCAGGGCCACGAACAAGGCGCCGTGAGCCGAGCCAACCAGCGTGACGGCCTCGGGGATGCCGGCGAAGTACTTTAGTGGCATTGCGATACCGAACAGGATCAGTGTCGACGTCCCCTCGACGATGCCGAGGATCCGGAGTCTCATCAGGAAAGCATGGTTGATCGTCATCGACACCTCGTTGGCGAACCGGCAACGGCGAGCGGGAAGACTCTGCCATTCTGGGAACCTTGCCCGTCAACCTCTACGAATCAACCCACTCACCGGGCGTTTCCGGAAAAGAGTGCGATCCCGCTTCTTCTTGTGACGCGAAGCCATACGCGCAAAGCTGCAGGTCGAGATCTGGGAGCTTCAGATTCTGATGAGGGGGTCGACCCGATGTTTGTGAGGAAACTCTTCCAGACGTGCCTGTGCGGGCTGAT
>JBGTMF010000554.1:0-12912 GCA_041743795.1 Thermodesulfobacteriota bacterium | reverse complement strand
GTCGCGGCGGGAGCGTCGCGCTGCGTCCTGGTGATTGCCAGCGACTGCCGCATGGCGGCGCCGCGCGCCGCCATGGAGCACAATCTCGGCGACGCGGCGGCGGCATTTCTCGTGCGCTGCGACGGGGTCATCGCCACCTTGGACGCCTCCAGCGCGATCTCCAATGAGATGCAGGATGTGTGGCGCAGTGACGGCGACGACTTCGTGCACTCCTGGGAAGACCGCTTCGTAGTCGAGGAGGGATACGTCCCGGCCGTCGTCGCCGCGGTGCGCGGGCTTCTCGCCAAGACGGGCGCGCCGATCGAGCAGTTCGAACGTGCTGCCCTCTACGCGCACGACGCCAGAAGCCACGCCACCGTCGCCCGCAAACTCGGCATCGAAGCGAGTCGCCTGCAGGACACGTTTCTCGGTCGCGTCGGCAACTGTGGCGCCGCCTTTTCGCCCCTGCTGTTGTGTGCCGCTCTCGAAGTCGCCGGCGCCGGTGAGCGGATTCTGCTCGCCAGCTACGGCGATGGCGCTGAGGCCTTCGCCTTCACGGTGACCGACGCCATTGCCGCGCTGCCGGCGCGCACCGGCGTAGGTGGACATCTCGAGCGTCGACGGCCTTTGCGCTCCTACGACAGCTATACGCGTTCGCGAGGACTCGACAGGAAGGAATGGCAAGCGGGCACCGGCCCCGGCCTATCGGCAACCATTCGCCTGCGCGAGCGCGATGCCGACATCAGCCTGGTCGGCGCCGCCTGCGAGAGCTGTGGCCACGTACACTTTCCGCGGCCGCACGTCTGCTACAAATGTCACGCGCGCGGTCCTTGGCGAGCGCACCGGCTTTCCGACAAGATCGGCGAGATCCTCGCCTATACCTTCGACTTCTTCTTCCCGACGCCGGAACCGCCGGCGATCATGACCGTCGCCGACATAGACGGCTGCCGGGTGCACATCCAACTGGCAGACATTGCCCCCGACCAGGTGCGGCTCGAACTCCCGGTGCGCTTCATGTTCCGCAAGATCCACGACGCTGGCGGCAAGCCCAACTATTTCTGGAAGGCCGTGCCCGCCGCCGTGTGAAACGCCAAACCGCCAACGCGGAGGCAAGCAGAACGCCTATGAAACCAGAGAACGCCGCCATTCCCGGCTCCGCATCATGAGAGATAAAACCGCAATCGTCGGCGTCGGTTGTTGTCCGTTTGGTGAGAACTGGGACAAATCGCGCGAGGACATGTTGGTCGAAGCGGCCTACCAGGCTTACGCGGATGCCGGCATCGACGATCCGCAGAAGCAGATCGACGCCGTCTTTTGCGGCGTCGTCTATCCCAACTTCTCGACCGGTGAAGTGGCGGATGCGCTGCGCCTTTACGACCGGCCAATCTCGCACGTGCAGAACTATTGCGCCACCGGTACCGATGCCTTTCGCTTTGGCGCCTTCGGCGTCGCCGCCGGCGTATACGACACGGTGCTGGTGGTCGGCTACGACAAACCGAAGGACCGCGGTGTCTCCGGCCCGTCCGTCGCCTTCGACCGGGTGCGCGGATTGCCGGCGACGCCGGCCGGTTGGTTCTCCCTGTGCGCGGCGCGCTATTTCGACACCTTCGGCGCCGACCGCAGCCATCTGGCGCGGATTGCCGTCAAGAACCACCACAACGGCACGTTGGCGCCCAACTCCATGCTCAAGCGCGAGATCACCGTCGACGACGTGCTCAACGCGCGCATGATCTCGTGGCCGTTCGGCCTGTACGACTGCGCCGCGCAGTCCGACGGCGCTGCCGCCGCCATCATCACACGCGCAGACAAGGCGAAGGAGTTTCGCGACGACTACGTCCTCGTCAAGGCGGTGGCAATCGCCCTCGGCGAGAACCCGCAGACCGATCCCGATTTCGATTTCCTGCGCTGGAAGCCGACCGAGTACGCAGCGCGGCAGGCCTACGCTATGGCCGGCATCAGCAAGCCGTTCGACGAGATCGACGTCGCCCAGGTGCACGATTGCTTCACGTTGACCGAGCTTCTCACCTACGAGGATCTAGGTTTCATCGAGAAGGGGTCGGCAGCGGAGCACATCGAGAGCGGCACGTTCGAGTTGACCGGGGCATTGCCGGTCAACACCGACGGTGGCCTGAAGAGTTTCGGACATCCGACGGGAGCGACCGGCGTGCGCATGATCTACGAGAACGTCCTGCAGTTGCGCGGCGAGGCGGGGCCGCGCCAGGTCCAGGGCGCGAGGACCGCGCTCAGCCACAATATTGGCGGCGCGCCGCAGGCGTGCGGCATCACGATTCTCGGCTTGCCGTGAGCCGCCGGCGTTCGCCGACCGCACGCAACCTGAGAAGCCGGGCGCAGCCATGAGCGAGGTGCCGCTGTCCGCCGCCGGTTACCGGGAGCGCGGTTTCAGGAGCGCCTTCCGGGCGCTGCGACACCGCAGCTATCGCCTTTACTTCTACGCGTTCTGCGCCAATCAGATGGGCTTTTGGTTGGCCAATCTCGCGCTGCAGGGGGTGATGGTCGGGCTGACCGACAACGATCCTTCGTGGATCGGCCGCCTCTTTTTCGCGATGTTCTCGCCGGCGTTACTGTTTTCGCCGCTCGCCGGGGTGGCGGCCGACCGCTTCAACCGGCGGCATATGATGATCGCCTGCTATCTGCTGGTGGCGTTGACGAGCAGCGCCTTGGCGATCCTCGCCGCGGCGGCGCGGCTGGGACCGTACTCGGCACTGGGGTTGGCCTTCCTCTGCGGCGTGTCGTTCGCCTTCGCCGGCCCGGCGTCGAGCGCCGTCGCCGCCAACATCGTCGAGACCGAAGATCTCGCCAGCGCCATCTCGATTCAGTCGACCGCCAACAATCTCACCCGCGTGCTCGGTCCGACCCTGGCGGCGCCGCTCATCGCCACCGGCTACTACGCGGCCTCATTCGCCATCTTTGCCGTCGCCAGTCTGGTTGCCGCGGCCTTCATCTACGCGATCGAAGTACCCGACTACGAACGCGAGGCTGGCGCTATCGGTGTCTGGGACCGCCTGCGCACCGGCCTCAGCCACGCCTCACAGTGCTACCCTGCCTTGCAGGCGCTGACCACCGCCTCGGTGCTGTCGGTCTTCGGAGTTGCCCACATCGCGCTGATTCCGAGTTTTTCCGAAGAAGTCCTCGGCAGCCGCGAGGCCTTTCCGCTGATCTTTGCCAGCACCGGAGTCGGCGCGACGATCGGCGCCCTGGTAACCGGCATCGAGGGGCGACCGACGCTGCGCCGCTCGACCGTGCGCCTGGTGCTTTACGGCTTGTCGCTGATCGCCTTCGCATTGTCGCGCAACCTGATCTGGGCGTTGGTCGCCGAGGCAGTGGTCGGCTTCTTCTACTTTGCAGTCATGACCAGTTTGCAGACACTCGTCCAGGAGGTCGTCGACGAGTCCAAGCGCGGCCGTGTGATGAGTCTCTTCCACGTGGCCTGGGGGGGATTGTTCCCGCTCGGCGCCCTGGCACTGGGGGAGGTGGCGAAGAACATCGGTGTCGTCCCGGCGGTAGTCGGCGCCGGTGCCATCTGCGCCGCATTCGGCGCGGTGGCAACCCTGCGCTGGCAACCGCGCTGATTACAATCCCCGGCCGCTGTTGCCGGTTGCCGGCTGACCAGTTGGAGAGGTTTATTCGCCGCGCGGAAATGGGTAAGGGACAGGGATATGTCACTGACAGGCGTGGAAGAGCGCATGTTGATCGACGGCGTGCTGGTGCAAGCCGACGGTGGACGCGTCTACGACAACATCAACCCGGCGACGGAAGAGATCATCGGCGTGACAGCCGACGCGACGGCCGCCGACATGGAGCGGGCGATCGCCGCGGCCCGCCGCGCTTTTGACGAAACTTCGTGGTCGACCGATCTGGCATTGCGCAAGAAATGCATGGAGCAGTTGCAGGCGGCTCTGGTGGAGAACCGCGAAATCCTGCGGCCGCAGATCATCGCCGAGGTCGGCGCGCCGATCGGCCTGACCTATGCAGTGCAACAGGACACCTGCATCGACGACATGGCCTGGGACATCGGAGTCGCCGCGTCGTTCGAGTGGGAACGCGAGCTGCCGGTCAGCGAGTTCTTCGGCATCAAGAGCCGCAAGGTGGTCCTGCACGAGCCGGTCGGCGTGGTGGCTGCGATCACGCCGTGGAACTTTCCGTTCATGTTGAACCTCTCGAAGATCGTGCCGGCGCTGATGGCCGGCAACACGGTGGTGCTCAAGCCGGCGCCCGATACGCCGTGGTCGGCGACGTTCATCGGCAAGATGGTCGCCGAGAAGACGGATCTGCCGCCGGGCGTCCTCAATATCGTAACGGCGCTGCACCCGGCCGAGGTCGGTGACATCCTCACCGGCGACGAGCGCGTCGACATGGTGAGCTTCACGGGTTCGACGGCTGTCGGCAAGCACATCGCGGCTCGCGGCGCCGACACGGTGAAGAAGGTGTTTCTCGAGCTGGGCGGCAAATCTGCGAGCATCGTGCTGGACGACGCCAACCTGAGCGCCGCACTGGCGGGCGCCGTCATGGGAGTTTGCACGCACGCGGGGCAGGGCTGTGCCATCACCACCCGCCTACTGCTGCCGCGCTCGCGCTACGACGAGGGCGTCGAGATCCTCGCCGAGGCGATGCGCAAGACGAAGTACGGCGATCCGACCAACTTCGAAAATTTGATGGGGCCGTTGGTCAACGCGCGCCAACGTCAGCGTGTGTTGGAGTATATCGAAAAGGGCGTCGCCGACGGGGCGCGGCTGGTCGTCGGCGGTGGACGTCCGGCGCATCTCGAGAAGGGCTACTTCGTCGAGCCGACGCTGTTCGCCGACGTCGATCCCGATTCGACGATCGCACAGGAGGAGATTTTCGGCCCGGTGTTGGCGGTCATTCCCTACGATGACGACGATGACGCCGTGCGCATCGCCAACAACTCCAAGTATGGCCTCTCTGGTGCCGTCAGCAGTGGTTCGCTCGAGCGGGCGATGGGTGTGGCCCGGCGCATTCGCACCGGCACCGTCTCCGTCAATGGCGGCATGTGGTTTGGTGCCGACACGCCGTTCGGCGGCTACAAGCAGAGCGGCACCGGCCGCGAACACGGCGTCGAAGGCTTCCGCGAATACCTCGAAACCAAGACCATCGCCTATCCCGCTTGATGACCACCGAGGCACAGCGGCGACGCAGGTCTCGGTGACCGAGCCGAACCGCGGTGAAGCCCGCGAATTCGACGAGTCCTTTCCAATATGAGACTGTCGATTATCTCCGAAACGAGGCTTCGACGAGCTCAGCCTGAGCGGCTGGAGGGTTGTTTTCAAGGAACTTTCTCCGCTCACCCTGAGCTTGTCGAAGGGTGTCTCCACATTTATCGACAGTCGCATATGAGAAAGAGATTTCAGCCGCGCGGCTGCGCCTTCCCGAGAGGATTCGGCGAGAGGACACTGTGCGCCGTCGACATTGCGGCCTCGGTGCTCTCTGTGTCTCCGTGGTGAGGTCGTATTGAGATGGCGGCACGAGTGCTCTACCGCATCAAGTTCCGCAACGAAGAGAAGATCTTCGAACTGTACGCGCGCGGGGTGGCGGCCGGGGAGTTGTTCGGCTTCATTGAGATATCGCAGCTGGTTTGGGGGAAGAAGTCGGCGGTGATCATCGATCCCAGCGAGCAGGAGCTGCGCCACGAGTTCGCCGGCGTCAAGCGATTCCAGGTGCCGATGCACGCGGTCATTCGCATCGACGAGGTGGAGAAGAGCGGCAGCGCCAAGGTGATTTCGATTCCGCGCTCCGGCAAACCCGACCCGGTATCGCCGATCTACACGCCGCGATGACGCGCGCCGCCACCGAGTCGGCGACTTGGATGGGCGCGGCGGAGTTTCGACCGTACGAGGCGTGGCGTCTGCGCGTACTCGGGCTTCTCGCCCTGTTGATGTTGATTCCGGTCACCCTGCCGGTGCCGATCTTGCGGTCGTTGGTGCACGAGCGCTTCGGTGTCTCGGAGGCGATGACGTCGCTGTTCATGTCGATCAACATGATCGGCGCCGTATTCGCCGCGCCGTTGGCGGGAGTTCTCGGCGACCGCTTCGGTCGCCGCCGCGAACTCATCGTCGGCGCGCTGATCGTCGACGGATTCTGCTTCATCGCTTTACCCCTGACGCAGAGCTTCCCCGCCTTCATGGCGATTCGCTTTGCCGAAGGGTGTGCGCACATCGTCGCCCTGTCGCTCTTGTTGGCGCTGGCGGCGACCAGCCAGAGCGAAGAGCGGCGCGGCCGGGCGATGGGTCTGGTCGGCGCCGGGCTGTTGCTGGGCGTCGCTCTCGGCGCCCCTATCGGCGGAGCGCTGGGCGGGCGCAGTGTTGTCCTGCCGTTGCATTTCGGCGCCGGGCTGCTCTTCGTCGCCGCCGCCGTCGCCGCGTCGACGCTGCGCGAGACGGGCCGACAGCGCCATCGTCCGGGGTTTGCCGAGTTGATCGAGACGGTGTGGCGGCACCGCGTCGTGTTGGTACCGTTGGCCTTCGCATTTGCCGACAGGTTCACAGTCGGCTTCTACACGACGACCCTGTCGCTCTATCTGACGCGGGTGCACGAGGCGACACCGGCGCAAGTCGGCGCCCTGATCGCATCGTTCATGCTGCCGTTCGCCCTCTTCTCGTATCCGTTCGGCCGCCTGGCGGAGAGGAGATCGATCGTTTTGATGTTGTGCGCAGGTAGCCTGTTGTACGGCATCGGCACCGCGGCGGTGGGTTTTTCGTCGATGCCGGTACTCTACCTGCTGATGCCGTCGATCGGTTTCGCGGCGGCGGTGATGTTCGTGCCGTCGATGGTAATGACCACTGATCTGGTGCCGGCGGCGGTGCGGACCACCGCGCTCGGCGCCTTCAACGCGGCCGGCTCGCTCGGATTCATCGTCGGTCCCATCACCGGCGGTGTTGTCAGCCAGATGGTGGCCGAGACCCACGGATGGCCGAGCGGCTACCGAGCGGCGTTCGTCGTCGCCGGCGTCTCGGAGATTCTCTGTGTCGCCATTGCCCTGCCGGCGCTGTGGCAACTGCGTCGGCGCGGTCTGGTGCGCTGAGCACCGGGCGCCGCGGCACCCTGTGCCTATGCCAATGCCCTTGCCGACGAGCGAAGCGAGTTTAGACGCGCAGCGCCCGGCCTATTCTTTCATTCGGCTGCTGGAGCCGTGCTCCTCGAACTCGGCGAGCGCGACCGCTGTTGGTACCACCGTTGCCGTCTCCTTGAGGATGACGGCGACGCTGGCCAGTGCGATGGCGCCGCCGACCAGCTGCCAGAGGTGCAGGGGCTCGTCGAGGAAGACCACCGCGGCCAGCGAGGCGATGACAGGGACGACCAGGATCATCGAAGAAATGGTGAAAGCCGAGAGCATTGGATGGGCCCAGCTCATCAGGGTGTGGCCGATGGCACCGGGGAAAGCGGCGATGACGAGCAGCGCCGCCGCGTCACGCGGCGACGGCGCGGTGGGGGGTTGCTGCATGACCAACAGGGTTGCCGACATTACGATCGCGGCGACGGTGGTCATGCCGGTGACGTATTCGGTCGAGCCGAGATCGTCGCGAATTCGCTTTGAGGCGAGAAAGTAGGCGGTGAAGGCGAACAAGTTGATCAGCGCCAGGGCGTTGCCGTGTGGCGCTACTCCTGGTTGACCGTCGGTCGAGATGATGACGATGGCGACGCCGGCAAAGGCGAAGGCGAGGTAGGGCAGGGCGCGCCACGCCACCGGCTCGGCGAACATGCGGGCGGCGAGGAAAACGACCAGCGCCGGTTGCAGCGACGCGATGATGGTGACGTTGGCGATGCGCGTCGCGTGCAGCGCTTGGAAGAAGAAGATCTGGTGGAAACCGAACAGCGCGCCGCCGACGGCGCACAGCCGCAGCCACTGCCAGGACAACGGTCTGCGTCCCTGGCGACGAGCCAACGTGGCGCTCCAAAGAACGGCGACGCCGAACCACAACCGGTAGAACGAAGCGACGAGCGGGTCCATGCTGACGCTCTTGACCAGGATCCCCGAGAATCCCCACATGCCGACGCAGATCGCGATCGCCGCGAAAGGCCGAAGATCGCGCCGGACATCGGTTGGGGCCATATGCGCCACAGCAATCACGCTGCGACGGCCGGGACAAGCCGTGGCACGCGTGTTGCGCTGGCGCTGGTACCAGGCGGTGGGGCTGCTATCGTCCCGCCATGCGTTTCTCGGTCGAGTTGCCGACGCAGCGGGTCGCTTCGGTTGGCGAGTTCGTCGGCGCCGCGGCGATCGCCGAAATCGCGCGCACGGCGGAAGAGGCCGGCTTCGCCGCGTGCTTCGTCACCGATCATCCATTTCCGGAGGCGGCGTGGCTCAGCGCCGGCGGGCACCATGCCCTCGATCCGTTCGTCGCCCTGTCGTTTGCTGCCGCAGCGACCTCTCGTCTGCGTTTGCAGACGCATATACTTGTGCTTCCCTACCGCAGCCCGTTTCTCGTCGCCAAGGCGGCGGCCAGCCTCGACGTGCTGTCTGACGGGCGTCTGATTCTCGGCGTAGCGGCGGGCTATCTCGAAGGCGAGTTCGCCGCCCTCGGCGCCGACTACGCGCGGCGCAATGAGTGCACCGACGAAGCGCTGGTGGCGATGAAGCGCGCCTGGTCCGGCGAATCGGTGACGATGGACGGAGCGACGTTTCGCACTCGCGGCAATGTCATGCTGCCGCGTCCGGCCCAGATACCGCATCCTCCCCTGTGGGTCGGTGGCAACAGCCGGCGCGCCATCCGCCGCGCCGTCCAGCACGCCGACGGCTGGGCGCCGTTTCCCAATCCCCCGGCACTGGCCAGATACTCGCGGACGGCGGTGATGGTGAGCGAACGCGACCTCGCGGATCGTCTGGATTACGCACACGAGATCGCAGCCGCCGCCGGGCGCGCGCGCCGACTGGAAGTTTGCTACGCACTGACCACTCGGCGTTCGGCGTCGGTCGACGAACGCCTGCAGGCGATCGGCGCGCTCGCCGAGATCGGCGTCGGCTGGCTGACCGTTTCTGTGCCGGGGCGCAGCCGCAGCGAGTACTGCGACGGGTTGCGGCAGTTCGGCGCCGACGTCATCCGCCGGCTTTGAGCGAATCCGACTGACTGCGCGGGGCCAACCGGGCTCCTCGAATTCGCGTTGACAATGCACGATCCGCGGGCGTACTGATTTCACAGCCGTCCGGGGGGAGGGCTTCCGATCGCGGGAGCGCGTCGGGGTACCGTGTGATGTCGCCGCACTCGGGCGACCCTGCCGCTTCACGGAGTTCTCCATGCGCCGCCTTTTATACGCCGCCGTCGTTTCGTTCGTTCTCACGCCATCCGCGCACGCCGCCGAGCAGACGATTCTCGGCAAACAACTACAGGTCAAGAACCCTGGAGTTGCCGCCAAACGCAAAGTTGCGATCAAGGCGAAGGAAGCGGGTAGCTCGAACACGATCGTCGGTGATCCCACGCTCGACGGCGCGCAGTTGACCGTCGAGGTCGTCGGCACGTCGACGCGCCGTGCTACCTACAACCTGCCCACAGGACTCGATGCCAAGGGCAAGCCCTTCTGGAAGGGCGACGCGATCAAGGGATTCAAGTACAAGGACAAGGCCGGACTGAACGGGCCGGTCAAGATCGTCCAGATCAAGAAGAACAACAAGGGCGTTTTCCAGATCAAAGCGGCCGTCGATGGCAAGCTCGGCAGCGTGACGCTGCTACCGCCGAACAGCGGGACCCGCGCATGCGCGCTGTTGACGATCAACGGCGGCGATTCCTACAGCGTTCGCTTCGCCGATGGCGACGTCCTCAACAAGGGCGAGAAGCTCTTCAAGGTGAAGAACCCGCAAGACGAGGGCACATGTATCCCGTGTGAGTTTCTCGACGAGAGCGACTGCATGCTGCCCTTCCCGAGTGACTGGATGACCATTGCCGACCCGACCTCGGACACCGGCCGGCGCGTCCACTTCTCGACGGATTCGATGCCGCGAAACGCAGCGGGCACGGCGATGGATGCCACCCCGTACAACCTGAACGACGGGTTCAGTCCCGGCTCCAGCATTCTCGTGCGCGTTCCCGACATCGACCTCGGCGAGACCGGTGCGGCGCCGATCACCGACATCGAGCGCTCGCTCGATGTCGGAACGCCGGTGGTTCTGCTCAATGCGGCGACGCTCGAACAACATCTCATGTGGGTCGAACTCGACGCCAACGCGACGATCGATGCGTCGCGGGCGATGATCATCCGTCCGGCCGTCAATTTGCAGGAGGCGACGCGTTACATCGTAGCGCTGCGCCAGATGAAGGATGCCAACGGCGACCTGCTGGCGCCGCCGGCCGACTTCCTCGCCTACCGCGAGCAGACGCTGACCGACGATGCGGTGAAGGAGGCGCGGCGGCCGTTGATGGAGGATATCTTCGCCACTCTCGATGACGCCGGCATCGCGCGCGGCGATCTCTACCTCGCCTGGGACTTCACAGTCGCCAGCGAGCGCAACCTGACGGAGCGCCTGCTGTTCATGCGCGACGATGCGTTCGCGCGCCTCGGTGCCGCCTCGCCGTCGTTCACCGTTACTCAGGTTCTCGACGAGGTTGACAGCGAGATCTTTCGGCGCGTGACCGGGACGTTCCAGGTTGATCGCTACGTCAACTCGACCACCGCGCCGGCTCGCTTCGTGCTGGGAGCCAACGGCCTGCCGACCCTGCAGCCGACGCCGCAGGTGGCGGCGTTCATCTGCAATATTCCGCGCGCCGCCCTGCCGAGCGCTGCCGATCCGGCGACGCCGGGACGAGCGGGGTTGTACGGACATGGGCTGCTCGGCAGTCATACACAGGTCGGCAGTACCCCTGTGCGGGCGATGGCCGACGAGCACAACTTCGTCTTCTGTGCCACCAAGTGGATCGGAATGGCCGACGAGGACATTTCGAATGCGGTGAGTATCTTGCAGGAGTTGGGCCGTTTCCCCAGCTTCACCGATCGATTGCAGCAGTCGATGTTGAACCAACTCTTCCTCGCCCGGCTGATGATCCACGCCGACGGGTTCGTATCGCACGCCGCGTTTCAGGACATGTTCGGCGATCCCGTCATCGACACCAGCGACGTGTTCTTCTACGGCAACAGCCAGGGTGGGATTTTCGGCGGAACGGTCATGGCCGTGTCGCAGGACATGACACGCGGCGTTCTCGGTGTGCCGGGGATGAACTATTCGCTGCTGCTGACCCGCAGTAGCGACTTCACCCTTTACAAGGCGGTCTTATACCCCGCCTATCCCAACCAGTTGCATCGGCCGCTCGGACTGGCCCTCATCCAGATGTTGTGGGACCGCTCGGACCCGAACGGCTACGCGCACCACATGACCGACGATCCGTTGCCGAACACACCGCCACACAAGGTTCTGCTGCACGTCGCCTTCGGCGATCACCAGGTGTCCAACGTCGCCACCGAAGTGGAGGCGCGTACGATCGGCGCATCGATCTACCAGCCGGCGCTAGCTCCAGGTCGCCATTCGGACGTCGACCCGTACTTCGACATCCCGGCCGTTCCGACCGATCCGTTCGACGGCTCGGCGATGATCATCTTCGACAGCGGCGCGGAAACGCCGCCGATCGAGAATATCGAGCCGACGCTGGGCGACGACCCGCATTCGGACCCGCGCAGCTCGGCGAGCGCAAGGGTGCAGATGTCGGAGTTCCTGAAGACTGGCGGCGCCGTCGTCGACGTATGTTCGGGAATTCCCTGCATCGCTCCCTGAACCCGCACGCAGTCACCTGACTTAGAGCCACCGCCCCCTCCGTCGCCAGTCCGGAGGGGGCGGTGCGCCCTTCCTCCATTCGCTTCCAGCTCGATCGAGACTGTCGATTATCTCCGAAACGAGGCTTCGACGAGCATGTCCTGAGCAAAGTCGAAGGGCTCAGCCTGAGCGGCTGGAGGGCTGTCTTCAAAGAACGTTCTCCGCTCACCCTGAGCTTGTCGAAGGGTGTTCCCCCATTTATCGACAGCCTCGATTGCCGAGGGGAAATCGCTGGCATCGACGGGATGGAGCGCGAGATCGCGCGACCGTGCTTTGCGCCGGCCGATGTTGTATACGCGTTGCACGCGATTTCTCATGTGCCACGGTGGCGTGTAGAGATGGAGGGGAGGTGACGCGATGGAAATCGAGGAAGACGTCAGGCTGTTCTCGGTCGTCGAGGTCAACGAGTTGATCCCTCGCTTGGAACTGATCATGGAACGCCTGCAGGTGCGCGCCGTCGATTTGCGCGAGTCGCTGGCGAGTCTGGCGGCGGAGACCGGCCGGCCGGCGTCGGAACTGGACGTTGCGCATCTGGTGCACCGCTGGCCGGACAAGCGCGAGCTGATCGAGGACCTGCAGGATCTCGTCGCGCAGATCGATCAGTGCGGCGGCCAGTTCAAGGGCCTCGATCTCGGCCTGGTCGACTTTCCGGCGGAGATCGACGGTGAGGTGGTCCTGCTGTGTTGGCAGTACGGGGAGAAAGAGGTCCGCCACTGGCATTCGCTGGAAGGCGGCTTCTCCGGACGCCGACCGCTACTGGTCCGCGGCGAGCCGTACCTTCAGTAGGAATGATGGCGACGGCTCTGGCGAAATTCGTTCTGGTCACCGCGCTCGCCATTTGGCTCGGCGAGACGGTTTTTCTATCTCTCGTCGTCGCGCCGACCCTGTTTCGCGGAATGGCGTCGCCGGCGGAGGCGGGCAATGTCATGAGCTTGCTTTTCCCGAAGTACTACGGGATCGGGTCTGTGTGCGGACTCGTCGTCGCCGCCTGCGCGCTGATTCTGTGGCGGCGGACGCCACCGCCGAACCGAGCCTGGTTGGTCACTGCCGGCACCGCCGGCTTCGCTCTGCTCGCCTGCCTCTACGCCGGCGTCGTTCTACAGCCGCGCAGCCATGCGTTGCGCGATACGGTGCGCAGCGATCCGACGGCGCGCGAGGCCAAG
>JBGTMF010000553.1:0-7199 GCA_041743795.1 Thermodesulfobacteriota bacterium | reverse complement strand
CGCATGCTCGGCGGTGATGTGACCGACCTCGCCGCGGTGCGCGCGTACCTCGACGCGGTGCGCGGGCAGGGTGCCTGAAGCGGCGCTGTGCGGCGCACTCCAGCGAAAGTCCGGGTTACGTGGCGGCGCACTTACCGCATCATTCCCGCCCGCTATCCGCCAATCGCCCTTTTCGAGCGCGTCGCCAAGGCGAGCGATTGGGATGCGCTCCTGGCGGTCGAGGGACTCACCAACGAGCGGCTGCGCGACGAGGTAGGTGATGTCCGCCTGGTGGCGCCGGAGGATCGGGTAACGGGTCCGGGCGCCAGTTGGGTGATGGCGGCCTTCACCCACATTGGCCGGCCGTCGCGGTTCTCGGACGGCAGTTACGGTGTCTACTACACCGCGCGAACGCGAAACTGCGCGATTGCCGAGACCGCTTATCATTTTGGTCGCTTTTTCGCGGCGACCGGTGAGTCCCCGTGCGACCTCGATATGCGCGTGCTCATCGGCGGCGTTGACGCGCTGCTGCACGACATTCGCCGCGCCAGGATGCGCGATGTGTACGATGCCGACGACTACACGGCCAGCCAGGCTTTCGGCACTGCCCTGCGTGCGAGCGGGTCCAGCGGCCTCGTCTATCGCAGCGTGCGCTTGCCCTCGAGCGAGTGTGTCGCCGCCTACCGGCCGCGAGTCGTAGGTCCGTTGCCGGCCGGCAACGCGTTTCTTCTCTACCACTGGGACGGCGTGCGCATCGACCGCTATTACGACTATGCCACCGACCGATGGCAGAGCTCCTGAAGTGAAGGTTCAGCCCGGCAGCGCCAGCAGGCAACGAGCGGTGATGACGAAGAGCGCGATCGAGCCCAGAGCGAACACCGCAAAGCGCGCCGGAACGAAGTTGAAGGTACACTGGATCAAACTGTGTACGACCCGCGCGGCGACGTATGCCCAGGCGAGGCCGACGTTGAGGCTGTCGACATTGCCGCTGAGGTAGCAGTAGGTCAGCAACGCGTAGAAGATCACCGGCTGTTCGTGCAGGTGGTTGTAATTATCGGCGATGCGCTGCACCTCGATCGGTAGGACATCGAGATCGCTCTTTCGCTGGATCTTGCCGGCATCGAGCCCGGCACGCCGCATTGCCGGGATGCGGGTTGCGTACATCCACACCCAGATCACCGCCGTCCAGACGATGAGGGCCAGCATCGGTGTCAAAATGGATGGGTCCATGGATCATTTCCCTTCAGGCGTCGCTGATCCGGCGTCGCGGTAGAGTTTGCCGCGGCGGCGGACGGGGTCGAGGATCGACAGATCGGAGGCGGCCATCGGGTAGCCACCGGGGTGGGGTGGGCGACCACCCAACCCGAGAACCTGGGTGATGCGTGGGTTCTGGTAGTAGGCGACATAGGCGTGGAACAGAAGCGTCGGGATAAGCGCCGGCGCGTCGGCTTGCAGCCGTTGCATGGCGGTACCGGAATCTGGCTCGCGTGACTGCGCGGCGAACAGTGCCAGTCCGGGTTCGACGACCAGCCGTAGCTGCGGATTGCGCAGTAGCTCCGCTTCGATGAATGCCCCGACACCGAGTTCTCCGGCACCGGGAAGATCGTACTTCGTACTGGGCGGAATGATGCAGTCGAGCAGGCCCGCCAGGTGGCGCCGCTGTTCGTCGCTGAGTCTGTAATCCGAATCGGTCATCTTTACACCGAACGCTGCTAGCTGATCGTTAGTCGAACAGGTTGGCGAGGTTGCGCTTCATGGTGTCGGCGATGTGCAGGCTGAGTGCCTGGATGGTGTTGGTTGGGTTGACGCCGCCGGAGGTGACGAAGATGCTGCCGTCGATGATGAACAGATTGCGCACGTCGTGGCAGCGGCCCCACTCGTTGACGACCGACGTATTTGGATCGGTTCCCATGCGCGCCGTGCCCATCAGATGCCAGCCGGCCGGCTTCAGCGGTGCCTCCGAGGTACATTCGCGCGCGCCGGCGGCGTGCAGCACCTCGCTTGCGCGCGCGACGCTGTGCTCGAGCATGCGGCTGCTATTGTCGCTCAGGCGGTAGTTGATCTTTGGCGCTGGGATACCATCGGCGTCGGTGAGGTCCGGATCGAGCGTCACGCGATTGCACTCCTCCGGTAGATCTTCGCAGATCACTACCATGCCAGCGGTGCGATCCCACAGGCTCTGATAGCCGTCGTGGTGGCCGTCGCCCCAGGGGACGTGACCGGACGACATGCCGGACAGAGCGGTGAAGACGGGGCCCATGCCGCGCAGCATCTCGAACGAATAGCCTCGCACAAAACCGCGTTCGCGATCGGTCTCGTAGAACTCTTGGCTGATGATGCAGCAGCCGGTGGCTCCTTTGTAGCCATCGAGGGGGTCGGGGAAAACGCCGCGCACGAGCGCGTAGGGGTGGAACATCAGTCGCTTGCCGACCAGGCCACTGCGGTTGGCGAGGCCATCGGGGAACTGCGCCGAACGAGAGTTGAGCAGGATGCGCGGTGTGCCGATGCCATTGCAGGCGATGACGACGACCTCCGCCCTCTGGCGCCGCTCGACTCCTTCCTCGTCGTAGTAGATGACGCCGTCGGCCATGCCGTTGCCACCGAGTGTGATCTCGCGCACGCGGCAACGCGTCTTCAGGCGCACCCCCTGGCGCAGCGCCAGCGGCCAGTAGGTCACGTCGGTACTCGCCTTGGCGCCATGCGGGCATCCCACCAGGCAGGTGCCGGCGTTGATGCACCCGGTGCGCCCCTCGTAGTCCTGGCTGGCGATGGCGCTATCCGATGGCCACCAGTGCCAGCCGAGCTTGTTGAATCCGGCCGCCAGCGTTTCGCCGAGGAGGCCGAGAGGTAGCGGCGGCAACGGCAATTGCTTGGGCGGGTAGGCGGGATCGCCAGCCAGGCCGGAGACGCCCATCATGCGCGCGTTGACTTCGTAGTAGGGTTCGAGTTGCGCGTAGTCGAGCGGCCAGTCGTCGGCGACGCCGTCGAGGGTGCGGACGCGGAAGTCCGACGGATGCATGCGCGGGAAATGCGCCGCGTAGAGGATGGTGCTGCCGCCGACGGCGTTGAACATCGACGTCTTGATCGGCGACTGGCTGTCGTTGACCGGATAATCCTCGCGCCGGCCGCGTCCATTGGGGCTGAGGCCGAAATCGCCGAACTGGCGCATTTCCCAATCGTCGCCGACGCCGGGGTAGTCGTCGTGTTTCACCCAGTCGCCCTGTTCCAGGCAGAGGATGTTCATCTTGGTGTCGGCCATGCTCCAGGCGAACGCCGCCCCGGCGGCGCCGGCACCGATAATGAGGACGTCTACGGTCTCTTCGGACATAGCGGGGCTGCCGGAACTCGGGTGGGAGGAGCGGGGAGAATCATGTCTATCACCATCGCGGTTGGTGCTTTCGAGGGATCTGATGACCCCGGGTCGCCGTGGGCTCGGAACCTCGGAGTGTATGTTGCCTCCTCACTGCCAAATTTACGCGCCCGCGACAATCGCGCCGCGTGAAGTCTCATTCGGATGCAGAGCTTGACCGCGCGAGGCGAAGCGCCATAGGGCTTCTGCATGACGGCGAGAGGGCGGCGCGGGGCGGCGCGGAAGGTGGGACGCGGCGGTCCTCCGCATCCGGGGAGAGCCCACTGAACGGTATCGCCGAGGCGCTGCTCGGTGCACTCGGTCTGATCACGTCGTGCGATGCGAAGTTGGTCGAGATCGCGACCCTGAGCATTGCGGTCAGCCTGTGCGCGGTCCTTTTCGCCACGCTGTTGGCGCTGCCGCTCGGCGCGGCGGTGGCGGTGGCGCGCTTTCCCGGCCGTCATGCGCTGATCGTGTTGCTCAACGCCCTGATGGGCCTGCCGCCGGTGGTGGTCGGTCTCGTCGTCTATCTGTTGCTGTCGCGCGCCGGGCCGCTCGGCGAGCTCGGGTTGCTGTTCACCCCGACGGCAATGGTGATTGCACAGACGCTGCTCGTCCTGCCGATCATCGCCGCCCTGGCGCGGCAGGGGGTGGAAGACGCGTGGAGCGAGTACCAGGAGCAGTTGTGTTCACTCGGTGTGTCGGGTGTAGCCGCCGCGACGACACTGCTGTGGGACATTCGCTATTCGCTGGTCACCGCCGTGCTCGCCGGCCTCGGGCGTGCCAGCGCTGAGGTCGGGGCGGTAATGATCGTTGGCGGCAACATCGACGGCGTTACCCGCGTCATGACGACGGCGATCGCCCTGGAGACTTCCAAGGGAGATCTGTCACTGGCGCTCAGCCTCGGCATCGTCCTGATCCTCTTGGTGCTCGTCCTAAACGCGGCGGCGTTCCTCATCAAGGAAACGGCGCAAAGGAGGTTCGGATGACGGCGCTGTTGCCGCTTCGGCTCTCTGAGGTGGGATTCCGTGTGAACGGTCGCATCATCCTCGATCGCGTCACCGCCGAGGTGACGGCCGGTCCGCGTACAGTGATCCTCGGCGCCAACGGCGCTGGTAAAAGCGTGCTGATGCGCATCTGCCACGGCTTGCTCGCCCCGAGCACGGGCGCCGTGCTTTGGAACGAACCGGAGGTCCCAGGGCAGCCGCGCCGCCAGGCTATGGTCTTCCAGCGGCCGGTGATGCTGCGTCGCTCCGCGCTCGCCAACGTGGTGTACGCTTTGCAGGCGGCGCGGGTAGCGCGGGCCGAACGGCGGCCGCGCGCTATGGCGGCGCTGGAGAATGTCGGCGTGCGACATCTTGCCGATCGTCCGGCTCGGGTTCTCTCGGTTGGCGAGCAGCAGCGCCTGGCCCTGGCGCGCGCTTGGGCCTTGCGGCCGCAGGTATTGTTTCTCGACGAACCCACCGCCAACCTCGATCCGTCAGCGACGCGCGATGTCGAGGCCATCATCGCAGCGATCCACGCCGCCGGAACGAAGGTCATCATGACGACGCACAACCTCGGTCAGGCACGGCGTCTCGCCGACGAGATCCTCTTCCTCCACGCCGGGCGGCTCACCGAACGCGCCGCGGTGGATGCATTCTTTCAGCGGCCGATAACAGCCGAGGCGGCTGCGTTTGTAGAGGGAGAATTGCCGTGGACCTGAAACAGATTCTTATGGCAGGTGTTGTGCTCCTGCCGGCTGCGGGGTCGGCGACGAACTACATCACGGTAGCATCAACCACCTCGACCGAGCAGTCGGGGCTCTTCGACCACATTCTGCCGATCTTCGAGAAGACGGCCGGATTGCAGGTGCGGGTGGTGGCACTCGGCACCGGTCAGGCGCTCGACCTCGGCAGGCGCGGCGATGTCGACGTCGTCTTCGTGCATGCGAGGGACCTGGAGGAGAAGTTCGTCGCCGACGGATTCGGTGTGCGGCGTTTCGACGTCATGTACAACGATTTCGTACTCGTCGGCCCGAAGTCCGATCCGGCCGAAGTGCGCGGCGGCGAAGACGTCGTCGCGTCGATGCGCAAGATCGCCGCGGCGCGCTCGCCGTTCGTCTCGCGTGGCGATCGCAGCGGGACGCACTTCGCCGAACTACGATTGTGGGAGGCGGCTGGCATCGAGGTCGGCGCAGCCCAGGGCGCATGGTACAAAGATACCGGTTCGGGCATGGGGCCGACGCTGAACACGGCCTCTGGCATGAACGCATACACGCTGACCGACCGCGCCACCTGGATCTCATTCAAGAACCGAGGTGAGCTCGCGATCGCCGTCGAAGGCGATCGGCGCCTGTTCAACCAGTACGGCGTCATCCTGGTGAACGCCGCCGTACACCCGCATGTGAAGAGCGATCTGGGGCAGGCGTTCGTCGACTGGCTGATCTCACCGACAGGGCAGCTGGCGATCGCCGACTACAAGGTCAACGGGGAACAGTTGTTCTTCCCGGGCGCGGACCCGCGACCTCGGTTTCCGACGCGCGTTGCCGCGGACAGGTGAACGACAGTGGACACCTTCAATCGGCTCAAAGACTTTGCCTCGCGGTCCATCGACTACGGCATGGCCTGAAGGGGAGCGCTGTTCCCGCCGCGACTGCCTCCACCGTACTGCACTTGCCGTTGACGGAGACGGACGGGTGTCTGAGCGAGCCAAGGCCGGTCGGAGTATGCTTGGCTAGACGACTCCCGTAAGGAGGAGTATCGAGATGCGCGGGTGCTGATGATCTCGCTTGGGCTCTGCGGAGGAGTGTAATGGCGTACCGTCCTGCAAGCTGGACTTTGATGATGCTTCTCTGCACCTTGGCAGCGGGCCGCGCGCTTGCTCAGGATGGCTCAGCTGCGAAACCGTTCAATGCGGAGGAGATCGAGCAAATCGTCGCACCAGTGGCGCTCTATCCGGACTCGCTTTTGGCGCAGGTTCTGATGGCCTCCACCTATCCGCTCGAAGTCGTCGCGGCGGCGCGTTGGGTGAAGAGCAACTCGAGTGTGACCGGCGAGGCGCTGGAAGCGGCGATGCAGGAACAGACCTGGGATGCCAGCGTCAAGTCCCTCACGGCGTTTCCGCCGGTGATTTCCATGATGGACGAGAAGCTGGACTGGACCCAGAAGCTGGGGGACGCGTTTCTCGCACAGCAAACCGATGTAATGGACGCGGTACAGCGCCTGCGTGCAACGGCCAAGGCCGAAGGCAATCTGGAGTCGAACGAACAGCAGAAGGTAATCGTCGAGCCGGCGCCGCCACCTCCGGTCAATGTCGAGCAGACCGTAACGGTCCAGCAGGCGCCGCCGTCGCAGACGATCATCAAAGTAGAACCGGCGAGCCCCCAGGTCGTCTACGTACCGACCTACAATCCGACCGTAGTCTACGGCACATGGCCGTATCCCGCGTATCCACCATATTATTATTACCCGCCCGGGTATGTCGCGGCGACCTCCATGGTGTCGTTCGGCGTCGGCATGGCCGTCGGAGCGGCGCTTTGGGGTAACTGCAGCTGGGGGTACGGTCACAGCAACGTCGACATCAACGTCAACCGCTACAACGAGTTCAATCGGACCAACATTTCGAACAAGGACTGGAACCACAACGTCGAGCACCGCAAGGGCGCGCAGTATCGCGACCAGAAGACGCAGCAGCGCTATGGCCGCGATAACCGCCAGGCGGCGACATCGCGCGAACAGTTCCGCGGCCGGGCCGACCAGGGGCGACAGGGTCTTGCCGGCGGCGAAGCCGATCACTACAAGCGCGACGCCGGGCGGCAAGACGGCGGTCGCGATGGCGGGCGCCAAGACATGGGGCGTGACGCCCAAACGGATCGTGTCGGCGCGGCCGA
>JBGTMF010000552.1:0-14405 GCA_041743795.1 Thermodesulfobacteriota bacterium | reverse complement strand
AGCCCGAGGCAGCCGCCGAGCTGTTGCGGGCACACCTGGCGAACGAGCCGGAGGACGGCATGGCATGGGTCGATCTCGCCCGGGCATTGGAGGCGTCGCAGGATACGGCCGGCGCCAGTGACGCGTACCAGCGCGCCTGGCGAGCCGAGCCGGAGTTGGATCCGGCGCATGAAGGGTACGCATTACTCGCCGGCCGTGCCGGTGAACAGGGCGCCGGCTTCTACCACCTCGGCGTCGCCGCGCGCTTGCGGGGCGAATACGTGAGGGCCCTCGACCAACTAAGCCGCGCCCTGCCGCTGCTGGGAGACGATGCGGTGCGCGCAGCCGACGCCGCACGCGAAATCGCCGATCTGCAAACCTATCTGCAAATAGAAGCCAAGGAGCCCGACTAGCTCGATCGCCAGCGCAGGCGCCGGAGCATGCAGGCGCTACCGACCGAGATTCGCCATCGGCGCGTCAGTGCACTCCCGGACCCATGGCCAGCGCGCTCGGGTCGACGCCGAGTTGGCGGATCGCCAGTTCCCAGACGTCGTCGCTGGGAGCCTCGAAGAGCAGGTCGCTGTTGATCGGAACCGCCAGCCACGCCGACGCGGCGAGTTCCTGATCGAGTTGCTTCGGCCCCCAACCGGCATAGCCGACGAGGAACCGGCAGCGACAGCCGGGTTTGCTGCCCGTCACCATCTCGCGCAGGACGTCGCGTGAGGCGGAGAGGAATAGCCCCGGGGCGACCTCGATCGCGTCGCTGACTGGTTGCGATAACAGCAGCCAGCCGCGCTGCGGATCGACCGGGCCGCCGATCGACACCCCGAGACCGCTCTCGGCCTCCGGCGGCGGGTCGAAGTCGACGATTTCAGAAGCGAGGGTGTCGGTGTCCCGATTGATGACGAGGCCCATCGAGCCGCCCTCGTGGTGCTCACAGAGGAGAACCACGCTGCGATTGAAATTGGGGTCTTGGAGCTGCGGCATCGCCACCAGGAATGTCGGCGCCAGCGATGTTTGCTCCCGTCTCATGCCTCGACCTCCTCCGCGTTTACCCGTGTCGCAGCGATGCTGGAATTGTTCGCGCCGACGGCGGTGAAGTCAATGGCCTTTGCGGTTTGCCCACGGACTGGCTGCCGCCGGCGCTTTGCGGTGGACTACGGCTTCGGTGTAGCACGGGTCGCGGTCCGAACATTGGCAGCGGCAATGTGGCCTCAGCGAATTGGCGAGCGCCGCGGCTCCGGCGCAGGGAGCGAGAAGATCGTGCAGGGTTGCTAGTGTCCTGTCAGAGATTCGTCACATCAAGGCTTATGCAACGAACTTCCAACTCAGGTCACCAGGGCTGACGAGGGCGGGGCAATGAGACTGAGGCAGAAGCTCGCGTGGGTAGCCGTCCTCTACTTCGCCGAGGGGATGCCGTTCGGCATCGTCAAGGAGGTATTGCCGGTTTACTTCCGTGTTCACGACGTCGACCTGACGGAGATCGGCCTCGCCTCTCTGCTCGGCCTGCCCTGGACCTTGAAGGTTCTATGGTCGCCGCTGGTCGATCGCCTCGGCCGACGTCAGGACTGGATCGGTGCATGCCTGCTGGCGCTCAGTGTCTTTACGGCGGCGATTCCGCTGTTCGAACCGGGTGCCATCTCGCTCGGTCTGTGGCTCACGCTGATCGCCCTCACCTGCGCCTCGGCGACGCAGGACATCGCCATTGATGCGTACACGATCGGCCTCATCGAGGACGGCGAGGAGGGGGACACCAACGGTGTGCGGGTGTCGGCGTACCGGGTGGCGTTGATCGTCGCCGGTGGCGGCTTGTTGCTTCTGCGCGGCTGGATCGGCTGGCCCGGGGTGTTCTGGTGTGCCGCCGCCATCTTCGCCGCGCTTGCCGTGGCGACGCGTGCGATGCCAGTGCCGGCGACTCCCGGCCGGCAGGATGGGGGCGGATCGCTGGCTGCGCTGCGGCGCTGGGCCGAACGGCCGGGCGCGTGGGCGCTGTTCCTCTTCATCTTGATCTACAAGCTCGGCGATGCGGCGATGGCGCCGATGGTGAAGCCATTCTGGGTCGACCGCGGCCTCGCCGTCGAAGAGATTGGCTTGGTCTCCACTTCGATCGGCATCGGAGCGACGATCGCCGGCGCGTTGATCGGCGGCCGTCTCACCGATCGCTGGGGGATCTTCCGCGGCCTGTTGTTGCTGGGCCTTCTCCAGGCCGTGTCGAATCTCGGCTACGCCGGTGTGGCCTGGCTCGATCCGGCGCGGCCGACGCTGCAGGTCTCGTCGCTGGCGGGCGCCGGTGCTGCTCTGTTGGAGCCGGCTCGGATTTCGATTTACGCAGCGTCGCTGGTGGAATCGTTTACCGGCGGCCTCGGCACGGCGGCCTTCCTCGCTTTCTTGATGCACATCTGCGAAAAGCGGCACGCCGCCGTGCAATACGCGCTGCTGTCGGCGATCTTCGCGTTTTCCCGCGACATCGCCGGGGCGGCGAGCGGTTGGGCGACGACGCAACTGGGCTACGATGCGTACTTCGCCATGACATTCCTGTTGGCATTTCCCGGTCTCGCCCTGCTGCCCTTTCTGCGGTCGTGGATCCGGGTGAAGTGAGACGCGTCGCGACGCCCGGGCGCGAGCGGCCAAGGGGAGGAAGAAGATGACGGAAGATGAAGATGGCGCGTACATCACGAACCGCTGACGCCGGGCCATCGCGGGCGCTCGGCTGGACGATCGTCGTCCTGCTCTGCCTTTCTGTGCCGTGGTACTTTCCCGCCGGCGACGGCAGGCCGTTCGTCTTCGGCGTACCGCTGTGGTGCGTCGTATCGTTTGCCTGCTACGTCGCGATCGCCTCGATCGTGGCGCTGCG
Source organism: Thermodesulfobacteriota bacterium (assembly GCA_041743795.1). Classification (GTDB taxonomy): domain Bacteria; phylum Desulfobacterota; class Binatia; order HRBIN30; family CADEER01; genus CADEER01. The sequence continues at coordinate 11,572 of JBGTMF010000552.1, read as the reverse complement.
CCTTCCTCGTCTCTGGGATGAGCGCGGTGCCGAAGAACTCTGAGCGGCGGGTGCCTTGACTGCGACTGCGGCGGCGATCGTCGGCGGATATCTCGCCCTGTTGGTGTTTCTCGGGTGGCGCGGGCATCGCCGCAACGCGCCCGGGTCGCTCAGCGACTTCTACCTGGCCGGCAGCAACCTCGGGTTCGTCATCCTGCTGGCGACCCTCTACGCTTCGCAATACAGCGGCAACACGTTTCTCGGCTACACCGGCCAAGCCTACCGCATCGGCTTCGCCTGGATGATGAGCGTCGGCATGATGATGTCCGTCGTGCTGGTCTACTTGACCTATGCGCCGCCGTTGCACGTCCTCGCGCACCGGCACGGTTTCATCACGCCGGCTGACTACATCCGGCACCGCTTCGCTGATTCGCGGTTGGCGGCGCTGCTCTCGCTGGTGATGGCGATCGGATTGCTCAACTACCTGTACGCGCAGTTCCTCGCCATGGGGCACATGGCGGTCGGCATCTCGGGCGGTGAGATTCCCTTTTGGGCGGGCGTCGTCGTGCTGGGAGTCGTCATCGGCGTCTACGAGACTTTGGGCGGGTTGCGCAGTGTGGCGTGGACGGACCTGGTGCAGGGAGTTCTCTTGTTGGTCGGATTGTTTCTCGTCCTCGGCTTGGTGTGGGGACGGGTCGGGTCGTTGGCGGAGATCAGCGAGCAGCTAGCCGTCGAGGCTCCGTCGATGGTCGCCGTGCCGGGCTGGACGCAGTGCGCGGGATGGGCGAGTTCGATGGTTCTAATGGGCGTTGGGGCCGCCGTTTACCCGCACGCGCTGCAGCGGATCTACGCGGCACGCGACCGTGGGGCGTTGCAGCGGTCGCTGCGAGTGATGGTCTGTATGCCGTTGGTGACGACATCGGCGGCGTTGGCGATCGGCATCCTGGCGCACGGTTTGATCCCCGGCCGCAGCGGCGTCGATGCCGATCGAATCATGGCCGAGGTGCTCGCCGTCATAGCCGGTTTCGGCTTGTATGGTGAGGTCGTCTCCGTTCTCGTCCTGACGGCTGCGCTGGCCGCGATCATGTCGACGGCGGATTCCTCGTTGCTGTCGTTGTCATCGATGGTGGCGCGCGATCTGGTGGGCGAGCTGCGGCCAGACTACGGTGAGGAGCGTCTCGCGCGCATCGGCAAATGGGCGTCGTGGGTGATCATCGGCGGGGTAGTGCTGCTCGCTACCCGCCCACCGACTACGCTCTGGCGCCTCATCGAGATCAAAATGGAGCTGCTCATCCAGGTCGCGCCGGCCTTCATTCTCGGGCTGCGCTTTCCCGAACTCGACGCAAACACCGTGTGGCGGGCGGCGATTGTCGGCATCGTCCTATCCTTGGCCGCGTTCTTCGCCGGCATCCAGGCGATTGGTGGTATCCACGCTGGCACCTGGGCCTGCGCCGTCAACCTCGCGCTCTGCGGGATCGGTATCCGTCGCGCCCGAGCGACGGGATCGGCGCGGCACGCCGGCGGTGGAGAAGTGGGCAACCGCTGATGACGATGACGCTCGTTACGCGCCGCGCCGCTGTGACCTTTTGCCTCGCCGGTAAACCGTGCTACCGCTGCCGCGGAGTTGGCGACAGCGAGAACGAACATGGCCGCTAAACGATCAGGTGCCGCGCAAGCGCGAATTCTCTTGCTGACCGACGACGTGCCTTTGTCGCGGTCGTTGGAGCCGGCGCTGGCGACGCGGACGATCGCGCTCGATGTGGTTGAATCCGACCCCGGTCGACCGGCCGAGGTTGCGGAGCCGTTGCGAAAGCTGTTCGGCTCCGAGCGGGGCAATGTCGACCTGATCGTCTGCGACTGTAGCGGCGACAGCGGACTGGAGCGCGCTTTCTTCGCCTGTCGCGAGGCGTTGGATCGGCGGGTCCTATTGTTGGTGATCGGCGAGCGGGGAGAGATCGGGCCGGTGTCGACGCTGGTCGCCGGTATCCTCAAGGTACGCCCTTCGGCGCGTATCGGCATCGTCACCGACCACGTCCGCGAGCAAACCCGTCCGTCGGGTGGCCGTGTTCTCGCTCCGTGGACGCCGTCGGATCTGGCACAAACGCTGCGCTCGGCGATCGACGAAAGCACGTGGTCTCCGCGCGCGGTGCGGCACTTGCCCGAGGGGCCTGCGGTTGAGTAGAAGGCGGGGACTCGTCGGATGCAAGGGGGAGGAGGGGGGCAGGGGAACCGCGACCGCTGGGCTTGGGTTCGCGGTTCCCCTGTGTGGGTCAGACGCGAGAGTTCGCGTCGAAGCGCAGGCTGTGCATGATCCGTACCACCGCGTCGGCGAGCCTGTCTCGCCGCTGATCGACGGCGATGGCTTGGCGGGTCACGCTGAGGTTGCCCATCTGGTGAGCACCTGCGCTGTAAATGAGCAGCGGCGCCAACGCTGACGCGGCTACTCGGTCTTGACTTCGCGACGGGCCGCAAATAGGGGTCTCGCTTGTGCGGCAGTGTTGAGGAGTGGGCTAATTGGTAAGCCACCTGACTCTGGATCAGGCGATTGCAGGTTCGAGTCCTGCCTCCTCAGTTTACGAAGATCAGGAGCGCTCCGGGTATGACGAAACCCGCCGGGGCAGGGCAGTCGACTCGCAGCGGGTATCTGGTAGTAGACAGACTTTAGTGCGCTCGGTCCCATCGTCTAGCTTGGCTTAGGACGCCGGCCTCTCACGTCGGTAACACGGGTTCGAATCCCGTTGGGACCACTTATGTAGAGAATTCGAACCGGCCTCTCCGCAAGGGGGGCCGGTATCGAACTCGACCAAGGTGAGTACATCTGCTCGGACATACCTGTTGGCGGCACTGCTTTGTTTGGCAGTGGGTGGCTGCGAGCGATCGACACGCACCGAACGGCCGAACTTGGTTCTGGTTTCAGTAGACTCCCTGCGCGCGGACCGGATTGGGGCCTACGGCGCCGACCGCGATACCAGTCCCGCGATCGACGAGCTCGCCGCGGCAGGGGGACTGTTCGAAACGGTCATGGCACCGACGTCTTGGACGCTGCCGAGTCATGTCACATTGCTGGCGGGGTTGAGCGTTCCCGTCCACGGTGTCGTCAGTCCTCGCGACCGGATTGACGAGAACCGTATCTTGCTCGCTGCACACCTTGGCGGCCACGGTTATCGAACGGCTGGATTCGTTTCTGCGCCATTTCTTCATCACGCCTACGGCTTTGCGCGCGGATTCGACCGGTATGTCAACTTCGGCGTCGCTGCGGAGATGACGGACGCGCCAACCAATTTACAGAATCTGGTCTCGCACCAAGACGAGACGGCGCAACAGGTCATCGATGCCGCGATCAAATGGCTCGCCGAATCTGCAGCAGACGATGATACGCCATTCTTCCTTTTCGTCCACCTCTGGGATCCCCACTACGATTATATTCCACCGGCGCCCTACGCGACTCTTTTTGACCCCGACTACGAGGGTTCTCTCGACGTTCGCAACTACGAACTCAATCGCGCGATCAACGCGAGTATTTCTGATCGCGACCTGCAGCACCTGCGTGCCCTGTACGACGGTGAGATTCGCTGGACGGACAGTCAGTTCGGTCGGCTCTTGAACGCCATCAAGGAACGCGCCGGGCAAACGATCGTGTCGCTCACGGCCGACCACGGCGAGGAGTTTTTCGAACACGGGGAGAAGGGCCACGGCAAGACGCTGTTCGAGGAGGTGGTTCGCGTTCCGTGGATTGTACACTTTCCTGCCCGGGTGCCGGCAGGAACGAGGATTGGCGGCGTCGCATCCCTAGAGGATGTGGCGCCGACACTGCTCGACTTGATGGGGGCCGCCCCACTTCGCGAGGCGACAGGCCGCTCCCTGGCGGAGTACCTGACGGGGGCATCGAGTGGCTCCCCAGATACGGCGGTTCTCCTCAACCACAAGAGCTGGACCGCGTTGCGCGGACCGCATTGGAAGCTACTCGTAGCAACACGCGGGCCGGAAGCGATGATGTTCGACTTGAAAAAGGATCCGCGGGAGTTGCATCCGCTGCGCGGGCCGGATGTGCCGGTCGCGCGGAGACGGGCGCTCGAGCAACGGGTTGAGGGCGACGCGGAGATCCGTGCGCGGTTGCATTGGGGTGAGCGAACCGAGGTGGAGATAGACGCAGCGACGCAACAGCGCTTGCGCGATCTCGGCTACATCGAATGAGAGCGCGGTCGTTGGCTGCAGTCATGGCATCGATCGCCGTGACCTTATTCGAAATGGGGCCAGCTCTCGACGGCTCAATAGCGTTTCGCACGCTGACGCCAGATGCGATCGAACATGTTGGCATCGCGCACGCTTATTGCGAGGGGCGTGGCTTCGTCGACGCGGTACAATGGAACTACTACCTCGAGGCCGACGTACCCCTGCCAGGTTTCGCCGTGCGCGCGCCGCTGATTTCGTGGCTGGCGATCGTGCCTTTCTGTCTCGGTGCCACCCTGAGCGAGGTGCATGCCCTGCATGCGGCCGTGACGGCCGCAATTGTCGGCTCCGTGGTCCTCGTGGCTTGCCGCTGGATGTCATTGCCCGCCGCGGTGGCCGCAGCGCTGGTCGTGTCCACTATGCCGGGATGGCAAATGGTAGCGGCGGTTCCGCTCACTGAGGCGATTGGTTTTGCTGCGTTGCTCCTCATCATCGCGACGTTGCCCGGGGTATCGCGTTCGACGACCGGAGCGTTGGCTTGCGCAGCTGCCACCTTGTTGGCCTGGTGCAGCCGCCCAAATCTCGGCGCCATGATCATCCCAGTTGCCGGAGCCGTGGTTTGGAGAGTCGGCGTGCGCGGGGCCATTCGATCGCTCTCTCTGTGGACATACCTGGGCACATTCGTCGCCGCGGTCGTCTGCGTGCATGTCGCTAGCGTGCTTCTGACCGGATATGCGCCCTACGAGGCATACGGGGTGATGGGGCAGATCCTCGATACCCAAGAAGCCCAGTTTTACGATCGCGTTTACACAGGGAAATGGGATTTCATCCAGGCGAATTGGGGCGCGATTCTCGCGACTTTCGAAACGCGCTTAGTGGCGGTGTACCAATGGTTGTTCATCAGCCCCAATTTCCTGCACCTGGGCTGGGTCGCGGCGGTCGTTCTTCCCTTTGGGCTTCTGCGCAGAGAAGCGAGCATCGAGCAGGCGTTTTGTGCGCTTGGCGCCATCCTCCTGTCTGTGCTCGTGGTGTTGAACTATAGCTCCTTCGAGTTCCGTTTCTTGCTCTATCCGGCGCTGTTGACGGTACTGGTAGCGGCCGGTGTCGCGGACACGCTGGCGACACAACTCGCGTCGCGAGCGACGCGGTGGAGCGCGGCAATCCGCTGGCTGCCGCACATCGCTTTCTTCCTTCTATTGGCGAATCACGTTGCGCCGAGCCTGCCGGCGAGATTCTCGATGAGCGGGGTCAAGGCGATCCGCAACGGTGCGCTGCGAACTCCTCCGCCCCACAAGGACCTTTGCGACCGACTTCCGGCGGACTCCATCGTAGCCGCGGTGATGCCCTGGAATGTGTACCTGTGGTGCGGAAACGCCTCCTTGAAACTGCCACCGGACGTCAACGCTCCACGAGTTCTCTTGCGATTCCTGACCGAAAAACACATTGGGTACATCGTGGCGCGGCCGGCGCAACGGCGGCAGTTGATCTTATCGGGACGCGTTGAAGAGATCGCGGAGTTCGACAACAAGGGCGCTCTGACGGTCGAAGGCCAGAGGTCGGCCTTCGTTTTGTTCGAGGTTCGCGACGCAAGCGCGCGCAGCCGGCCGTGGTCGTCGCCGGGCCCGCTGCTGTCGGCTGGTCTCGAATCCAGGTAGGAACCTATCCTCAGCGCAGGCCCGGGGCCTCGTGGCCGCTGGCCTCGACGTATTCGCGGTAGCCGCCGGGATAGGGGAGAGGGCCATCCGCGCCGAGTTCCAGGACGCGGTTCGACAACTGCGCCAGGAAGCGCCGGTCGTGCGAAACGAACAGCATCGTTCCCTCGTAGTTGGCGAGAGCGCGCACCAGCATTTCCTTGGTCGCCATGTCGAGGTGGTTGGTCGGCTCGTCGAGTACCAAAACGTTCGGCCGAGCGTAGAGGATGCGAGCGATCACCAGGCGCGCCTTCTCGCCGCCGGATAGGATGCGGCACGGTTTGTCGACGTCGTCGCCGGAAAACCCGAAACAGCCGGCGAGGGCGCGTAACGCGCCGACGTTGGCCAACGGAAAGGCGTCCTCGAGGGTTTGTATGACGCTGCGTCGCGGATCCAACACCTCCATAGCATGCTGCGCGAAGTAGCCCAGCTCGACGGCCGCTCCGAGTGTGATCGCGCCGCAGTCCAGCTCGCTCTCGCCGGCCACCACCCGCAGCAGCGTCGACTTGCCGGCGCCGTTGACGCCCATCACCGCCCAGCGCTCGCCGCGCCGGATGGTCATGTCGAAGTGGTCGTAGATGACGCGATCACCGTAGCGCTTGCCGAGTTTCTCGATCTTGACGACGTCGTCGCCGGAGCGCGGGCAGGCGGGAAAGTCGAAGACCAGCGTGCTGCGCCGCTTCGGCGGCTCGAGCTTGTCGATCTTGTCGAGCTGTTTGACGCGCGATTGCACCTGCGCCGCTTTGGCGGCCTGCGCCTTGAAGCGCTCGATAAAGCGCATCTCCTTGGCCAACTTCGACTGCTGGCGCTGGTACGCGGCCTCCGCCTGCGTTTCGTTCTGCGCGCGCTGGGCCTCGTAGAAATCGTAGCCGCCCGAATAGCTGTTGAGTTCACCGCCGTCGATTTCGATGATCCGGCCGACGATGCGATTGATGAACTCGCGGTCGTGCGATGTCATCAGCAGCGCGCCATCGAAGTTCTTGAGGAAATTCTCCAGCCAGATCAGCGACTCGATGTCGAGGTGGTTCGACGGTTCGTCCAGCAACATCGCGTCCGGACGCATCAACAGGATCCGCGCCAGTGCGACGCGCATCTTCCAACCGCCGGAAAGGTTGCCGACGTCGCCGTCCATCATCTCTTGCGAAAAGCCGAGGCCGGCGAGCACCTCGCGGGCGCGCGGTTCGAGCTCATAGCCGCCCAAGGCCTCGAAGCGGGACTGTACCTCGCCGAAGCGGTCGAGCAGGCGATCCATATCGTCGAGCGACGGGTCGGCCATCGCCTGCTCCAACTCGGCCATCTCGGCGGCGACGCACGAGACCGGTCCGGCGCCGTCCATCACCTCGGTGACGACAGGCCGGCCGGTCATTTCACCGACATCCTGGCTGAAATGGCCGACGGTGACCCCGCGATCGATGGAGATCGTTCCGTCGTCCGGCAACTCCTCGCGCGTGATGAGCCGAAAAATCGTCGACTTGCCGGCGCCATTGGGTCCGACCAGTCCGACCTTCTCGCCGCGGTGAATGGCGGCCGCCGCTTCGACAAAGAGGATCTGCCCGCCGTACTGCTTGGAGACTTGATCGAGACGAATCATGAACCGTGCATGTGTACCCGCTGTGTTGGCGGGAAGCTACGCGGGGGCGGCTGTCGTCGCGCGTGAACGGAGTCCGCGCGTACCTGCACGCCGGCGGTCACTGTGGTGGTTGTAAACGTGCGGGTCGTGTGGGATCTGGCGAGCATGCTCGCTCGGCTCGTACTATGCGGGATGCTCTTCGCGGTCGGTTGCGGCGACGACGATGGGCCTGGAGTGGCGGACGAGCGGATGGCCTGCGCCGACCGCAACTCGTTGCGCAACGTCTATTTCGGCGACCTGCACGTGCACACGGCGCTGTCCTTCGACGCCTATGCCTTCGATGTGCGCAATGGACCGAACGAGGCCTATCGCTTCGCCATCGGCGAAGAGGTCTCGCTGCCGCCGCTCGATGCGACGGGGGCGGGGACGCAGTCGCTGCGCCTCGAGCGTCCACTCGACTTCGCGGCGGTGACCGATCACGCGGAGTTCCTCGGCGAGGTCGATATCTGCCTGAACCCCGAATTGCCCGGCTACGAGGCTTCGCTCTGTGAGACTTTCCGCGAGAACGGATCCCTCGGGCAAACGTTGCTCGGTATCACGCTGACCGACACCAATCCGATGCGCGACCGGGAGATCTGCGGCGACACTGGGCGCTGTCCAGGCGCGGCACGATCGGTGTGGGAATCGATCGTCGATGCCGCCGAGACCCACTACGACCGCAGTGCGCGTTGTTCCTTCACCACGCTGATCGGCTACGAATACACGGCCAATACCGGCGCCAGTGCGCAGCATCGCAACGTGATTTTCAGAAATTCCACGGTGCCGTTTCCTACGTCCTACTTCGATGAGCCGCGTGCCGATGGTCTGTGGGCGGCGCTGCGCCGCGATTGCCTCGACGCCGGCAACGGTTGTGACGCGATCGCAATCCCGCACAACAGCAACCAGAGCAACGGCAACACCTTCGCCATCGAGTACCCGGGTGCGTCGACGCCCGGGCAAGAGCGATCGCAGGCGGAAATGCGCGCGGCGATCGAACCTCTGGTTGAGATCTACCAGCACAAGGGAGACTCGGAGTGTTCTCCCGGCTTGGTGGGAGTGTTTGGAGCGCCCGATGAGCTCTGTGATTTCGAGAAACTGCGCTCGCCGCCGTTCGAAACGTGCGCGGACGAACCCGGATCCGGCGGCGTCGCCAACGGCGGCTGCGTCTCCCGAGTCGACTTCGTGCGCGGCGCACTGCTGGCGGGAATCGAGGAACAGCGACGCATCGGTGCCAACCCCCTGCGGCTGGGGATCATTGCCAGCACGGATACGCACAACGGCACCGCCGGTGCGGTCGACGGCGCCAGTTGGTTGGGCCACCGCGGCAACGTCGACGACGAAGTCGAGGAGCGTCTCGGCGGTCGCTCGTTCCGCTCCGGGCCGATCTTCAATCCGGGTGGGCTGGCCGCGGTATGGGCCGAGGAGAACAGCCGCGCAAGTCTGTTCGACGCGATGAAGCGCCGCGAAGTCTACGGCACCAGCGGCCCGCGCATGGTAGTGCGTTTCTTCGGCGGATGGAATCTGGACGCCGGGCTGTGCGGCGACCTTCGCGCCGTCGAGCGAGCCGACCAGAGCGGCGTGCCGATGGGCTCGGTGTTGCCGTCGCCTCCGGCTCAGGCTGCGCCGTCCTTCTTCGTCACGGCGATCAAAGACCCCGGCACCGCCGAACACCCCGGCACGGCGTTGCAACGCGTGCAGATCATAAAAGGGTGGACGCAAAATGGGGTGGCGCGCGAGCGTGTCTTCGAGGTAGCCGGCGATGGCGACAACGGCGCCTCGGTCGGCGACGACTGCGTGCCGGTGGGATCGGGCTTCGACACGCTGTGCTCCGTCTGGACGGATCCGGAGTTCGCGCCGGACGAGGCGGCGTTCTACTACGCGCGCGTCGTAGAAAACCCGAGCTGTCGCTGGACTGCCCTGCAGTGTCTTCGCGCCGGCGACGAAGCCGAACTGGCGGCGTGTGCGGATCCCGAGGAGGTGCGTGTCATCCAGGAACGGGCGTGGACCTCGCCGATCTGGTACGAACCGGCGCCGCTCGCAGACGGTTGAGTTAACGCCGGCGCCGCTCAGGCGGGGTACTTTTTGACCAGCTGGCGGGCGATGATCGTGCGTTGGATCTCGTTGGTTCCCTCGCCGATGAGCATCAGCGGTGCGTCGCGGTAGTAGCGTTCGACGGGGAACTCCTTCGAAAAGCCGTAGCCACCGTGAACCCGCATGGCCTCGAGCGTGACCTCGGCGCAGACTTCGGAGGCGAAGAGTTTCGCCATGCCCGCTTCCAGGTCGCAGCGCTCGCCGCGGTCCTTCTGGTTGGCGGCGCGGTGCGTCAGTAGGCGAGCCGCGTCGATCTTGGTGGCCATGTCGGCCAACTTGAGCTGGATCGCCTGGTGTTCACAGATCGGCTTGCCGAACGTGTGACGCTGTTGCGAGTAGCGAATGGCGCGTTCGAAAGCGGCCCGGGCGACGCCGACGGCGCGCGCGGCGATGTTGATCCGGCCGACCTCGAGACCGCTGAGGACCTGCTGCATGCCGTGTCCCTCTTCGCCGCCGAGGAGGTTGGCAGCCGGCACGCGGTAATCCTCGAAAACGACTTCGCAGGTGTCGACGCCCTTGTAGCCGAGCTTTTCGATGTCGCGGCTGACGGTCAGCCCCGGACCTTTCGGCGCGATGAACAACGTCATGCCCCGGTGCGGTGGATTCGCCCGCGGATCGGTTTTGACGACCAGCGCGTAGAGATTGCCGTTGCGACCGTTGGTGACCCACATCTTGGCGCCGTTGATCAGATAGTCGTCGCCGTCGCGGACCGCGACGGTGCGAATGCCCTGCACATCGCTGCCGGCATGCGCTTCGCTCAGGCAGAGAGCGCCGCGCAGGTCGCCGCGGGCCATGGCGGGAAGGTACTCTTCGCGTTGCTCCTCGGTGCCGAAGGTGCGGATGACGTAGGCGAGCATCAGATGCGTATTGAGGATGCCGCTGAGGCTCATCCAGCCGACGCAGATCTCCTCGACGATCATGGCGTAGGTGAGCGTGTCGAGTCCGAGCCCGCCCCAGGCGGTCGGAATCGTTGCGCCGAACAATCCGAGTTCTTTCATGGTGGCGACGATCTGGTGAGGGTACTCGTCGCGGTGCTCCAGCTCACTGGCTACGGGTTCGACCTCGCGCTCGACGAAGCGCTGGATGGTCGTCACCATCTCGCGTCGGAGTTCGTCAGGGGTCGGGTGAATGAGGGTGCTGTCGGTGCCGCTACTCATGCGGCGGATCAATGCAAATTTTGCGGCGGTTGGGCAAGGCCTCGCGTTCGACTGCACCATCTGCGATAAAGAGAAGCCGTGTGGAGAATGATCCGTCGACGCAGTCGGAGCCGTCGCAGCGCGCGTTTGGTGCTGGCGCTCCTCATCGGCCTTGCCCTCGTTTCCGGAACGGCACAAGCCGACAAGGGGGGCTACGTCCTCGCCATCTGGAAGAGCAAGCACCGCATGGAGTTGTGGCTGGACGGCGAATTGCTGCGCGATTTCGAAATTGCGCTAGGCAGGAGTCCGGTGGGACACAAGGAAGTGCAGGGCGACAAACGCACGCCGGTCGGTCGCTACCACGTCGTAGAGAAGCATCACTCGAAGCGGTTCCACCGCTTCCTCGGCCTCAACTACCCGAACGTCGATGACGCCAACCGCGGCTACGAGTCGGGGCTGATCTCGGCCCGCCAGTGGGCGGAATTGTTTGTCGCCGAAGACCGCGTCGCGTCACCGGCGTCGACCACCACCCTGGGGGGGTGGATCGGCATCCACGGGTACGGCCATCGCCCCTACATCCCGGTCATCGACTGGACGGATGGATGCATTGCGGTCAGCAACGAAGAGGTCGAGTACCTATACAGTCGCTTGCCGGTGGGAACGTCGGTCATTATTCACGACTGATCTGACCTCAGTCAGAAGATCGTTCTCAGCCAGACGAAAGGCCGATCCAGCAACGTCAGCGGAAAAGGTCCGTCTCGGCGTCGCGGATCAGGTCGCGGCCGTTGCCCCGGCCGTCGGCGGTGTGGAATCCGCGCACCAGCACCGCCGGGATCGCGGCGTCCTTGCCCATCAGAAGTCCCGCGGCGGCGGCGAGGGCGTCGGCGTCGGCGTGG
>JBGTMF010000551.1:0-4040 GCA_041743795.1 Thermodesulfobacteriota bacterium | reverse complement strand
GCTCATCTGCGCCGAGGACGTTCGCGAGTTGGTCGCCGGCAAGGCGATGACCATCCACCGCGCCCTTGGTCGCGACCGGCGATGGCGCACCCGCTTCCGCCACCATCGGGACAATCCGCTGCGCGCGGGGATTGTCGTTGTCGACGAGGCGTCGATGGTCGACATCTCCCTCATGTCGCGCCTGTTGGACGCGGTGGCGCCAGCCGCCCGCGTGGTTCTGCTGGGCGACCGCGACCAACTCGCATCGGTGGAAGCCGGTGCGATTCTCGCGGACGTCTGCGGTGAGGCCGATCGGTTCGACTATTCGCCCGCGTTGGTAAAGCAGGTAGCGGCGCTGGGTGGCGGCGACGTCCTTCCGGAAGGCGGCGCCTCTGGCGGCGGTGCCGCAACGCCGGGCATCCGAGATGCCATCGTGCAGTTGCGGCGCAACTACCGCTACGACGAGCACAGCGACATCGGCCGGCTGGCGGCGGCCATTAACGCCGGAGACGTCGATGCGGTCCTTCGGGTCCTCACGGCCCAAACCGACGGATCGGTCGCGCTCTGTCCCGGGCTGGAAGTCGATGCAGGCCCGTACGAGCGTTTCGTGCGAGCGTACGACGAACTGTTCGCAGACGCGCCGGCGGTCGAGCGGCTGCGCAGTCTCGACCGCTTTCGCGTTCTCTGCGCGCTGCGCCGCGGTCCACTCGGTGTCGAGGGCGTCAACCAGCGCATCGAGGAAGGATTGCGGGCCGCGGGCCGCATTGCGTCCGACGGCGATCACTACCCCGGTCGTCCGGTCATGGTCCTGCACAACGATGTAGAGACGGAGTTGTTCAACGGCGACGTCGGACTGTTGCTCGAGGGCGAGGGCGGCGGCATGCGCGCCCACTTTCGCGACCGGGCGGATGTGAGGTCGCTGTCGATCGCCCGTGTGCCGGCGCACGAGACCGTGTACGCGATGACGATTCACAAGAGCCAGGGGTCGGAGTTCGACGAGGTGGCAGTGGTTCTGCCGGATCAACTGTCGCCGCTGCTGACGCGCGAGTTACTTTACACGGCGGTCACGCGGGCACGCCGCAAGGTGACGATCTACGCGAGTCCGGCTATCGTGGCCAAGGCCGTCGAGCAGCGGGTGGCGCGCGCCTCGGGACTGGTCGAGCGCCTGTGGTCGACGCCGCCGGCGGCAAAGACCCGGCGGCGATGACGCCAACAGGGAGAACGAACGGATGATACTGGGAAAGCGTTTCGAAGCGGCGCTGGCGTTTGCGGCCAATCGCCATGCCGAGCAGTGGCGCAAGGGAACCGAGATTCCGTATATCGCCCACCTGCTTTCCGTCTGCGCACTGGTGTTGGAAGCCGGTGGCGACGAGGACGAGGCGATCGCCGCGCTCCTCCACGACGCGGTCGAGGACCAGGCAGCGACCTTGAACGAGGTGCGCGAAAAGTTCGGCGATCGCGTGGCCGGTGTCGTCGACGAGTGCTCGGACACCGACGAGGAGCCGAAGCCCGAGTGGTTGGTGCGCAAGGAAGCGTTCGTCGCGCGGCTCGATCGGATGACAGCGAGCGCGCAGATGGTCGCCGCCGCCGACAAGCTGCACAACGTTCGTTCGATCACCGCCGACTGCCGTGCCGGAGGCGAGTCCGTTTGGAGCAAGTTCAAGGGCGGCCGCGACGGCACGCTGTGGTACTACCGGGCGGTTGCCGACGGACTGACCCGGGCGCCCGAAGGACTGCTGGAGGAACTGCAACGCGCCGTTGCCGACCTCGAGCGCGTCGGCTCCACGCGCTAATGAGGATCAGCGCTCGATCTTCAGGCTGCGCAACAGCGTGTACACGTGGGAGCGAGCGAGATCCAACTGCTCGGCTGTCTTGACGATGTTCCATTGATTGCTCTCGAGCACGTCGCGCAACAGGCCGGCCTGAAAGTGTCGGGTCGCCTGCTGGAACGTCAACTGCTCGGCCATCGGGTCGGCGGCTTCGGGAAACAGGTGATGGTTTTCGATTGCATCGACCCGTTCGCTGGCGGCGCGTACGGCAGCGACTTCGCATGCGTTGGCGAGTTGCCGAACGTTGCCAGGCCACGGGCTGGTCTCGGCGGCGATCTGTGCGCTGCGGGAAACCGCCAGAGCTCCGAGAGAATGGCGCTCGCAGGCGATCTGGCAGAAATGGCGAACCAGCGGCGCGATGTCTTCGCGCCGTTGCGCCAGGGGTGGAACGTGAATTTGCAGCACGTTCAATCGGTAGAAGAGATCCTCGCGAAACAGCTTGTCGCGCACGGCGGCTGAGAGATCGGTGTTGGTGGCTGCGATCAGCCTGATGTCCGCTCTCGCCAATTCGTCGGACCCGAGGGGGTAGTACGATTTCTTCTGCAGGAGCTGCAGGAGTTTGCTCTGTGCACTGAGCGGGATCTCGCTGATCTCATCGAGAAACAACGTGCCGCCTTCGGCTGCGGCGACCTTCCCCTTGCGGTCCACCGTGGCGCCGGTGAAGGCGCCGGCGACGGCGCCGAAGAGTTCGCTCTCGATCAGATCGTGCGGCAGGGCACCGCAGTTGAGTTCGATGAAAGGCGCTGACCGCCGGGCGCTGTTGGCATGGATGACTTCGGCCAACTGGCTCTTTCCGGTGCCGCAGTCGCCGGTGATGAGCACTCCGACGTCGACCGGCGCGGCGATGGAGACTTGCTTGAGCACGTTGGCGAGCGACCGGCTTCGGCCGATGACACTTTCGAGATCCAACACCTCGCGGTACCGCGCCGTCGGGTCCGTCTCGTCGTGTGAACGAATCTCGGCAATCAGCCGTCCGGCGATCGGCGCAAGGTGTCGGGCGAATATCTCTGCGATCTGGCGTTCGTCGCGGTCGAACAGTCCCGGTCTCTCTCTCCCTTGCAGGTAGAGGACGCCGATGACGGGCGTCGATCCGATCGGCGCGCAGAGCACTGCTTCGATCTTCTTCAGGCGGACGCTCTCGAATTGATCGAACTGCGGATCGAGCATCGCCGAGGGTGTGACGATTGTTCTGCCGGTGGCAATCGCCCTGGCCAGGATGGTGTTTGAGATCTTCGATCGCACTGCGTCGACTTGCTCATTGCGAAATCCGTGTGCGATCCACCATCGCGTCGCGTCGTCGTTGGCTCCATACAGCTCGAGATACGCGTGCTGTGCGGCGGTCGATTCGACGATCAGCGCCAGTGCCTCGCGCAAAAAGGGCTCGAGCTCCGGGTGCTCACCGAGCTCGAGTATGCGGCGGTACAAGTCGCGTTCGGTTCGGACTCGGGCAAACTCTTCCAGAGGCTCGTGTTCCACCATCGCCGCGAGAATCTATCAAATGCCGCGACAGGTCGGAAAGGCCCGAAATGAGCGCGTCGCTTATCATTTGCTCGGCCTTTTCATGTCGATGAGCCGACGCGCTGGCTGTCCGCTATTCCGGGCATGCACAAGCCCGGTGTCCTGTGTGACGGACACTGCCGGTATCACGGGCAAGGCCGTCTTGATCCATCTCGGTTTGGCACAGTTCTTGGGGTGGGGTGAGTCCACTCAATACGAATTGGGAGGAGAGCGATCATGGATGCAAATGCGGTGATGGAGGAACCAGGGGTGGAGTACAACAACGGTGAAGACGGCTTTGACCCCGTCGGAGTGATCTCGCGGAACGTAAGTGGAACTACGGATCTGCCGACGACGATATTTGTCGTCGAGGCCGAGCTCAACTCGCAGCGATCTCTTCTATGGCTCCTTCGCTCGGCGGGCTTCGCCGTCGTCGAATACCACAGCGGCGAGGATTTTCTGGCCAGTTTCGACGTCGAAACTCCTGGCTGCCTCCTGGTGAACATGCGTCTGCCGGGGATGAGCGGCGTCGCGGTCCTCGAAGAGTTGAGCCGGCGCGGCACCAGCATCCCGGTCATTTTGCTCACCGGATACGGAGAAGCGATGGTTGCGGTGGAGGCGTTTCGCTCCGGGGCATTCGACGTCGTAGATCAGGCGTTCGATGAGGCGCTGATCGAGCGCGTGCGGCGGGCGCTTGGCGCCGACGTGCGGCGCCGCCAGCGCACGCTCGCGCGC
>JBGTMF010000550.1:0-1876 GCA_041743795.1 Thermodesulfobacteriota bacterium | reverse complement strand
TGCGGCGGCGCTGGTTGCCGTGGCGGTGGCCGCTACCGACGCCGTGGCGGTGGCGGCAAGACCTGCGTCGGCGGCGGGTACGAACGCCAGTGCGACGACGGAGACCGTCAGCAAGTTTAGGCGCATCGTTCGAGTAGATGCAGCGAAAGTGGCATTCATGGCAGATCGAGCAGCGTACCGTCCGCGGCGCCATGAAGCGAGGCCGACGATCCGACCGTTCCCGCCGCAATCTACTTTTTTACGCGTGCGCCCGCCGGCGCTGCCGGCGCGAGAAGCCGATCAGGCAACTCGGGCGACGACTCCGTGCTGCACCAGGTCGGCGATCTGGCCGGCGACTTCGCTGGGGTTGACGTCCTCGTGCTCGACCCACCAGGAGACGGCCTGGATACACATGCCGACCATTGCCTGCGCCCAGATCTCGGCGTCGCCATTGCGGAAGACGCCGGCGTCGATTCCACCCCGGATGTTCTGGACGATGTCGGCGACGAACATTTCCTGCGCGCGGCGGACGACGTCGTGAAACGAGGCGTCGTGGCCGAAGACGATGCGGAAGAGGTCGCGGTGTTCCGCGGCGAAGTGGAAGAACACTTGAATGCGCTTGCGCGATATGTCGGCCGGGCCGTTGCCTTGCGCCGTCGCCTCCAACATCTGGCTGCGCAACTGCGACGCGGCAACTTCCACCAACTCGAGGAAGACCGCCTCTTTGGTCGGATAGTAGAGGTAGAAGGTGCCGACGCCGACGCCCGCCTCACGAGCGATGTCGGCGACCTTGGCGCCGTGGTAGCCGCGCGCCGCCAGCACCTGCTGTGCGGCGGCGACGAGATCTTGCGCGGTGCGTGCCCTTCGGTCGGCGCGGCGGTCTTGTTTGGTCGGCTCCACTTGCATGGTTGCGTGTCCCCCGGTGTATCGTCCTCGACGGCAAACATCGACCGCGACGCGGCTGCGCCCGTGGCGGCGAAAGTCTACCGGGTGGGACTCGCTCGTACTGTGGGACAGCCGGGATTCTTTCGCAAGACCAGTGGCGAAGATTGTCGCGTCACACCTGGCACACGGAACAGTAGAAGGTGCTGCGCCCGCCGATGACGATGCGGCGAATCGCTGTGGCGCAGCGCGGGCACGGCTGGCCGGCTCGATCGTACACGGCGTGGTGTATCTGAAAGTATCCGGGTCGCCCGCGCACGTCGCGGAAATCGGAGATCGAGCTGCCGCCGAGGGCGACGGCCTTGTCGAGTACGGCGTGCAGGGCTTCCTCCAGGCTCGCCAATTCGCGG
This sequence comes from Thermodesulfobacteriota bacterium, assembly GCA_041743795.1. GTDB lineage: Bacteria > Desulfobacterota > Binatia > HRBIN30 > CADEER01 > CADEER01. The sequence continues at coordinate 605 of JBGTMF010000550.1, read as the reverse complement.
CGCCGCAGGCGCGCCGCCATGCGGCGTGGCCGGATGCCCGCCAGGAAGAGCATCTCGTTGGCGTAGATGTTGCCGATGCCGGCGAGGAAGGTCTGGTCCATCAACAGACTCTTTATCGGCGTGCGCCGGGCGCGAAGCTCGCTGCGCCACTGCTCCGCCGAGCGCCGCGTCGATAGGGCGTCGGGACCGATGTGGCGCAGTTCGTCGAACTGCGCCCCGGCGCCGACGCGCATGGCGCCGAAACGGCGCGGATCGTTGAGGACGACGACGTCGCGACCGTCGACTTCGATGAAGACGTGATCGTGGCGCGCCGCCGCGCTGTCGCGAGCGCGAAGATGCAAGCTGCCGCTCATACCCAGGTGGACGAGCAGCGTCTCGTCGCTGTCGAGATCGAACAGCAGATACTTGCCGCAGCGGCCGAGGTCGCGGATCGCGCGTCCCCGCAAGCGCTCTTCGAAGTCGTCGTCGATACGCTGCCGCAAGCGCCGCTCTCGCACCAGTACCGCGGTAACGCGACGGCCGATGACATGCGGCGCCAGCGATCGCCGCACGGTCTCGACTTCGGGCAGCTCGGGCATGGTTACGGTTGCGCGGTGCCGCCGCCC
>JBGTMF010000549.1:0-12763 GCA_041743795.1 Thermodesulfobacteriota bacterium | reverse complement strand
GGCCCGGTAGGCGTCGCCGCCGCGCAGATGCGCGCGGCTGCTGCGCGCGCGCAAGGCGGCGAGCGCCGGCAGTTGCCCCTGCTCGATCCACGTCTCCAGCAGGCCGACCGATGCCGCATCGATCCCGAGAGCGACGACCGGTCGCTTTACGCCCACGGGTCCGCCTCTGGCACGCGTTCGCTCCAGCGGCTGCGGTGATACCACGCGGCCGAGGCACGCGCCGCCTGCGGGGACAATGTGCTCGCAATCAACCAGCGCACCAGCAGTCGCACCGTCGTCGCCTCGAGCAGCATCCGCGGCCGCAACGCTACCACCGTGCGCAGGCTGCGAGCCGCCTCGGCAACTGCCGCTCGGTCGGACTGCCGCGTCAGGTAGCTGCGCGCAACGTACAGGTGAGAGTTGGCAAGGCTCACCGACTTCAGGGATTGCAACGCCGCCGGCGCGTCGTCGTACATCTTGTCGCAGGCGATGAGCAGGCCGTCGCGCATCCGTTCGACGTCCGAGGAAATGGAGCCGTCGCGCCAGCGATAGAACACCGCGTACTCGGGTACGACGGCAAAAGCCCAACGCGAGGCTAGGCGCGTTGCGAACTCCCAGTCCTCGCCGCGGGCGAGGTTGACGTCGAACGGACCGACCGACTCGACGGCGCCACGCCGGACGATCACATTCGACGCATTGCCGACGAAAAACCCTTGCAGCATCTGCGCATAGATGTCGCCTTCCCAGGTCGCAGTGTTCTGACGTCCCAGCACCCTGTCGTTCCCGTCGATGGTGCACGTCCAGCTGTAGATGGCGCCGAACTCCGGACGCTGAGCCAGAATGGCGACGTGGCTCTCCAGCTTCGTCTTGCTCCACAGGTCGTCAGCGTCGAGGAACGCAAGGTATTCTCCGTGCGCCTCGGCGATACCGCGGTTGCGCGCCATCGACAGGCCGCCGTTGGCGTACGAGCGCAGGACAATGCGTGGATCGTCGATGGCTTTAACCTGGGCCACCGTGTCGTCGGTCGAGCCGTCGTCGACGACGATGATCTCCAAGTCCTCGAGCGTCTGCCGCTGCACGGATCGAATCGTGCGAGCGATGGTGGTCCCCACGTTGTAGGCTGGGATGATCACCGAGACTAGCGCCATGGCGCGAACATCTAGCGTCGAATCGCCTCGACGCGCAAATCTGACGACGGCCGAGCGCGGTGCTGGCGCTCCAACCGTTCGGGTGCGGATGTCGTGAAGTATGCGGCTGCCTCACGCAGTTGGGCGACGTTGTTCAGGCTCGCCAGTACGACCATCGAGCAGCACAGCAACAACGCGACCCGACGAGCGCGCGTCTGCGTGCTCATCGCAGCCACCAAAACAAGCAGGGGCAGCCAGTGCAGCGCGTAGAGGAACGTCTCGTCGCCATAGACGAGATGCAAGGCAAGCTGACCGGCCAGCGTGCCGCCGAGAACGAAACGGAGTCGACGATGATCAGCCAGAGAAAGGAAGGCCCACGCGCCGAGTGTCAACAAGACGGTCCACACCGCCGCCGCAATCTCCCCCAGGCCGCTCGCCCACGCCCAAAGCCCGTGGCGGACACGCATCTTGGGCCATTCCGGGCGTTTGGCATTGTCGACGAGCGTGATGCTGGGCATCACCATGGCGTGGACGGCGAACGTCATAGCCGCATCTCCCACGCCCTCGAGCGACGGGGGCCGCGTGTACAACGTGATCTCTTGCCCAAGACTGTAGAACAGCGGCCTGACCCGCGAGAACAGGACCAATTCGAACGCCTGCAGGGCGAGGACGATAGCGAAGGCGACGGCGGCGATGCGGCACATCTGTCGCCACGGACGAAACGCCAGCGTGGCGACAAGCCCTGCCATCCAGTTGGTCACCGTGACACCCAGCGTGCCGACGTTGAGGGCGACGAACCAGGATGTGGGCAGGGGCCGCCGTTCGGCTTCGCTCACGAACAGCAATGCCAGCAGGATCGTCAATGAGCCGAACGCATAGGTCTCGGGCACCGCGAACCAGAACGTGGCTGCGGCGCTCGACGTCGCCAGGGCGGTAAACAAGAGGGCGTCGACACGACGGCACCCGATGCGGCGAAGCAGGACGAAGACCACGGTCGACCACAAGCCGGCGGCAAGGGCGACGTACAGGCGCACGGCACTGATCGAGTCGAGGCGGGCTACTGTGCGCAGGAGTTGTACCGGCGAGAACATCACGAGCGGGAGCAATGGATGCACCGTGGTGCGGAAGTAGTTGCTGTGCCGATCCGTCATGTTGGCGAAGACGCGCGGCGCATCGGCTCCGAAGAAGACGTCCCCAGTCTGTTCGTCGAGCGCGATCGGATCGATGAGCGATGAGGCGGCGTACGAACCCAGCGCCGCCAGGAGCGCGATGACAGCGGCGATCAGCGCGTCGGTCGAGATGAGGTTTTTCGTCAACGCCCCGGCCCGGATCCGGCGAGACCGCCGCTGCCGTACTGTCCTGCCAGACCGTCGCCGCCCGGGTGGATGTGGGCGGTTCGGTTCATCTCTGCGCTCATACGACCTCCTCGAGCCGTCGGCAGCGTACGGGCCAGCGCCACTAAGTGCCATGGGGAGTCAGGCGTACTCACAGGGGACGTTCCGAACTTGTCGACGTTCGCGGGTAGGCGCGTAGCTTCGGGGTGGGGAAGTCGAGAAGCGCCGGGAAGTCCACGACCGCCGCTTCGGGGGTGGTCACGTCGCCGAAGCCGACATCGATCTGAAGTCGAACCTTGGCGCTGGTCACCCGCCCGACCAGCACAGCGCGCTCACCGTCGGCGATCATTCGACTCGCATCGGAAGGGTGAGGGCGTTGGGACCGACGACGCCGTGCTCCCCATCGAGGGCCTGCGAGACCTGGACTTCGATCTCGTAGGCGCCTCGACGCAACGGCGCCGTCAGGCGCAGTGCCACCTCCGCCCCAGCTCCCGGCGCGACGTTCGACGGGAACCTCGCCACATCGCCCACCCCCGCCAACGGCTCTCCTTCGGCGAGCCAGCGCGCGACGAGCACGACGAGATGCCGGGCATACATCAGCCCCTCTCCGGAGAAGCTCGGCCACGATTTGTAGCCCCGGTTGGTCACTCGCACGACGAACTCGTGTGTCGACCCGGGCCGCATCCTCGCCACGCGGTCGCTCGGCTCGATTTCGGCAGCCAAGTCGTTCTCGGTGAGCGGCGCGAGCGGCACCGGCCGCGGGTCGCTGGCGACGGTGGCAAGCAGCGTCGCCAGCTCGAATCCTTTGAAGTCGGAAGCCGCCGCACGCGCGATCTGAAGGTCCGACCAATCCCACACCCGTTGCGGGTGTACCTCGAGCGCACCTGGCGTTCGGTCCCAGTCTCCATCCGGGTCATAGCGGGACGTAGCTCCGATATTCCGATTCTGCCAAATTTCGCGGTTGATCTTGCGGCCGGCTTGATCGTCAAAAATCTCACTCTTGGGTAATTCGGCGTTGTGGCTTGCCAAAATCAGCGGTGAGCTTCAGCTACACCGCCGATCCGGGCGATGTCTTCACCGTCGTGGAGAATTTGCCTGGGGTCGGACCAGCTCAATGTGGTGAAATCGCTCAGCCTCGAGGTGATTGTCGGGCGGATTTCGGGCTGAGAGTCGCTATTTCAGATGCGGAAATGGGCCTTGTGACGTAAGCGTCCAACCGTCCCCACCCTACCCTGAGCAGGCGGCCAGCCGGAGACTCGCTGTCGGAGGTGAGCGATGGCGAGACGAGGACGATGGCCTTCTAGTAGGTCTCGGTCGGACCATGTCGCCTCGATCGCCTGGCGCAGGCGTTCGCCATCGGAGCGCGACACTCGTGACGATGGGCAAATCTCCTTTACTAGTAACCGCATCAGAAGAACTTCTCGGTCGAGTGCTCTTCGGCCAGTTGATGAAGGTAAGTGATGTCCATCGCAGCGGTCGAGGGGGCGACGCAGTGTGCGTAAGATCAAGGTTCCGCTTCTGCGCATCGTCTGGAGGCGAGAGCTAGTGGCGAACCATGAACTCTGCGGAGAATCTACTTCGCGGCGACCGCATCGTAGCCACGGCGCGAGAGCCCGACAACAGAGAACACCCGCGGCGCAGTGGCAGAGTAACCCCACGACCTTTCGGCCAATCAGTCGTGGTTCACCACACAGTTTTCAGTGCCGCATAGCTCTGAAGCTGTTCATCCTTGGTCACCAGCGCGGCGCCCGCAAGCAGTGCCGTGGCAGTGATGATGCGATCGCCCGGATCGCCATGGATCTCGAGCTCCGATCCGAGGGCTGCCACCGCAGGCGTTAGAGGCAAGACCTCGATGACGGGTTCTTCGAGAGCGCTCTCCACCCACTCGAGCAACCCACGATCGAGTTCGAGGCGTTGCTTTCGAACGAGCATCGCCAGTTCCCACAAACTGATGGCCGAGAGGCCGACGCGCCTCGCGCGATCAATCTCCCTTTTCGCACGCCGACTCAGCCGAGAGGGATCGCTCCGCCACCAAATCCACACGTGCGTGTCGAGCAGGATCACGACTCGACGTCCCAGGATTCGTCGAGCGGGGCCACGATGTCACCGTGGTACGTCACACTGCCGCGCAAACTCGGCTGATCCTTCTCGGACGGTATGGGCACCACCTGCGCCACCGGCCGGCCGTGCTTCGTGACGACGATGACTGCCTTGGTTTGCGCGACGCGGTCGAGCACCGCGAGACACTTCGCTTTGAATTCGCCAGCTGGCATGCGCTGCGTTGTTTTCATGGTCACGATAATATGACCTAAATTTATTCGCGCGCAAGGAACTCGATCGCGAGATCAATGTCGCCCTCGACGATGCCAGCACTTGAACGGATCTGCTAGCCCTATGTCTCTGGTTATTCGCACAACGGCCCGGACAAACACGCTCCTGAATGCTCGCCGCGCGCGGTATTCGATCGCGTGTTCGGCACCGGCTTTACCGCCCCAGGCAAACAAGCCGGTGCTCGACCCGCGGCTTGCCCTGCGCCGCAGCGTGCTCGATGCAGTGCGCGGCGACGCCGCGGACCTGCGCGCGCGCCTGGGCATAAACGATCGGATCCGCCTCGACCAACACTTGGACAGCATCCGCGCGCTCGAGAACCAGATCACGGCGCTCGAGAACGCCGCGCCGCCGCCGAGCATGTGCGTCGCCGCCGAAAACCCGGGCGACCTCGACCGCAACAACATCAGCGGCATCAACACGGCGATGGCGGATCTGCTCGCCATGTCGTTCGCGTGCGATCAAACGCGCGTGGCCTCGATCATGTTCAGCGGCTCGGTCAGCTTGCAGGTGTACGGCGAGATCGGGATGACCACCGAGCACCACGGCCTATCGCACGACGAAGGCGGCGATCAACCGAAAGTGCACGCGATCACCACTTTCATCATGGCGCAGCTCAACACGTTCTTGGAGCGGCTCGACGGGCTGGCCATCCTGAACGCGCCGATGGCGCCATGGCGCGGGACGAAGCGCGTGCTGATGCGTTTGAGCCACACGCTCCTCTATATTTTTGGTCCACGCTCGTTCATCGCCCCCATCATCGCGGACAAGATGATCGGCGCGAGCGCTCCCAACCGAGCTGCGTACCGGCGGTGGCCTCGGGATCGGTCTGACGCTCGTCAAGCGGTTGGTCGAGATGCACGGGGGCGGAAGTGTAGAGGCGCATAGCGAGGGGCTCGGGCGCGGCAGCGAATTTGTGATACGCCTGCCGCTTTCCGCGCGGGCCAGTGCGGACGTCCCCGCGGCGGCGGATAACGCGTCGTCGATGCTTCGCGCGCACCGCGTGTTAGTGGTCGATGACAACCGCGATTCGGCCGGGAGCGTGGGCATGCTCCTCACGCTGCTCGGCGTCGACGTTCAGGTGACGTTCAGCGGCCAAGAGGCGCTGGACGCGGCGGCAACGGTCGTGCTGCTGGACATCGGGATGGCGGGCATGGACGGCCACGAGGTGGCGCGCCGCATCCGACGAGATCCCGCCTTGAGGAACGTGACGCTCATCGCCGTGACGGGGTGGGGCCAGGAGGAGGACCGGCGTCGATCCCGCGCTGCGGGGTTCGACCACCACCTCATCAAGCCTGCCGACATCGACACCTTGCGAACGATTCTCGCCTCGCTCGACGAGTCCGCGCTGGGCCCACGCACGCGGGAGCGCGGACGAGAGGGCTAGAGTAACAGGCCACAACCCTTTGGGGCCCCTCGCGGATCGAGCTTTCCGTCTTCGCGGAGGGAATTGGTGCAATCCTTACAAAGACTGCCGGGTCATTCCATGCTGAAGTGAAAGGGCATTGATCGATGCGGCTCTATCATTGCCGATCAGGTCCGGCACGGTGCTTGCGTGACTTCCGTTATCATTGCGAATCGGGAGGAGCCCACATGAACATCTTCTACATCATTGGAGTGATTGTCGTCGTCTTGGCGATTCTGTCGTTTTTGGGGCTCCGATGAGTCCGGTCCTGTAGGCGCTGCGGTCGTGCCGTGCGAGCACACACTCGGGTTGACAGTCCACACGTGGAACCGTTGACCCCCCGGACCGGCGCTCTTCACCTTTAAGCTTCTGCACCCGCGCGTTTCCGTACGGCGTGCATTACGCCATCGAGCGACTTCGTCCTCGTCGCTTCGGTCGTACGCTGCAGTCGAGACCCTGGGTACTGGAGGGTTCGCCGATAGGGCGGGGAACCATAGGCATGTTCGTCGGGCAGCTCGTCTGCTATCGGCACACGCTGGCGCCTGCACAACTTGTAGCCAAGTTGTAGCCAATGAGTCGGACGGTGGTGGAATCCGGCGTACGTGGGCGGAATCAGCGCTTCTTTGGAATCCGTTTGCGATCAACAACTTGGGACGTCGGCGGACGGTGGCGGACTGTTCCCTGACCCTTCTCACATGCAGGAGGTCCGTGGTTCGAATCCACGTGCGACCACTCAACCCTCCGTAGCCTTGGCGAAGCACCGGGGCGTCGCACTCCGTTGTGATGCAATATGGGATACAGTAGTATCCCAGGTCATGGAGACGCAGATCAGCTTGCGGTTGCCGCAGGCACTATTGGCCGACATCGATGTCCGCGCGCGCAGGGAGGGCACGAATCGGTCCAGGGTGATTCGCGAGCTGTTGGAACGCAGTCTGTGTGGCCAGATCGGGGAGGCGTCCGCGCCGTATGATCGGGTGCGGGACCTCGTTGGCAGCGTCGATGGAGGCACGGATCGAAGGGCCCGGAATCGACGCGAGAGCTTGATTCAGGTGCTGCACGACCGTCGTGGCTGACGTTCTTCTCGACACAGGGCCGATCGTCGCGCTGCTCAACCGCAGCGATCGCGATCACGAACGGTGTGGTGCCTTCTTGAAGTCGTTTCGCGGCCGTTTCGTGACGACCGAGGCGGTGCTCACGGAGGCCGTCTATCTACTATCCAAGATCCGTGGCGGCGCCGATGCTTGCTTGGAATTCTTCATCAGCGGTGGCAGCGAAGTGATCCCGCAGAGCCGGGAGAGTCTGATCCGCGCCAAGGAGCTGATGCGGAAGTACGCTGACGTGCCGATGGACTTCGCCGACGCAACGGTGGTCTGCGTCGCTGAGGAAGCCGGCCTGGTCGACGTCTGCACTCTCGACCGGCGAGGTTTCTCGACCTACCGGCTGGGACGCCGGAGCTTCAAGATCTTTCCGGACTAAGCTCGCTCTGCAGGGTGAATCTAGCCCGGTTTGACCGATGCATGTAATTTTATTCGTCCACCTCCCAGTGGCGCTGCGTTGATTTGTCGCGATTTCGCCTCGGAATCCGAGCTGTAAGGCTCAGCGGAGTCGCGGAGCACCGTCTTGTTGTCATTTCTCACGAGCATGACCCACCCTGCGGGGAGTTTTTCTCACGGGATGACCCAGTGGGCGGAACGAAATTCTCACGGCATGACCCACCCTTGAGTAGGGCGGTCGGGAGGGTCGCCGAGTCCACACCCGAGGCGCAAGCAGCCACGGTGCAGCGCAGCACCGGAAGGAGGTGCTGCACGATGGCGTATCGGGAGGTGGACATGTGGGAGATTCTGGAAGTGCTGCGGGGGCTGCACCGAGGCGAGCCAAAAGCAGCGATCGAGAGGGCTACGGGGCGGACGCTAAGCGCAAAAGCCGCGGGGTCCGAATCGGTATTTCCTGAGGGATCTCAGCTCCTTGCGCTGGTGACACCAGCTTCTGAAGCAGCAAATGACACCCCGAACGTGCGGAATGTAGGGTGACACCAGCTTCTGTCGCAGCCTGTCGGCTCAGCCAGCTTCTGCCAGCTGCTCCAGCTCGGCGAGCAGCGCCCGAGCGATGCTCACATCGCGGAGTCCGTGGCCCTCCGTCATGTCGTTCGCAACGGGGGCGAGAAGCTCCAACGCTGCTCGCGGCTTCCCCTGACTGACCCACAGCCGCGCCAAGGACGAGGCCGCCTTCAGTGCGAAGAGCCGCGCGCCCTGGCCCTGCGCGAAAGCCAAGGCGCGGACAAGCTCGCCCTCGGCCTCGGCGGTAGCGCGGGGTTCCGTGGCCAGGCGGATCTCGGCGCGCAATCGAATCAGCTCGGCGTCGGCGAGGTGCTGATCCTGAAGCTCGGCTTGTGCGTTGGCGAGCTCGATGACGCCGACGGCTTCGTCAGGGCGTCCGGCCTTGAACAATGCGTCGGCGAAGACGAAGAGAACAGGCGGAGCGCCGAGGCCGTTGCCGATGAGAGCGAGTCGCTCGACGGCGTCCTGCATCTGGGCGATGCCTGCGTCGGCTTGGCCGGCGTCGACCATGCCGGCGCCCTGGAAGAGCTGAGCGCCGCCGAGCCAGAATGGGAAGCCGAAGTCGGTGGCCAGCTGAATCGCTTCGTCGATCACCACCTTCATTTGGTCGAAATCGCGTCTTTCGAACCGGATGATTCCGGCTTCGAAGAGGGTGTTGACCAGAGTGAGCGGGTGGTCGAGCGCTCGTGCCAGCTCGAGCGATTTCTCACTCAGGCGCACCGCCTGGTCGACGTTGCCGAGGTACAGGTGGCAGACGGCGGCGTACGAATGGGCGGCGATGCCTCGGTCGAAGCCGACGAGGTAACCGAAAACGGCCTCCTCGGCCGGGTCGTACAGAGCGATGCCTTTCTGCAAGTGATCCAGAGCCAGCGAGAAGTTGCCCTGGAACAACAGTGGCGTACCGATGCAGACGTGGGAGATGAGCTGGTCGAACCTGTCTCCGCTGCGCTCCGCCGCGGCGGAAACCTCGGCGGCGATCTCCAGTGCGGTTCCAATCTCGCCTCTCATCAGGACGGAGGCGGAGAGCCCCTCGATGACTCTAGCCAACTCCGGCGCGTCGCCGATCGCGCGGGCCAACGTGCGTGCTCGAACGAAAATTTCCTCGTACTCTGAATTCGTCCAACCGCGTGCTGCGGCGAACGGTGCGGCCAGCGCCATCAACAAAGCGAGCTCGCGCTGTTGGCGCGCGGGGGAGTCGGGCTCGGTCCCGATCAGCTCGAGCGCACGTTGGAGATGACGAATGGACTCTTCGTTGGCGGATCGCTTGGCCGCGCTTTCGCCGGCGCGTTGGTAGTAGGTGATCGCCTTGGTTGGATTCCTCGCCTGGTCGTAGTGCTGTGCGACCACCTCGGGTTGCGCGCTTGCGTACTCCGGGAACTGACTCTCCATGATGTCGCCGATGCGGGCGTGCTGCTTCTGCCGCGTTTTCTTGAGCAGCGATTGGTAGGCCGTTTCCTGGATGAGCGCGTGCTTGAAGGTAATGGTGGCGTCGGGTGGGTCGCCCTGAACGAACGCGATGCCGGCGGCGGCGAGTCGCCCGAGCTCGCGCCGGAGGTCTGCGTCGTCGAGATCGGATGACGCTGCAAGAAGCCGATAGTCGAGCTCGCGGCCCAGGACGGCCGCGCGTTGGGCGACACTCTTGGCTCCGTCCAAGCGGTCGAGTCGCGCCATCAGTGAATCGGCGAGAGTGTCCGGGATCGCGTCGACGGAGTGCGGACCATCCCGATCGAGCAGTGATTTTACCAGCTCTTCGGCGTAGAGGGGGACGCCGTCCGAACGGGCCGCCAGTGCCGCCAAGGTGTCGGCAGGCAGCGTCTCGTCGGCGACACTCTCCACCATCCGCCTGACCTCGCCGTCGTCGAGACGACCTAGCTCGATGGTGGTTGTTCGCTCGGTCTGTCCCCATGCCGGAGAGAACTCCGGCCGGGCGGTGGCGAGCACGAGCAGGCCCGGGGCGGAGCCCCCGGTCACAACGTTGGTCACCAACTCGAGCGAGGAGGGGTCGCACCATTGCAGATCCTCGAGCACGACGACGGTCGGTCGACTTGCCCCGATCGTGCGGATCCACGCGCCCAGTAAACCGATGGTCTTCTGCCGTTGCAGCTCGGGGCTGAGGCGCAAGGGCTTTGCCATCGAAGCTCCGAGTAGCTGGGCCACCAGCGCCACGTTTTCGTCTGACGCGAGATCGCCGAGGCCCTGCTCGATCTTCGCCAACCTCGTCTGCGCCGTATCCGCCGACGCGAAACCGAGCCCTTGCCTGACCAGGGAAATCACGGGGAAGAAGGAAGTTCCGGTCGTGTACGGCGTCGCCCCGGACTCCAGCCAGGTGTACTCGTCGTCGGGCAGTTGGCGGCGCCACTGATCGACCAAGCGCGATTTGCCGATGCCCGACTCACCGCGGACGACGATGCAGCGGTTCTCCTTGCCGACAGCCGCCTCCCAAGCTCGGGCGATGCACACGAGCTCTTTGATACGTCCCACGAAGGGCGTCGGGTTGCCCTCCGCCGCCGCGAAGCGCCCGCGCGCTCCGCTGGGTCCGATGATGCGGTGCACAAGGATTTCACCGCTTCCCTTCAACGGGGATGGGCCGGCTTCCTCCGTAACGAAAAGTCCGGCGATCAGTCGCCGCGTCGCTGCGGAAACCAGGACACAGCCTGGTTCGGCCGCGTCCTGCAAGTGGGCGGCGATATGCGGGGCCTCTCCCAGCGCGAGCGGTTCGACCTTCTCTCCGCTTCTGATCTCGCCGATGACCACCGTTCCGGTGTGGATGCCTACGCGTGCCGCCAGGCTGACGTTAAACTCGCGATCGAAGTCGAGGCTGATCTCGTCGACTGCCCTCACCAGAGCGAGTCCGGCACGGGCCGCGCGGACGGCGTCATCCTCGTTCGCGCGCGGATAGCCGAAGTAGGCGACCAAACCGTCGACGAGATACTGTGCGACGTGGCCGTCATGGCGAGCGACCACCTCGGCGGCGAGATCCTGGTACGCCTGTACGACGCTGCGCAGATCCTCGGGGTCGAGGCGCTGAGCCAGATCGATTGCGCTGCCTAGGTCGCAGCGCATCACGGTGAGCTGGCGCCTCTCTGGCTCGTTGCTGGCGAACGAATCGATCGTGAATCGATAGCCGCGTCGCGGGATGGTGGTGAGGAATCGATCCGCCTCGTCACCGAGGGCAATCCGGATCTCCCGAATACAAACGCGAAGGACGATCGAGGTGACCACGATCTCCGGCCAGACGGCGCGATTCACCTCCTCGCGCGGGACGAGGCGGTTGGGGTTTTCGACCAGGTACTGCAGAACCGCAAAGGACTTGGGGCGCAGGGCGCGGACTTCGTCCCGGTAGCGGAGCTCGCGCACGACCGGATCGAGGCGGAAGTCCCCGAAGGAGATCTGGTCAGGGGAGGAGGCGGCCGGCATGAGAGCTGTTCATTGGGTGCAGCATGCCCTCTTAACGTCAATGCCTCATTAGAGCAACACTTCCACAGAGCAACACTTCCACCTTCTACGCTGTCCGGGGGAGAGACGACTGCGGGTTTCCGAAGTCGGCGCGGGCCCGGAGATGGCTCAATCTGAACGCAAACTTGAACGCATACCGTGTGTTCGCGTCTTGTGACCCTGCTCCTTGGCTGAGTACGTTGCGGCCCACTAAAAAATGGACCGCACTCGAATGGAATTTTCCACCGCTTGCCAGATCAATCGCCCCGCGGCCGTGCTCTGTGCCGTCCTGCTCGGACTGCTGGTCGCGGGGGCGCGAGCGCAGGATTTCCTGCCGGAGCCGGACATCACTTACGTAGGCAACGTGCCGGCGGGCAGCCAGGTCGCGATCAGTCATCCGGTTGGGATGTTGGACAACGTGTCCGCCGGCGGCGGATCCTATGTGCTCTTTGTTCGCCTGGTCCAGCCGCTCACCGCCCCCGCGCCAGCCCAACTGCCGGCCGGTACCGCGGTGGTCGGCGACCTGGCAACGGTTCTGGTCGACGGCATCGCCCAGGGGCGCGTGACGCTACAGGAACGCGGCGCCATCTACCGTCTGGACATCCCAAATCCGGTGACCGTCCCGGCCCCCGACACGTTGCTGAATCCGGTGCGCGTGGTGCCGGCGATTCCGACCGGCGCGCCGACACCTACCGGCCCCACGCCGACCCGGACGCACACCCCGATAGGGGGAACGCCGGGGGCGTCGGCCACCCCGACGCCCACTCCGACCACGGCGCTTTCCGGTTGCGTCGGCGATTGCGACGGCAACGGTCAGGTGGCCGTCAACGAGCTGATCCGCGGCGTCAACATCGCCCTCGCAAAGGCGACGCTCGACCTCTGTCCATCGTTCGACGCCAACGACAATGGACTGGTGTCGATCAACGAGCTCGTCATCGCCGTCCGCAATGCGTTGAACGGCTGCACGGAGGGGATGTGACGGTCCTGCGCAGGCAGATTCCGGGTTGGACGCTCGCTTCCTCGCTGCTGCTTCTCGGCGGCGTCGCCGCCGGCGCGCGCGGCGACGGCACGCACGCCAACCCGACGGTAGCGGTGGTC
>JBGTMF010000548.1:0-2511 GCA_041743795.1 Thermodesulfobacteriota bacterium | reverse complement strand
GGTGATCGAGACCGAGCGCGAGCGCAAGCTGCGCGAGCGCACCAACATCGAGGCGGCACTGGACGCGTGCGGCGGTAAAGTATACGGCCCGGGCGGCGCGGCGGAGCTCCTCGGCATGCGGCCGACGACGCTCGCCTCGCGCATTCGGACCCTAGGCCTCGGTCGCCGGCGCTGACTTTCGGGTTGGCGGAGACGGGATTCCGCGCTGTCGCGTTGATGGTGGCAGCGAAGAACTCGAAACCCAGTCACTTGTCGCCAAGGGACTGTACCTTCGCGACCTGGCGAGCGAAGACCCGCGGATCCGCGGTCGGTAGCTCACATACGCGGCGCTCGCAGACGTACGCGGTGGTTTTGCCGCCGCGGGCGACTTTGTCCCGCACAAGTGGAACCAGTGCGGCGTGATCCTCGCGCCCAGCGTCGCTGATCACCATGACGATGCGGTTCGGAACGAACATCTCGCGCAGTTGGTCGACGAACGGACCGACCGGCCCGCTGTCGGCACCCGGCGCGACGAGGATGATCTCCTTCACCGCGTCGGTGCGAATCCGGGTCTTGCTTCCAGAAAACACGCGCCGCTTTCCCTTACCGGCCCTCCACGGTGCTTCTCCCGCCCTTGCCGACGCGGTTGGGGGGTTGTTTTCGCCGGATCATTCCGTGTCGTCCTTCGCCAAGGCGAGTGCGCCCGCCTTGACCCTTTATCCCATCCGGTTCGCCGGTGGTGAAGCGCCCGACTCCCCCTCCGCTCTGGGTGGGCAATGGGGTCGGACCAACGCAAGCTACGGAAGTAAGGTATCTTGGTCACTAATCTGAGCCCGATTCACGCTTGCGCCGCCCATTCCGGCATCGGAATCGTGGCCGTACGGTTCATGCGCCTCACGAAGCACCCAGCCCCTGTCGATCGCCTCGATCTTCTGTGCAGCCCGCTCTTCCGCAAGCGTCCGCTCATCCTTTCAATTACCCACAGTCGGGCCATGCTGAATCCCAGCTCGATATCAGTAAACCGGGATAGCCCTCGCCACATGACGACGTTGCCGGACGGAGCATCTCCGGCGCGGGCGAGCGGGAGGGAGTTTCAGCCTTGCCACACCACCGGCGCGAAGCCGGATCATTCAGATGAGAAACAATCAGCGAGGCCGCGCGCCGCGCGCACATCCCTATGCCTGTGCCTTTGCCCCTGCCTCTGCCTACGAGCGAAGCGAGTTTCAACCTAGCGAGGGGGCACGGGCTCTGCGCGGACCGCGGGAATCCACCAACGGCTGAGGTCGATCTCGATCTCCGAGAACGGTTCGGCGCGCACGATTTCGTCGCCACCGAGCGTCTGCGCCACGACCCATCGCGATTCTTCGAGACGGTACACTTCGAGGGTGTGGGCGGCAGGATCGACCAGCCAGAGATGGGAGACTTTCTCTCTCGCGTAGATTGGCATCTTGCCGATGCGATCGAGGCGTCCGGTGGTCGGTGAGACGACTTCGCAAACCCAGTCTGGTGCCAGCTCGAAGAACGCTACGTTGGGGATGGACGGCATGCGCTCGTGGCGCCAGCCTGCTACGTCCGGCACCAGAACGTCATCGCCGAAATGAAGCTCGGGTTCGTCGAGAATCCACCAACCGCCAGGCCCGCCAGGCGCGCCCTGTCGGCGGTCGAAGGGCCCGAGATCTTGGCCGACGGCGGAGGAAGCACGCGCATGGGGCGCCGCCGGGCGCGGCGTGGCGTGGAGCTCGCCAGCCACGATCTCGGCGACGAGATACGGCGGCACGGTCAGCAGGTCATCGTACGTCGCCTTGCGCCGCACCGGTTCCATGCGAACGAGGCTAGCACGGCCGCATCGCCCAGTTGAAGCGCCGCCGGTTCTTCACGCGCCGTCGCTGTCGGCATCCGCTAGGACGGTTGCGCGTAGTCCGCCGCCGTCCTCCTCTGGGTTCGGCACTTTGAAACCATCGACGAGTTGCGCCAAGCGCTGCTCGAATCTCAGAGGACTTACAACTCCGAGTGGTTGCTCCAGCGTCACCGCTACCGGACTCCCAAACAGGTATTCGACGACCTCACGAACAAGACGCTTGCCACAGCAGCATGAGTCGAATTACACGTTCTTACGTGTCCAGCGGCCCTGGGGCACTACATCGGTTGTCAGGACTCTTCGCATGAACCGCGTCGACGGCGGTTGAACTATACTCCCGCCGCCGGGGGGCAGCCGTTCAACGCATTGCCGACGGCGCGGACCAACTCGTTGATCGCGATGCTACCGTTTCCGTTGATGTCGCCGCGGAGACAGCCCGCCAGGTCGGCGCTGCCGAGGGCGATGTTGACCTGCAGGATGAGTTCGTTGATGCGCACGAAGCCGTCGCCATTACAGTCACCGGCGCAACCGTCGGGTCCGGCGGTCGGAGTCGACACGGCGTCGGTCGGTGTCGACGTAGGTCCGCCGGGCGTGTCGGTCGGCTCCGGCGTGCCCGGCGTGGGGGAGGCGGCGATGGGAGTGTTCGTCGGCAAAACCGGCGTGTTCGTCGCGGC
>JBGTMF010000547.1:0-3953 GCA_041743795.1 Thermodesulfobacteriota bacterium | reverse complement strand
TTCGGCCAGCCCGACGCCCCGCGGTTGCTCTCGTTCGGCGGCGGGCCGCACTTCTGCCTCGGCGCCGCGCTGGCCCGCACGACTCTGGAGGAGTCGGTACGCGGGGTGGCCGAGCTGGCGCCGACGCTCGCCGCCGATCCGGAGACCATCCCTTGGGCTCAAGTGCTCGGCCGCAGCCCGTTACAGCTGCCCGTGACGACCTGAGAGACCCTGGCGGACAATCCCTTACGTACAGATCGATTCCACTGGAGGAGGGCGAGGCTCCCGCCGAGCCGTGTCGCAAGTGGAAACGCGGCGCGGCGGGAGTAATTCGCCCGTCTGTGCGGGAATGGGCGCAATCCGATGCCTGCACAACTTGTAGCCAAGTTGTAGCCAACGGGATGGACGCTGGTGGAATCCGGCGTATGTGGGCGGAATCACCCCTTCTTTGGAATCCGTTTGCGATCAACGACTTGGGACGTCTGCGGACGGTGGCGGACAGTTCGCTGACCCTTCTCACATGCAGGAGGTCCGTGGTTCGAATCCACGTGCGACCACTCTTCCTCTTCGAGGAATTCCGGGGTGTTAGCGTCGTCGTCCTCATCCCCGACGAAGCCGTTCTCGTCGATTTTGTAGCCAAACTGTAGCGTATCGTAACCTTCGGGCTGTGGGCCTGACGTTGCAATCGCCCAGTCTCGCTGCTCGCGGGTTTCCCCCTCGACTTCGGCCAACAGGTTGTAGAGTTTGTCCGCAGACTACGGTCCTCGCTGCCGCGGCCATGGACGGCTGTTTTCAGATCGGGCGTGCAGCGGGCAGCTTTTGATTCTTCGGAGCTTCCAGAGTGCTCTGGGCTGCGGTCCGAAGAGGATCGTCCGGTGGCGCGGTGGCGAGCGTTGGGGTAGGGGACTGGCATCAGCCGATGAGAGGGGCGCCGATGGCCGATGCAGAAGAACTTGCCAGGCGGTGGTTCGAGGAAGTCTGGAACCGGCGCAATCGCGCCGCGATCGACGAGCTCATGCATCCGGATTGTGTGGGAATCGCGACGGTCGGACAGACGGACGATCGTGAAGAATGGAAGAGGAAGCAGTACGACCCATTCGTCGCCGCGTTTTCAGAGTTCCATGTGGAGATCGCCGGCGTGACCGCGCGGGACGACGAGGTGGCAGTCCGCTGGCGGGCGACGGCGACGCATACGGGTGATCAGCTCGGTTTTCGGGCGAGCGGGCGCCAAGTGGATTTTCGCGGGTTGACCTGGATGCGTTTCCGCGATGGCCGGATCGCCGAAGGCTGGGACTCCTTCGACCTCGGCAATCTCATGCAGTCCCTGCGGGAGTGAGCGCCTAAGCACCGCCCGCCATCACCGCTGTGCCGAGCGCCGGCGCATCGACAAGCCGGTCTTGCTGACCACCGCTTCGAATGGGATCAACCGAAAGAACTGGTCACTGTGACCAGTGTTCTTTCCCGCACCGTCAGGTCGTTCTCGAGCGAGGGAATCGCCCTCATGCGATCCATGCGATGAGTGCCTGGAGGCGACGGGCCGGCAGGTAGACGTCGACCTCCTCGCCAGCGCCTTTGTCGATCAGCGCGCTGCCTAGCGGCGATGTCGGCGTCAACGCCTGAACGGCGACGCCATCGACCGCGAGCCTTTCGCCGCCGCCGCACGGAGCGAGAAAATAGACCACCTCGTCGCCGTCCGCCTCGAGGCCGAGCAGAGCGCCGAGCGCAACCGAATCGTCCGGCGCGAACACACGCGGTTCCATCGACCCGACGGCCGCAATGTCGTTGCGCAGAGTCTCGACCCGCTCGGCCAGGCCGCGCGCCAGGTAGGTGGCCTCGATCGCCCGGGTATCCTTAGGATCCTCTTGCCGAGTTCCTCGTGCACGGCCCCCGACTGAGCCGCCCCCTGCGCAGCGGTGAGCGCACTCAGCCTCTCGCGTAGCCGTCGGCGCAACTCTCCGATGACCTCCTTCTTGTCGACGTTCGCCGCCATCTCACAAACATCTCGCGCATCCGCGTTCATCTGACAACGCCTGTCGTTGTCGAGGGTACCGATCGCTCCATCGCCTCTCGGGACGTCCTCTCAACCCAGTGGCACAAGGCGCAAAGCGACCGCCCCGCCCGAGGTCACACAACCCGGTCCCGACATTGGACTTTCCCACGGCCCGCCGGGGTCACGAATTGGACGCCGAAAGCGGTCTAAGATCAACGCCGATTCACATCCTCGATACCGCTGCGGTTTGCGGCTGTGCTGGCGAAGGGTGCGGAGCCAGCTGGTCTACCACGGTGCGTACACCCCGCGCGGGGTGAGCGGCCCAGGCGGGTCGAACCAGTGCAAGTCGTGGGAAGAATTATCCGCTGGTCCGGAAAGCCCCACTCCGTTCGTCCCGAGTAGGCCGCGTCTTCTCAGTGGCCGTATCGAGCGACACCTCGCGTTCATCCCCAGCCTCATCTGCTAGATCAACGGCGGCTGCCGTATCTGCGACGGAATCGGCGCGCCGAGCAGCGCGAGCAACGTCGGCGGCAGGCTCGTCGGGCGGCCGTCGGGTAGCTGCACGCCGGCCTCGACGCCGGGACCGGCGACCCACATGAATGCCTGTTCCGTATGGCCGCCGGATCGGTAGTAAGGCAGCGGGCCGATGCGGCCGCACGTGCGACTGTCCACCGTGTCGGTTACCGGTGGCATCCAACGGACGACCAGATCAGCGTCGGGTAGCCTGGGGTCGTCGTCGAGCGCGGAGTGCCGTGTCCTCCTGACCTCGCGCACGATCGCCTTGCCGCTGCGCGCGTCGGTGAGGGCGGCGATCTCGGCGGCGAGTTCGCCGCATACGGCGTCGTATTCGGCGGCGTCGACGACGCCCGCGGCTTCGCGTCCTTTGATGTTCAGGCGCACGTACCCTTCCGAGAAGCTCGGCAGAGCGAAGGCCTTCATTTGCGGCCACAGGTGACGGTACCACATCGCCGGCTGGTAGCTGAGCTTCCCCGCCGCATGCGGCGGCAGCGGGCTCGTTGGCCGCGCGCGCCAAAGCCGGTCGATCGGGTACGAAAGGACGCTGGGAAGCTGCTTGCGTACGAAGCGCCGCAGTCGCGTCGAGCCTGCCTGCGTACTCCACATCGCCGGCACCCAGCCGCGCGCCGGGATCTCGGGCTCGGAGAGGTCGCCGGAGCCGTCGCCGCCCAGACCAAAGCCATCCGGAAAGCTCAGCCGATAGAGCAACTCCGGCAAGAACACGAGGCTCGGCAGATCCATGCAGTTCGTTTCCATGCCTTCGGTGGTGAAGACGACGGTGTACGCGTCGGCCGGCGCCGCCGCCTGAATACCGGCAATGGCTCGATCGATGGCTTGATAGGTGCGCAGTACCGGATCGCCGCCGTCGCGCGCGAGGCGAGAGGCGAGTGGGTGCTCCCGGCCCCGGTGCCAGAGATGGTGACCGGCGGAATGGCTCTCGCCGAAGGCCGTCAGGAACAGATCCCATCGCTCGCGTTGTAGCAGGTGCTCGCAGATTTTGCCGCGACGCTCGATCCCTTCACCGAGCCAGCGCTCCAGACGCTTGCACTCGTGCGGTCGCCACAGCGTCGCCTCGTCGCGGAGCAACGCCGGATGGCGGCCGAAGGCGCTCTCGATCTCGGCAAGCAACTCGGCCGGCTGCGAGCCACGCGGGACCAGCGGTGAGTGGGCACCCCAAGAGATGACCTGGACACCGTTGACTCCGGCACTGAGACGCGATTGCGGCAGGTCGAAGGCGGCAACACGGTAGCTCTCGCCGAGGGCATAGAAAGGCGCATATTCGGAGAAGTCGTACGCGCCGACGTCCTCGACTCCATAGTCCCTGGGCGAGAAACGCAGCATGGTCCAGTAGCCCGTCTGCTCCGGTTCGCAACCGGTCAGAAAGCACGTCCACGGAGTCTCGGCCCGGTAGGCGTCGCCGCCGCGCAGATGCGCGCGGCTGCTGCGCGCGCGCAAGGCGGCGAGCGCC
>JBGTMF010000546.1:0-27254 GCA_041743795.1 Thermodesulfobacteriota bacterium | reverse complement strand
GCAGCTCTCTGTGCCGTCCCATCCTCACCACCTCCACGTCCGCAACGTCCCTATCACAACGGCAACCGAATCGGTGGCAGAATCAAACAACTCCCCGCAGAAAATCGACAGTCCCGAAAGCCGGGGTCCACCTGGTAGCCCGGATGGATGCCGGCTTTCGCCGGCATGACGGTGGGGGTGGAGCAGTTTCCAGTGCGAATGATCCGGCGTCCCGCCGGTGGCCCGGCTGGGCTGAGACTTCGGCCCTTCCGCCATCACCCCAGCTCCCACGTCACCCCGGCGAAATCCGGGGTCCACCTGGTAGCGATGATCAACCACTGCTATCGCCTAGTTCTGCCCGCAGCTGGCGGCCTTGCGCATTTGAGCCGAAGCGTGCAGGTACGACAGTGTGCCGACGGTGGTTGAACTGGTGGTCGTAAGTCGCCGAGATTGCGGTCTTTGCGAGGAGATGGAGGCGGTGGCTGGTGCGTTTGTCGCAAGCGGAGAGGCGGCACTTCGCCGCATCGATGTCGATTCCGATCCGGGACTTGAAAGCCTGTACGGGGCGGAGGTTCCGGTGCTCCTGGTGAACGGACGCAAGGCCTTCAAGTACCGCGTCGCCCACGCGGAATTGCGCCGTCGGATCCGCGCCGAGAAGCGACGTTGGCTGGGGCGCGGCTGGCGCGCGCTGATGGGCGGCTGAGGCGATCGTGCCGATCGTAGCCGTCGACGCGATGGGCTGCGCTGGCGACGTGCGTGCAGCCGTAGAGGGCGCCGCCGCGGTGTCCCTGCAGACCGACATTCAAATCGTTCTGATTGGCTCGGCGCCGCGCATACAGTTCGTCCTCGAGGATCTACAATACGAGCCGGAACAGATCGATATCGTCGACGCGCCCGAAGATCCCCTGGGTGTGTCCGACGCGCCGGACCGAGCGCTGCGTCGCGGCGCCAACTGCTCGCTGACGGTGGCGACGAAGCTGGTCGCCGAGGGCGCCGCGGACACGATGGTAACTGCTGGCAACGCGCCGGCACTTTGGCGCTTGTGCCTCGAGCGCATGCATCTGCGCGCGGGCGTTCATCGCGCCGCGGTGGCGGCGGTCTACCCGCGGCAGGTGGACGAACGCACGAAGGACCCGCTGGGGTTGATCCTCGACGTCGGCGCCACCGTTCGCTGCGACGCCGCCGACCTATTGCAGTTCGCTTACCTCGGCGATGCGTACGTGCGCTGTGTCTCGAAGGTCGCCGAGCCGCGGGTGGGCCTCCTCAACATGGCATCCCGTGCCAGCGCCGGCGACGATGTATTGGTGGAGGCGCACCGCAGCCTGAAGCGAGCCAGCCGACTCAATTTCGTTGGCAATCTCGAAGGGCACGAGTTGGCCAGCGGGCGCGCCGACGTCGTCGTCTGCGAGGGGTTGCTGGGCAACGTCGTGTTGAAGATGCTGCATGGTCTGGCGTTGATCGCCGTCGATCTGGCATCGGCGGCGGCGCCGCGCAACTGGCGCTGGCGCGCCGGCATGGCGATGCTCGGCGGTGGTGTCGACCGGCGCACACCGATGGTCGAGTACATCGCCTACGCCGGCGCACCGATCCTGGGCTTCACCAGTGTACCCATCTACTGCGACCCGAGCGCACCGCCCCGCGCTCTTGGCAACGCCATCAAGCTGGCGGCAAAAGTGAGCCGCGACTTCGATCTCGTGCCGCTATGAAACGGGTTCCACACCATAGGCTGACGTTCCGTTGGGACCTGGACAAGACGTACCTCAACACCGACTTCCATTCCCTGCGCGGTCTGGTGCGCATTCCGTTCGAGTCGGCCGCCGACAAGGTGGCCGCGCCGGGCGTGGCGGCACTGATTCGCGGCCTGCGCGCCTCGGCGCAACGAAAGGGGTTGGCGGTCAGAGTCCTCTTCGTCTCCGGCAGCCCGCCGCAGATCGGCCGGGCTATTCTCGAGAAGCTATCGATGGACGGAATCGAGCACGATGGCATTACGTTCAAGGACCAATGGAGTCGCATTCGGCGCGGCAAGTTCCGCGACCTGCGCGAGCAGATCGGGTACAAGCTGACCGAGTTGCTGCTCGATCGCCGCCGCGAGCCGCCCGGCACTGCCGAGTACCTGTTTGGCGATGATTGGGAATCGGATCCCTTGATCTACTCTCTCTACGCGGACGTCATCTCCGGCGCGATCGATCGAGAGGAACTCGCCCGCATCTTGCTCGCGCTGCACGTCGACCCCGAACTCGCCGTGCGCGTCGACGCGCTCACCGAACAGTTGAACCGCGACGACGCCGTACGGCGAATCTTCATCAATCTGGCAAAAAGGACGCCGCCACGTCGTCTCGATCCTTACGGTGCCCGCTTGGTTCCGACCTTCAACTACCTGCAAACGGCGGCGTGCCTCTTCGAAGAGGGAGTTCTCGACCTGCCGGCGATCACCGGCGTGGTAGCCGCGTTGCGCGGCGACTACGGGTATGACTCGAGGAGATTGGTGAACTCGTTGCGCGACATCGAGCGGCGCAAGCACCTCAGTGAGGCGGGGGCGGCGGTCCTTGCCAAGAATCTCTGCGGTGAGGCAGTGCTGCCAGAAATCATGCAGGGGCGTTCGCGTTGGCGGGACCTCTGGCTGCGCCTGCGTCGGCGCCTCTTGGTCGACGATTCGGTCTTCTTGCGCGGGCGTGCCGATTACCAGCGACTGCTGCCGATTCTGGCCGGGAAGTGATCGCGGGAGGACAGAAATGACGGATGCGATTGTGGTACTGGTGACAGCCTCCTCTGCGGACGAAGCGACGCGAATCGCCGAGGTGGTAGTCGAGGAAAGGCTGGCCGCTTGTGTCAACCTGATTGGTCCGATCCGGTCGATCTATCGCTGGCGCGACGAGGTGCGCAGCGATCCGGAGATGTTGATGCTCGTCAAAACCAGTCGCCGGCAGTTTGACGCGCTCGAGCAGCGTGTGCGCGAACTGCACTCGTACGATGTCCCGGAAGTGATCGCACTCGACGTCGCCCAAGGGTCGATCCCGTATCTCGAGTGGATTGCCGAGACGGCATAGCCGATTGGCGGCTGCTTCAGACTTTGCGCATGCGGTTCTGTCCCTGGATGCGCAACCCGCCGGACGACAGGCCGCTGCCCTCGTCGACGGCGCGGGACTCGCCGCCCTTTTGTTTGATCAGGAAGCTGGAGATCTGGATTCTCAAGTTGTTGGCCGAGTCGGCATTGTCGAGTGCCTGTTTCTCGCTGATCTTTCCATCGACGTATAGCTGCAAGATGTGCTGGTCGAACGTTTGACCGCCTTCCTGCGTACTCTTCTCCATCGCCTCCTTGATGATGTCCGTCTGGCCCTTCTTGATCAGGTCCTTGACGTACGGCGTGTCGAGGAGGATCTCCAGCGCCGCGACGCGCCGGTCGTCGACGCCGATGATCAAGCGCTGCGAAATGATGGCGCGCAGATTGAGCGAGAGCTGCAGGTAGATTTCCGCGTGCCGCTCGCCGGGAAAGAAGTTCATGATGCGTTCGATGGCCTGGTTGGCGTTGTTGGAGTGGAGGGTCGCCAAACAGAGGTGTCCGGTCTCGGCGAAGGTGATGGCTGCTTCCATGGTCTCGCGGTCGCGCACCTCGCCGAGCAGAATTACATCGGGGGCTTGGCGCAAAGTGTTCCTCAATGCCGACTCGAAGGTGTGCGTATCGAATCCGACTTCGCGCTGGGAAATGAGGCATTGTTTGTGTTCGTGGATGAACTCGATCGGATCCTCGATGGTGACGATGTGGCCGGTCGAATTGGAGTTGCGGTAGTCGATCATTGCCGCCAGCGAGGTGGACTTACCGGAGCCCGTGGCGCCGGTGACCAAAACCAGCCCGCGCTTGGTCATGGCGATGAGCTTGACGATCTCGGGCAGGCCGAGGTCGTCGACGGTCGGCACGTGCGATTTGATCAAGCGGATGACGGCACCGACGGATCCTCGTTGGCGGAAGACGTTGACGCGGAAGCGACCCATCTTGCTCGACGAGATGCCGAGGTTCATTTCCATTTCCTGTTCGAACACCGCCCGCTGCTTTTCCGTCATCAGGCTGTTGGTCAGCTCTTCGACGTCGGTCGCGTTGAGAGTCGGTGCCGGCAGCGCCTGGTTGACGCCTTCGACCCGCACGGTCGGCGGGCTGTCGACGGTGAGGTAGAGGTCGGAGGCCTCGCGGTCGACCATTTGCTTGAGGAGGACTCGGATGTCCATGGTTTTGCCTGCTTGGCGGATCAGCGGCCGAGGCCGCCGGCTCGGCCCGGTTGCGGTCGGACGCCGAGGCCGGCGCCGGATTCCTGTGGATGCGAGAAGAGATTGGGGGTATTCGTCTTCGATTGCGCTTCGTCGGGGGCGACGATGTTGCGGCGTACCAGTTCCTGCAGTGCCATATCGAGAGTCTGCATACCGACCTTCTGACCGGTCTGCATCGCCGACGGAATCTGATGCACTTTGCCCTCGCGAATGAGATTGCGCACGGCCGGGGTTCCGATGAGGATCTCCAGCGCCGCAGCCCGGCCGCCGGAGCGTTTCTTGAGAAGCGTCTGGGTGACGACGGCCTGGATCGATTCCGAGAACATGATCCGCACTTGCTCCTGCTGTGCGGGTGGGAAGACGTCGATGATACGGTCGACGGTCTTCGGCGCACTCGAAGTGTGCAGGGTTCCGAAAACCAGGTGGCCGGTCTCCGCCGCGGTGAGCGCAAGAGAGATGGTTTCCAGGTCGCGCATTTCGCCGACCAGAATGACGTCGGGGTCCTCGCGTAGCGCGCCGCGCAGGGCGCTCGCGAAAGACTGCGTGTGGACGCCGACCTCGCGCTGGTTGATCAGGCATTTCTTCGAATTGTGTACGAACTCGATCGGGTCCTCGATGGTGAGGATGTGCCCCTCGTCCTTCTCGTTGATGTAATCGATCATCGCCGCCAGCGTCGTCGATTTACCGGAGCCCGTCGGGCCGGTTACCAACACCAGACCCTTTTCGCGATCGCAGACATCCTTGAGGATCT
Organism: Thermodesulfobacteriota bacterium; assembly: GCA_041743795.1. GTDB lineage: Bacteria > Desulfobacterota > Binatia > HRBIN30 > CADEER01 > CADEER01. Next base: position 22,264 of record JBGTMF010000546.1, on the reverse strand, counting down.
TCGGCAGGCCGAGATCGTCCATCGTCATGACCTTGGTCGGAATCAGGCGAAATACCGCGCCTTCGCCGCGTCGCCCGCGGAAGAGGTTGACGCGGAATCGCGCGAGGTCGCCGAGCTCGAAGGAGAAGTCGAGATCGTTGGTCTCCTGGAAGACCTTGCGCTGGCCATCCGACATGATGTCGAAGACCATGTCGTGGACCTCCTCGGCCGACAGCAACGGGTGATCCAGTTTCTTGATATCGCCGTGGATGCGCACTCGCGGCGGCTCGCCAGCCGTCAAGTGGGCGTCCGAGGCCCCGGACTTGTGGGCAAAGGTGAGCAGCTCGGTAATATCCATAGGACAACCTCCAGCCAGGTGACACTAGCAAGCCGCACGCCAAATGGGAAAAGATGCCGGTTGCGAAGCTTGACGGGGTTCGCGTGCGGCATGACGTGGGGATTGGTGCGTAAACTGTCTCGAAAATTGACAGTCGCTGTACGAAACCGGCGATTTGCTGGTCTTACACCATACTGCGCTGCATGAAATCGTACAGCACGTTGGCCATACCGTGGTAGGCGGCCGGGACGGCGACCCCGTTTGTCCTCTCGCGCAGCCAGCCGGCGAAGAGTCCGAAAAACGCCACACGGATCCGTGTCAGGTCGCCGTGGATGACGTGGCACAATCCGAAGAGCACGGCGGCGATCAGCAAGCCCCAACCGATTCGAGCGCCCCACAATTGATAGGGGCGGCCGAACGAGCGATTCAGTTCGGTTTGAAGGTATCCGCGAAAGAATACTTCCTCGGAAAGCCCGATGACGATGACGTGGGTCAGCACGAGGTTGACGAACTCGGGATGCAGGGTCGGTTGGAAGGTCGCGCCGAGGGCGAATCGAGCATACCCGTAGTGCAGGGCGGCATAGCCGCCGAAGACGACGAGAATCAGCGTTGCGTGCAGGCGCAGGGAGCCGACATCGCCGATCTGCAAGCCGTATTCTTCATAGGATCGGCGCTTGTAGGTGATCCAGACGAAGGGCACGAACAGCCAGAGCGTCGGCACGCCGAGGCCGACCGCCAGAGCCAGCGTCAGCGGCAACAGCAGTAGTGCTTCGATCGTCCGGGGGTCGATCCGCAAGAGCAACGCGCCCCCTTCGGCAATCAGGTCGCTGGGTCGCGCGGCCCCGGCTAGGAGCCGGCCACCGTCATGCTGCCGATGAGGATCGTCGGTGCGCTTACACTGCGGCGCATTTCCAAATCCGAACCGACCGCCTCGATATTGAGAAACATCTCCAGGAGATTGCCGGCGATGGTGATTTCGCTAACCGGATACGCGATTTCGCCGCCCTCGATCCAGTGTCCAGTGGCGCCGCGCGAGTAGTCGCCGGTAACGGGATTGACGCCAAAGCCCATCAATTCGGTGACGAAGAGGCCGGACGAAACGGCACCGATGATCTCCTCGGGGGAAGTCGTTCCGGCCTGGAGATAGAGATTGGTGGGGCTGACGCCAGGCGAGTCGGCGACCGAGCGGGCGGCGTTGCCGGTCGAGCGACTGCTGAGTTTGCGCGCCGAATAGGTGTCGAACAGGTAATTGACGAGTACACCGCCGGCAATCACCGGCGTACGCCGCGTCGCCAGGCCCTCGCCGTCGAAAGGCTTCGAGCCGAGTCCGCCCGGCCGATCACCCTCGTCGACGATCGAGACGAACTCAGGCATCAACCTCTGCCCGAGCTTGCCTTGCAGGAAGGACATGCCGCGGTACAGAGCGTGGCCGGAGACTGCACCGGCAACGTGGCCGACCAGCGAGGCGGCCATGTCGGGATCAAACACGACGGGTACCTTGGCGGTGCCGACCTGTCGTGCGCCGAGGCGCCGTAGTGCGCGCGCGGCGGCGCGCGCGCCGATCGAAGCGGGCGAGTCGAGATCGGTCAATCTGCGGCGCGCACTGTACCAGAAGTCGCGCTCCATCGAGCCGTTCTGGGTTGCGACGGGAACGGCCGAGAGCGAGCAACTCGAACTTCGGTAACCGCCGGTGAATCCGTTGCTGGCGGCATAGACGACGCGGTGTGTACCGCCGGCAAATTCGCCACCATCGGAGTTGGTGATACGCGGATCCGCGTCCATCGCCGCCGCTTCGGCCTCTTTGCACCAGTCGGTCGCCATCTCCGCCGTCAGCTCGCGGATTGCCGGGTCGTAGAGATCGAGGTCGCGGATTTCGACAGCGACGTCGGCCGGATCCGGCAGGCCGCTGTATTCGTCGCTGGCGGTGATTCGCGCAAGTGCCACCGATTCTTCGGCGAGTCGCGCCAGTGAGTCACGCGAGAAATCCGCAGTCGATGTGATCGCGCTGCTCTTGCCGGCGAAAGCCCGGAGGCCTAGGTGCCGTGCGGTCGATCGCTGAACCTTTTCGATCTCGCCGAGGCGAACGCCGACCGACAGGGAGTCGCCCTCGACGACGACCACATCGGCCTCCGTGGCGCCGTGGCGCGACGCCTCCGCAAGGAGATAGGCGGCGATCTCTTCGAGGCTCTGGTCGCTCACGCCCGTGTCCCTCCGACGGTCATGCCGTCGATCTTGATCGTCGGCAGGCCGACACCGACCGGGACCGATTGACCATCCTTGCCGCAGGTGCCGATGCCTTCGTCGAGTGCGAGGTCGTTGCCGACCATTGAAATCTTCGTCAGCGAATCGGGGCCGTTACCGATCAGCGTTGCGCCCTTGACCGGCCGCGTGATCTGACCGTCCTCGATGAGGTATGCCTCGGTGGCAGAAAAGACGAACTTGCCGCTGGTGATATCGACCTGTCCGCCGCCGAAGTTCGCCGCGTAGAGCCCCTTCGGCACCGAACGAATGATGTCCTGTGGCACCGACTCGCCGGCGAGCATGAACGTATTCGTCATACGCGGCATCGGCGCGTGGCCGAAGCTCTCGCGCCGGCCGTTGCCGGTCGGCGGCATCCCCATCAGGCGGGCGTTCATCTTGTCTTGCAGATAGCCGCGCAGGATGCCCTTCTCGATGAGGACCGTCCTTGCGGTGGGCGTCCCTTCGTCATCGCAATTGAGCGAACCGCGCCGGTTCGGCATCGTCCCGTCGTCGACCACAGTGCACAGCTCGGAGGCGACTTGTTGGCCGAGGCGACCGCTGAAGGCCGAGGTCTGCTTACGGTTGAAATCGCCTTCGAGTCCGTGACCGACCGCTTCGTGCAGCAGCACGCCGGGCCAACCCGGCCCGAGAACCACGGTCATGTTGCCCGCCGGCGCGTCGACGGCGCTGAGATTGCGCAGGGCCTGGTCGGCGGCGGTTCGCACCCAGTCGAGACAGCGGTCGTTCTCCGTCAGGAAGGAAAACTCGACGCGACCGCCTCCGCCCGAGGTTCCTTGCTGTCGCACGCCGTTCTCTTCGGCGATACAGGTGACGCTGAGGCGCAGCAACGGTTGCACGTCGCCGACGACGACGCCCGTCGAGTTGACGATCAAGACGATCTTATGCTCGATGCCGAGGCCGGCCATGACGTTGGTGATGCGCGGGTCGTGTCGCCGCGCGGCAATGTCGATCCGACTGAGCAAGTCGATCTTTTCGCTCAGGGCGACGTCGAGCGGTGGGTGGTTGAGGGTGTAGAGGTCGTGCTGCGGCGAGGTCACCCGCACCGACACTCCGCTGGACGAACCTCCCGCTTCGGCGATCGCCCGCGCCGTCTCGCCGGCGACGCGCAGGCTGGCGCCGGTCACGTCATCGGTATGAGCGCAACCGAATTTGTCGCCGGCGACGACCCTCACCCCGGCGCCCTGAGAGATGTTCTTGTTGGCCTTCTTGACGATTCCCTCCTCGAGCGAAAAGGATTCGGAGGAGCGAAACTCGAAGTAGAGATCGGCGAAGTCGGCCTTGCGCGCGATCGCCTGGGCGATCGTCTCCTCGAGCGCGGAATCGTCGATGGCAAAGCGGTCGAGGAAGAAGCGACGCGGCTCCAGCGAGCCGTCGGTGGCATTGGGCATGTATGAACTCCCGGGTTGAAGTAGGTTGTACTCAAGGTAGCAAATGCGGTGCTCGCGAGAAACTCACCGTAGAGAAAGTGGCTCGTTTGCTGCCGGAGATGGGAAACCGTTGATCACGCGCCACTGGGAATCAGCCGGCGCAGTTGTGTCACCACGGGGCGATCAGCCTCGAGCAGGTCGATTGTCGGGAGTTCGTCGAGGGCAACCCAGCGAACTTCGGCAAAGACTCGATTGCGCAGTTCTCCGGCGAACGAGGCAACTTCGAAAAACCAGAGATCGACGGTCGGGCCGCCGCGATAGGAATGCCGATGGTGAGCAATGGACTCACCAATGGTGGCGTCGACTCCGAGTTCCTCGGCGATCTCGCGCCGCAAACAGGCTTCAGGGCTTTCGCCGGGTTCGAGCTTGCCGCCGGGGAATTCCCACTTTCCCGGGTGTGGATCGGTGATGCGCCGCTGGCAGACCAGGATCTGATCGGCGCGGCGCATAATCCCCGCGGCGACTTGAATGACCTTCTCCATGGCGAGCCGCAGAAGAACACAGATCGTCGCTGAATGCGCGCGCCCATGGCCCCGTCGAGGCATCCCGCCGCGTGCAGGCGGGCGCCTCAGTGCAGGACTGGCGTGTTGGCGCGCAGCGTGGCGAGCTGGCGCCGCACCATGGCGGCACTGACGTCGCCTGGCGCGACTTCTAGAAAACGCTCGAGGTCCGCGCGCGCCGCGTCGAAGCACTCGAGTTGGAGATAGAGAGCGGCTCGGTCGCGCAACTCGATCGGGTAATCGGGGTGGATGAGGAGGATTCGCTCGCTGCAGGACAAGGCCTCGGCGTACTCCTCGGCACGGAAATGGATCAGCTTCAGGTTCGCCAGCATGCGCATGATGATCTGTCGCGCTCCAACTGGCGCCAGCATTGCCGGCGCAAGCGTGGCGTCCGGCCCCGCGACGGCGCGAAGTCGCTCGACGCAGCCGGCGTCGTCGAGAGGGATTCCGTGAAACGCGTCGATCAGGGTGCGCGGCGGCCCTGGGAACACCGCCAGGAAATGGCCGGGAAAGGCGACGCCGCCAATCTCGAGTCCGACCCTTCGGCCGACCGCCATGTAGACGATCGCCAGCGTAATCGGGATGCCGATCCGTCGTTCGAGGACTTCGTTCAAATAACTGTTGCGGCGGTCGTAATAGTCCTCCTGGTTGCCGCGAAATTGACAGTCGCCCGCAAGGTAATCGATGAGCACGGCCAATCGGTCCGCGGCGGCCGCGGCGGCGATGCGTGCGTGCACCCCGTCGGCGAGCGCTGCTAGCTGGTCGAGCGAGCGTTGGACGTGCCGCGCCACGTCGACTTCCGGATAGCTCTCGGCGGAGATGAGCAGCGCCGCATCCGCCACGTCGATATCAGCATCGGCAGCGGCCATCAGCGCGGCGAAGCGTTCGCGCGCGACCATATGCATGTCTGTCGTTTAGCGGAGGCGGCTGAAAGCGACAAGCACCTGGGGCGAGCCGACCATTCCAACGCCATAGCTGGGCGGCGCGGCAACGTATTGACAGGGAATGCAGCGCGAGCGAGTAGATCGGTTTCGGCCTACGGCAGCGGGAGGGGCGATGGATTTCGGCTTCAGTGAAGAGCAGGACATGCTGCGCGACAGCGCGCGCGAGTTTCTCGCCGGTGAGTGTCCGATGACCTACGTCCGTCAGATGATGGACGACGAAAAGGGATTCTCGGACGCGCAGTGGAAGAAGATGTCCGATCTCGGTTGGACTGGCTTGATCGTGCCGGAGGCGTTCGGTGGAGCCGGACTCAGCATGGTCGACATGGTCGTCGTCCTCGAGGAGATGGGAAAGGTGGTCATGCCCGGTCCGTTTTTCGCCTCGACCATCCTCGGCGGGGTGGCCATCGATCTCGGTGGCAGCGCGGAACAGAAGACCCGCTACCTGGCTCCGCTGGCGTCGGGTGCGATGCGGGCGACGATGGCGCAGATCGAGGAGAGCGGTCGCTGGGACGCACCGGGGGTCGCGCTGACGGCCCGCCCCGATGGCGACGGGTTCCACTTGCGGGGAACGAAACTCTTCGTGCACGACGCGCACAACTCCGACGTCCTCATCGTTCCGGCTCGGACCGCGGGGCAGGGAGAAGACGGAATCACCCTGTTTCTTGTCGAATCCGCTGCCGGCGTGACTTCGCGAGTTCTCAAGACGATGGACCAGACGCGCAAGCTTTGCGAGGTCGAGTTGGACGTCCACGTCGGAAGCGATGCGGTCCTCGGCGAGGTCGACGGCGGCTGGCCACTGCTGAGCCGCGTCGTCGATCGGGCCAAGGTCGCACTCTGCGCGGAAATGTGTGGCGGCGCCCAGCGGGTGCTCGACATGAGTGTCGAGTACGCCAAGGTGCGCGAGCAGTTCGGCAAGCCGATCGGCAGCTTTCAGGCGATCCAGCATAAATGCGCCGACATGATGGTCAGGGTGGAGAGCGCCAAATCGGCGACCTACTACGCCGCCTGGGCCGTTGCCAACGAGGTGCCGGAAGCACATCTGGCAGCATGTATGGCGAAGGCCTACTGCTCGGATGCGTATCGCGAAGTTGCCGGCGAAGGGATCCAGATCCACGGCGGTATCGGCTTTACCTGGGAGCACGACATGCATTTGTACTTCAAGCGCGCGAAAGGATCCGAGGTGACTTTCGGCGACGCCACCTGGAACCGCGAATTGGTCGCGCAGGTAGTCCTCGACCAGCCCGAATCACTTTCGGCCGGTCCCAATTGAGCTATTTTTCATTCGCAGAATTAATCATGAAGATTTGAATGGCGAGTTTATTTTGCCCGTAGGTTATCACTTGTTTGAATTCGTGCTTGGCCTTGTGTAGCATGCACCGTTGAGGGGATGGCAAAGTGACGATCCACAGTGATCGACGATGGAGGTTTACCTTATGCGTTCAGATCTTCGGTTGAGAGATCTTGGGAAGAGTGACAAGGCCGTGAGCAAGTTGATGAATGTCAAGATTCCGACTGACGTCAGCGAAGCAATTCACAGAGTGGCGAAGGAAATGGGAGCATCTAAGACAGAGGTCGTGATTGCGCTTTTGAACGAGGGTCTGGATGTTACGACCGACGCGCTCAAGGGTTGGAAGCCGCCCAAGATCGATATGCCTCCGCCGAAGCGTGTCTGTACGGTGAAGGGTTGCAATCGGGCGTATGTCGCGAAGGGGTTCTGCGCGAGCCATTACCAAGCCGCGCGACGCGGTACGATCTGAAACGACCTGCGGTCGCTTCGACCCGCAGGAAAAGTGATGCCGTGAGTACTCGAGTTCCCGGCGCCCCGTTGTGGTGTGCGGCTATCGCGCTGATTGCATTGATGGCGCCGCCCGTCTGGGCGGGTCAGGTGCCGTGTGCGGCAGTATTGAAACAGCTACATCGAACGGAGGGGCGGGGCGATTATCGCGGTGCAGATGCGCGAAGGGTGGCGAGATCGCTCGATACTTCGGTAGCCTGGGTAGAGGAATGCGCGGCGGTCTACGGAAGGCGGTTGCGCCCCGGGCGAGCACCGCGGGTGAATCGAGAAGAGGTCGACTCCTTCTGGGAAGAGAACGAACCCGAGGAACGGGCGATCGAGGAGTTGGAGACGCAGGGTGAAGTCGCCTTTGATCCAGCTCCGTATCGAGATCGGGCGAGGCAACGAGGCTTCATGCGCAACGATCGAGAGTGGGCTCCATATGAACATCCGGAGTGGGCGCCCAACACTGGATACAAGTGGTCGCCTTACATCGACGATCCGATGCGCACGTTGGACGACGACCTCGGTGTGAAGTTACCGAAATAGTCGCGACTCGCCTGAGGCGATTGCGACACTCCGCGAGGGCAACCTTGACCGCCCAGTCCGCACGTACTATCGACGCCCTGTGACCGACGCGTTGACAGAGTGTGGGCCCGAAGAGCGTTGTTTACGCTATGTACCCAGTGAATTATTGCATCGGCGCCGCGCAATACCAGGCGGTGGCGCGAGCGTGACGGCGGCGCGACCGGAGATCCAGTGAAGGGGCGCAACGCGGCACTGATCCGGCGTTTATTTCCCGGCTATCGCTCGCCAAAGCGGGCCTATGAGGAAGCGTTGCAACGGCACGTCAAACCGGGGTGCGCGTGGCTCGACGTCGGGTGCGGTCGCAAACTTAGCGCCGACGCGGCACTCAACGAAGAATTGACTCGCCGGGCCGGGCTCGTCGTCGGTTGCGATGCGGATCCGCACCTGCAGCGCCATAGCACGGTGGACAATCTCGCTCTCTGCGACGCTGCGCGCTTGCCGTTCGCCGACGACACATTTGATTTGGTCACCTCTTCCATGGTTGCGGAACACCTGGCTGAACCGGAGAAGGTTTTCGCAGAGGTGGCTCGGGTGTCGAAAGACGACGCCGTGTTCATCGTCTTCACGCCGAACAAATGGAACTATGCGATGTTGGTTGCTCGCTTCACCCCGCACGCATTTCACCTCGTCTACAAGCGCGTGACCCATTATCTGAATCGCGGTGAATGGGAGTCCTTCGAGGACGACGTCTTCCCGACCTTCTACCGTGCCAATACGATCAGCTGCCTGCGCCGATTGATGCGGACGGCCGGATTCGAGCACGTACATGTGGAGCGGCTTTCGTTCGCGCATTCCTTCGGTTTCGTCCGCCCTCTCTACGCCTTGTCGTTGTTGTTCGAGAGAGCCATCGATCGGTGGCCGCTCGATGTGCTGAAGGCGGATCTGCTGGCCATCGGTGCCAAGCGTCCAGCGGCGTTGACCACGATTCCAGTCCCGACAAAGGTCGTCAGCGGCATCTCCAGCGAGACGCGATTCGGCACCCCGGAAGCAGTTTCCGCCCGCCAGGGCAGGGGGCCGGCGTCCGGCGGCACCACCGGGGCCGGTTGAGAGAGCAGTGCAGGATTCAACATGAGACATCTCGCCCGGGCTTACCGTACGGTCTCGAATGTGCGCTTCAAATGAAGACGTTGAGCCGCGGACCGCGAACTTCCAACTCAGGACACTAGGATCCTCAAGCGCATGGGAAAATTGGTGCTCGTGCGGCACGGCCAGTCGCAATGGAATCTCGAGAATCGCTTCACCGGCTGGGAGGACGTTCCGCTGACGGAGCTGGGCCGGGAGGAAGCGCGGCGTTCGGGCCGGCTGCTGCGCGATATGAAGTTCGACCACGCGTTTACTTCGAACCTGCAGCGGGCGGCCGAGACTCTCGACATCGTTCTGGAAGCGAACGCGCACCCCGCAGTACCCGTGGCGAGTGATGAAGCACTCAATGAGCGCAACTACGGCCAGCTGCAGGGATTGAACAAGGAAGAGACGGCGACGAAATACGGCGCTGAGCAGGTACATATCTGGCGCCGGAGTTACGACGTGCGTCCGCCTGGCGGCGAGAGCCTGGCCGATACTGCGGCGCGCACACTGCCGTATTTCGAGGAGCACATCGCGCCGCGGGTCAAGCGAGGAGAGACGATCCTGGTGGTGGCGCACGGCAATTCCTTGCGCTCGATCGTCATGGACCTGGAAAAGCTCGATCGCGAGCAGGTGATGGCGCTGAACATCGCGACGGGCGTTCCGATCGTCTACGACCTCGGCGAACAGCTGTCGGTTCTCTCGAAGGCGATCCTCGAAGAGTGATGATGGATTCGTCCGGCGACCTGTCGCGATACGCGCGGCGCAAGACGATCGCGCTGACGACGATCGGGCGTCGCTCGGGCGTGCCGCGTCGGGTCGTCATCTGGTTTGTCGTCGACGGTCCGAACAGTCTGCTGGTGCAGCACGTCGCTCGGAAACCGGCACAGTGGTACCAAAATCTCTGCGCCGATCCCAATGTGCAGGTCGATTTCGGCGACGGGCCTCAGGTAGCACGAGCCCAGACGATCGAGGACGGCGCGGCGATCGCCGATGTTCTAGCAAAGATCGGTAGGAAGTACTGGACCTATCGCCTCATCCGGCTCTTCGGCGGCGGTGCGACCGATGCGGTCGCGGCGCGCATCGAGGTGCTCTGACACCGCTTCTTCGGCCGCCTGCCGTGCGCGCCCGGCGCAGGGAGGGGGGCGTGGGATGGGTGCTCGGGGGGCTCGAGAAGCACGCGAGGGGGGGTGCGCACTCGGAAGAACCAAGGTCCAACCCACCCATCCCACTTGAGGACCAAGCGTGTTGCTACGCTGATCGATGGAGGGAATGGATAGCACGCTCCGTGCCACCCCATGCGGTATGACAGTGTAGAGGATCGTAGAATGCTGAACCGGCAGATATTGCAAGGTTGCCACGCGCAACCTTGCAATATCGTCAGGCGGGTATGTACCCTCGTGCTTCGAGGTACTCCACCAGCTGCGTCAGCGTGGCTTCCTTGGAATCTCGGCCCGTCTGCAGCGTGATCTCGGGCTTTTCGGGCGCTTCGTATGGCGCAGAAATGCCTGTGAACTCCGGAATCTCGCCCGCTCGGGCCTTCTTGTACAATCCCTTCGGGTCGCGTTGCTCACAGACTTCCACTGGGCAATCGACGTAGGCCTCGATGAAATCTCCGTCGGCCATCAATGCGCGCACCTGGTCCCGGTCGGCGCGATACGGCGAGATGAAGGCTGTGATGTTGACGACGCCGGCGTCGGTAAACAGCTTGGCCACTTCTCCGATTCGGCGGATGTTCTCGTTGCGATCGGCGGGAGAGAATCCCAGATCTTTGTTCAGCCCGTGCCGCACGTTGTCACCGTCGAGAACGAAGGTACGCACCCCGCGATCGATCAGGGTTTTTTCCAGAGCCACGGCCAGGGTCGACTTTCCCGAGCCGGACAACCCCGTCATCCAGATCGTGCAGCCCCGGTGTCCGGCCATCTTCTCGCGGTCGGCTCGGCTAACGATTCCTTCATGCCAAACGATGTTTCGTGATTTTGGATCGCTCATTCGTGCTCCTCGACAGGTGTACGGTGCAATGCGCTTCTTAGCGGAGCAGCCCCGCCGCCACAACCGGCAACCCACGGATCCGCCGCCGCTGCCGTGATTTGTTGCTGTCGGATGCGGCGTTTGCGCCGCTCACGCCCCGCGCGCCGATCGCGGCGCGGTGCGGATCGCGCGGTCGAGCGCCCAGTTGCGGATGTGCTCGACCTGCTCGCGCATGGTCTGCGACAGCGGAACGATCTTGCCGGTCTGATTGAGTAGATCGTCGCCAACCAGCTCGCGGTCGGCCAGTTTCGCAGTGGTTATGGCGGATACCACGCACTGCTCGATCTCGGCGCCGGTCCACCCCTTGGTGAACTGGCGCAAGCGCTCGATCTCCAAAGGGGCAGGGTCGAAGCCCCGCTTGATCAGGTGGATGCGGCAGATCTCGATGCGCTCGTCTTCGTTTGGCAGGTCGACGAAGAAGACCTCGTCGAAGCGACCCTTGCGAATCATCTCGGCCGGCAGCAAATCGATGCGATTGGCGGTCGCGGCGACGAACAACCCGGGCGCCTTCTCCTGCATCCAGGTGAGAAAGAAGGCGAAGATGCGGCCCAAAGTGCCGGAGGCGTCCTCATTCGAGGAGCTGACACCCATTTCAATCTCGTCGAACCACAACACGGCCGGCGCCATTTCCTCCATCGTCTTGCACGCCGCGACGAAGGTGCCCTCGGGGTTGCCGTGGCGACCCGAAAAGATGTCGATCATGTCGATACGATACAACGGCAGCTGGAAGCAGGAGCCGATCGACTTCACCGCGAGGCTCTTGCCGCAGCCGGAGATGCCCATCAGCAGGATCCCCTTCGGCACGATCTCTTGCGAAAGCTGGTCTCCCATCTCGAATAGGCGTCGCCGTTCGAGCAGCCACTTTTTCAGGATGGGCGCCCCGCCGATCTGGTCGAGCGCGATGGGGTTTGGAATGTACTCGATGACGCCTGTCTTCTTCTTGACCAGCAGGTGCTTCTCTTCGAGCAGGTACGGAATCGAATTGACGCCGAGCTGTGGATCGGCCGCCGCGGCGCGGCGCAGGGCGTGCCGCGACTCGTTTAAAGTCAGGCCCTGTAGAGCGCGGCCGATCAGATTGAGCGTCGTCTCCTCGGTGTCGAGTTCGACACCGCCGCCTGCGAGCGCCGCCGCCTCGCGCCGAGTGAATGCTTTGATCTCATCGAAGTCCGGAAGCGGCAACTCGATCAACACCAGGTCGCGGGTGAGTTCCTCGGGGACATAGGCCACGGGCGAGGAGATGAACGTGAACTTTCCCGTGTCGATGCAACTGGAGTAGAGGTCTCGCAGTCGGCGCACCACCTCGTCGGATTCGCGCATCGGGCCATGGAAGTCGAGAAAGTGGAATAACGCCGGACCTTCGTGCCCGATCACGAAATCGAGCGCGGCGCGGGCGCCGGTGGCCGCGTCGACGACGGTGCTGCCGTCCGCGGTTCGCAGGCCCTCGGTTTCCGTCCACGAGTAGACCGGGCGCGGTGCGTCGAAGAGATTCTCGGCCGCCTCGCGAAGGAGGAGCGCGACGCGCTCCTCCTCAGGTGTCTGGATGTAGATGATCGGCCGCCCAGCGTCGATCAGCTCGGCGAGTTCCCCAAGCGCGCGGGGCAGCTCTTTGCTTCGACTCATTCGCAATCGCTCCCGTATTCCTGACCGTAGTGTTGTAACACATCGCCGCGCGATAGGCCGTACCCGTTGGGAGACGCTGCGACGGTGGTGGTTATTCGAACGCGGCGCATCTTCGTCACACCGCCGCACCTGCCGCGCTCAGCGCGTCGATCTCGCTCTGGCTGAAGCCGTACTGCAGAAGAACCTCGGAAGTATGCTCGCCCGGTTTGGGACGAGCGGTGCCGGCGATGCCGGGTGTGCGCGACAATCGCGGCGCTGGCGTGGGCTCCGCGTGGCCATCGCCGCCGACGGCAAATGTGCCGCGGTCGCGATTGTGCGGGTGTTCGGCGACTTCGGCGAGGCCGAGGACGGGCGTCGTGCAGGCATCACTGCCGTCGAAGATCTCGCACCACTCGGCACGGCTCTTGTCGCGAAATGCCGTAGTGAAGCGCTCGCGCAGGGTGGGCCAGCCGTCCCGATCCATTTGCGCCGGAAGGTCCGTCGCCCCGTCGAGATCGAGCCCTTTCAGCAACGCCGCGTAGAATTGCGGCTCGATCGCGCCGACGGCCATGAACTTGCCGTCGCTGGTCTCGTAGGTGTCATAGAACGGTGCGCCGGAGTCGAGCAGGTTGGTGCCTGCCTCGTCGTTCCACGCCCCGATCTCTCGCAGCTTGAAGACGAAGGTGGCGAGATGGGCGGCGCCGTCGACCATGGCGGAGTCGATGACCTGGCCGCGATCCGAACGGGAACGCTCGAGAAGTGCGAAGGCGATGCCCATTGCGCACAACATTCCGCCGCCGGCGAAATCGCCGACGAGGTTGAGCGGTGCGAGCGGCCTCTGTCCCTGCCGCGCGATCGGGCCGAGCGTGCCTGCGGTGGCAATGTAGTTGATGTCGTGGCCCGCCATGTTGGCGTAGGCGCCGCTTTGTCCGAAGCCGGTCAGTCGGGCGTAGATCAAGCGGGAGTTGCGCCCGAGAGCGACCTCCGGCCCGAGACCGAGCCGTTCCATCACACCGGGGCGAAACGGTTCGACCAGGACGTCGGCACGCTCGAGCAGCCGCAGTAAGGTCTCCACACCTTCCGGCTTCTTGAGATCGATCGCGATCGAACGCTTGCCGCGTGACAGAAAATCGGCCGATCTGGCGTTCGGACGGTCGACGCGGACGACGTCGGCGCCGAAGTCTGCCAGGATCATGCCACAGTAGGGGACGGGTGCGAGCCCGGCCATCTCGATGACGCGAATCCCTTCCAATGCCTGCATCGACAATACTCCCCTTCTGAATCGCTTCCCCCGCGCGCGTCTGCGACCCGTCGCGCCGACGCCAAGCGGTCTCGGTTTTGGACAGGGTAGGGGTTATAGAACTGACAAGCGGTGAACGAATTTCCAGTTCAGGCGGGTACCATGTCAGGGTTAGTTACGGAGTCGGACCGTCAAAGACAAGGCTGGGCGCGGTCGTTCGAGCGCCTGCGCGACCAGTGCGCCGCCGGCGGACTCGATCTGGCGCAGCCGCTGCAAGTCGGCTGGTACAACGACGCAGTCGAGGATTCGCTGCAACTGCCCGACTTTGGCCGGCCGGAATCCCTGGCGGTGGTGATCGGCAACACCCGCCGCATTTGGGCGCCGTTCCTGCGGGCGCTGCGGTCCCGACCGCAACTTTGCGACTCCGAGAACCCAGTCGAGTCCTACGTGATGTCGGTCGTCGGGGCGGCGGTCGTGGCGAGCGAACGTCCCTGCGAGGCATTTTGGGCGCACGACCTCGGGCCGAAGGTCGTCGCGATGCAGCGCCTCGCCGAGGTCGCTGCTTTGGCCTATCTGTCGCCGGCCCGTCTCAGCGTCCATCCGACGTACGGTCCCTGGATCGCACTTCGCGCTGTGGTCGTGGTGGATGTGCTCGGCCCGGCAGGCCCGCCGCCGGCGATGGAGCGACCCTGTCGCGACTGCGAGGCCGCATGCCTGCCGGCCTTCACCGCAGCGACGGGCCATGGTGAGGGAGCTCTATGGCCCGCTTGGCTGGTGGTGCGCGATGCCTGTCCGCTGGGCCGCGAGTTCCGCTACGACGAGGCGCAGATCGAATATCACTACACGAAAGATCGGTCGGTTCTGGATCGCCTCTGATGGCCCGCATCGGCGGCGATCGTCGCGAACGGTGGACAGTCCGTTGACGATCCGTCTCTCCTCGTCACCCCGGCGAAAGCCGGGGTCCACACGCCATTCAAATCTATGGATTCCGGCTTTCGCCAGAATGACAAATTTGGGGCATCCGCAAATTTTCAACGGACTGTTAAGGCAAGAACACGATCTCGAACGGCGCCAGGCCGAGGTTGATCGGCGCCTCGGTGAGCGGGGCGCCGTCGGCAGCTCGGTAGATCCACACGCCGTGGCCCTGACGGCCGCGGTCGGCGACGAACAGCTCGCCGCGATCGTTGATCTCCATATCGGACAGGGTAAATCCCGCGGCTTCGGTAACCGTTCGCAATACGACCGCGGAGACGGGGTCGAACGCGACCACGGCCGTGGAGAAGTTGGGACGTGAGACGATCGCGTAGGCGAGGCGATCGGACACCAGTACGAAGTCGGTCACGTCGCCGCCGAGGTCGGCCTCGCGCACGGAGATGCCCTCGGCGCGCCCGGTCGCGAGGTCGACCCGTTCGATGCCGCCGTCGCTGATGCCGAAGAGTCCGGCGAGCGCCACATAGAGTACGCCGTTACGCACGGTCAGGCCCTTGGTGGCGGCGAACGGGTTGTTGCCGGAAAGTTCGATGGTGTCGATCAAGCTGTCGGTCGCCGTGTCGATGACGGCAATGCCGCCCCGCGCGGCCGGTGTGCGCAAAATAGAATTGATGTCGAGCCGTTGCAACGAGACGTAGAGGCGATCGCCATGGATGACCATCTGGTCCATGTCAGGCACGCCGTCGGAATCGGCGACGGTACTGAGATCGATCGAGCCAAGAATGAAGTCGCCGCAATCCGGCCGCGGATTGGGGTTGACGATCAGCAGTTCCGATTCGTCGAAGAGGGTGATGTACGCCTTGTCGTCGCCGGCAAAGGCGATGTCGTGCGGGTTACTGCCGTTGCCGGTTGAGCACTGAAAGAGGGTGCGGAAGCCATCGTCGGGATCGAGGGCCTGCAGATTGTCGGCAAAGAGGCGGTTGAGGATGTATACGATTCCGTTGCGAGTTCGCACCGCGGCGTCGCTGTGGACACGGCGCTGCGACGTCGACGGCGAGACCGCGCGCGGTGGGTCGAGTTCAATTGTGGCGAACGAACCGGCCAGGAAGTTGCTGGTGACGGCGAGGGCTCGTTCCTGTGGGATGCGCGAATCGAGCGCGTGGCGCACGGCGACGATGAGTTCGTCGACGGTGGCGCGCCCATTGCCATCGCGGTCGATCGCCGGACAGCTCGCCAGAGGCGTCGTGCCGAGCAGGATGTTGACCCCGACCACCAACTCGTTGATGGATACCCGACCGTCGCCATCACAGTCCCCGGCGAGTGAAAGCTCTGCCGCGGAATGAATGGCGGCGAGCAGGAGGATTGCCGCGGTACATTGGAGCACGTGCGCGGCACGGCGTGCGCCCTGCCTATAAGATGCGAGCGCCATCAGAATACCGCCTTGAGACCGCCGAAGATCGACAGGCCGGGAAGGGGAAATGCGCCGAGATCGCGTATGTCGGCGTCGGCGACGTTGGCTGCCTCCAAGCGGGCCGTCAGCCAGTCGAGTGGCTGTACGGTGCATCCGAGGGTGTGGATCGAGCGCCGCGCGACGACGAGAAAATTGTCTCGATCCGTGGGGTTTTCGCTGAGGTAGGTGAACTCGTAGTAGAGCGACGCCCAGTCGTTGAAGATGCGAGGACGCAGGAATAGTTCGTCGTTGGGTCGCAGCGGCAATTGGTTGCCCTCGGGCGAGTCGACGGAGCGATTCTCCGTATCTTGATGTGTGTAATTGAGGTCGAGTCCGACATGCCCCAGAGCAGAGGCACTGGCACTGAATTCGTGTCCGCTGAGTCTCGCGTCGCCGATGTTGAAGGCGCGAAATAGCCGCGGACTCGCCTGCTCGAAGGCGATCAGGTCGCTGACGTTGTTGTAGAAGTACGCGTACTCGGCGGTTCCCGCATCGAGCCACGCCAGCTTCGGCCAGCGCACGACGAATCCCAGGTCGCGGTTGATGCCGGTCTCCGGTGTCAACGCCGCGTTGCCGAGGGTCGAACCGGTATTGCCAAAAAGCTCGGAGAAGTTTGGGACACGTTGGAAATGTCCGATGTTGCCGCGCAGCGTCAGCCACGTCGCGGGCCGCGCGGCGACGCCGATCGATGGCGTCCAGACATCGCGGTGGTTGGTTTCCGGCGCAGTGTTGGGGACGTTGGCCAGGTTCACACCGCTGAAATCGTCGCGGTAGTGATCGTAGCGGACACTGGGGACGACGGCGATGCGGTCGGTGAACAGAGGAATCTCGTCCTGCAGGGACAACGTCGTCCGCAAGCGGCTCTGATCGGGGCCGTCTTTTGGTAAAGGCGGATTGGTCGCGTTGTACGGGTAGAAGCGTTCGTAGGCGATCTCGGCAAACCAGGAGACGTTCTGGCCGAGAGGCGCCAACCAGGTGCCGCCGGTGCTACCGCCGACAAACGCGGTCTGGTTGCGGGTGTCCTGGCGGGCGCCGAAATCGCCTTCCGGATCGGCGAACTTCTGCAGGTTGTAGGTCCCGTAAAGCGTGGCGTTGGCGTCGATGGCGCCACTCGCCAGGCTCTCGCCGCGCAGACGCAAGTAGGTCAGCGATCGCAGCGCGAGAAGCGACGGCCTGGCAAATTGGGTGCTGCTCGGACCGGGCACGCCGCGGTCCTTGTAAAATATCTCCTGCACGGCGTCGGCGAAGATGCCGCTGCCGAGATCGTGCGACGCCTTGAGAATCAGATCCGCCGAGTCGAACTGGTTGTTGATGCGCTTGGTAGTCGCGTCGTCGGCGGGATTCTCCGGGGTCCCATTGTCGTCAAAGAAGGTGAAATCGCCCTCGCTGCCGAGGTAGCTGACGTGGGCGAGAAGACTGGTGTCGTCGACCTTACGCGTGTGCGTGGCGACCACCTTGCGTGTATCGAACGAGCCGTAGCTGACGGTCAATTCGGTGCGCGGTGAGGCGTCGGCAGGGCGGGTGACCAGATTGACGACACCGCCGATGCCACCACCCCCGAATCCGACGGGTACGGTGCCGCGAAATACTTCCATGCGCGCCAGTCCGTCGAGGGGCAAATCGGTCAGGTTGACCGTCTGGTCCTGTGACTGCGACAGCGGCACGCCGTCGAGGTAGACCGGGACCTGGTTGGCGGACGAGCCGCGGATGGAGATGGTGCTGAAATCGCCGAGCCCGCCGAATCGCTGTACCTGCACGCCGACGCTATCGCCGAGCACGTCGGCGGCGGTCTCGATCGGCGCGTCGCGTTGGCTGACTTCGATGACCGAAACGAAGGCGCTCGGCGCGCGCCGCTGGGCATCGCTGCTTCGCTCGCCGATGACGACGATGGTCTCGACTGCAGACGGCTCGTCGATGCCAGCTGCTGGCGAAAGTGGGCAATGTAACAGCGCGACCATTCTCAGTCCGTGCACGAAGATGGCGCGGCGGCGCCTCATTGCGACCGCAGCCGTGTCAGGGCGGTGACGTCGGCGACGGAGATGCGCCCATCGCCGTTGACATCGGCTGCCGGGCCGGAGGCAATGGCACCGCCCGCTGCCGCCGCCAGCGAGTCGCCGTCGCCGTCGAACACTTCAGCGATGAGCCATATCGAGTCGGCCGCCGTTCGTTCACCGTCGCCGTCGAGATCGCCGACTACGAATGGTGGCAATGAGGCTGTTGCGGTTGCCTGCGCGGCAGGGGAGGGCGTCGGCGTCGCCGCCATCGGCGATTCGACGGGGTCTGGCGTGCTCGTCGGCGTCGGCATCGCGGTAGCAGCCGTCGCCGTCGGTGTAGCCGTTGGGGTGGCAGAGACCGTCGCGGTAGGATCGCAAGCATGCAGCGCGGCGACGGCGTCCAGATCGAAGCCGGCGTTGGGCGCGACGGTGAACTGCGGTAGGTCACCGACGTCGGCGATGGTTCCGCCGACATCGGTGATGCGTACATAACTCGCCCAAGCAAGACCGACGTCCGCCAGGTCGAAGGCGTCGCCGCCGGAAAGCGACGGGTCGAATGGGCTGATGCCGTTGTCCGGATGGCTCAGCACCGGAGTGTGCCCGGCCAGACCGGCGCCGCTCTCCGCATCATAGGGGAACTCGACGAAGTCGACGCCATTCTGACTGACGGCGATGAAGGCGTATTCGTTGAAAAGCGGGCCGCTCGGCGAACCGATGCGAAAGGCGTTTTCGAAGACCGTGAAGTCGGTACCGGGGCCATCGCAGATCGGCGGCAATGCGAAGCCGAGGACGATCGAACCGCCGATGCCGAGGGCCAGCACGTGCAGGGAGCCCTGCGTCGGCCCACCCCCGTGCGGTGGGCCAAGCACGATGTCGGGCAGAAGGTCGGCGCCGAAACCGCCGTTCGCGCCGAGCTCGAACGAAACGACGGCGTCGGCGAACCGACCCTGACCGCGCGCACTCGTCGCCGGCAGACACGCTGACCACAATAGGAGGCCGACGGCCGCGATGATCCGCGGCCGTCGCCATGTACCGCTGAGATGAGTGGTCGAAAGAGTCATCGATTGTTTCAGGGAGCCGGTTGGCAGATCAGCTTCACTGTGTCGTTGTCCTTCGTGCCGGCGTCGGTCGTGCTCTTCAGGGCGACCTTGCCCTTGCCGTTCTTCTTGGCGCCGCTGCCGGTGATCTTCACGGGCACGACGATGCCGTCGCTGAACACGCACGTCGTACCGCTGAGCGGTAGTTGGGCGGCGAGGCGCGCCTCGGCGTCGGCGATGGCGGTGCTGTAGGGACTGGCCTTGATGCGCACCGAGGCGACGGCAGCGCCATCATCGCATTCGGGGAAGTTCGGATCGTCGACGTTGAGGCAAAAGCCGACGGGAAACGTGCAGCGATCGTTGACGATACCGTCGGCGTCGCAGGCCGCGCCGTCGGTGCAGACGGCGCTCTTGCCGTCGGTTGAGTCGAGACCGTAGAACTCGTGGACGCATTCGGTCTTCGGCGAGCCGCGTCCGGGCAGTAAGCGGTCGACACGGGTGAAGCGGTGCAGGGACTTGTCTTCATCGCTGGCTGTAAAGGTCGAAGAGAGGATTTCCACCCGGTGCGTGCGCGGGTCGACCGTCATGCCGGTGGCGAAGGTCAGTCCGCTGGCGAATATCGACGGAGTCGCGGTGACCGGGTCGATCGATACCACATCGCCGAAGAAGACGCCGGAAACCAGCAGCTGCCCGTCGCCGTCGATCGTGAGGTCGTAGGAGCCGATGCCGAAGCTCGGCCCGGCGAAGGGCACTGGCGGGACCGCCGCGCCGCCGGCGGTGAACTGCCGGATCTGGTTTTCGAAACTGAGAAGAAACTCGGCCATGAAGAGGTTGCCGCTAATCGGATCGATGGTTAAACCGCTGGGAAAATCGAGACCGGCGAGAAATGCGCTCGGTGTGCCGCCGCTGATCTTGAGCACCGTTCCGGCGCCGCCGCCGGCTGCATCGGAGACGAAAATGTCGCCGCTGGCGTCGACCGCGATCGCCGAGGCCGCCGGCAGGCTGTTGGGCGGAAGAAGTTCGAGACCGGGCGCGCTCAACCCCGAAGCACTAGCTGCCGATGGAATTGCGAAGATGGTATCTCCGCTCAGCGCGCCCGAGGGACTGACGATTCCGAAATCCGCATTGTTCGCATTGTCGGTGACGTAGAGCACGTCGGCGGCGGCATCGTAGGCGCAGTCGGCAATCGAGTTGAAGCCGGAGGCGACCAGGCGCAGATCGCCGGATTCTCGGGCGAGGACGATCGACTGCGCGTTGGCGGTGAACGCAGGACCGATACCGACAAAAGTCCCACCGGGACCTGCGGCAATACATCCTTGCGTCAATCCACCGAGGAGCTGCGTCGAGTAGATGTACCCTGGCTGACTCGTCACCGCATCGGCGGTAGTGGCCACCGCCACTGCGCCGAGGGTGCACGCCAGTGTGGTCAATCTTAGGGAAATCATGCGTACCTCTCTCTTCTAAGGGTTTGTGGTGTTGGGTCGTTGGTGGAATGTCGGCCGAAGAATTCACCGACATTCCGCGCCGAGAGATGCGCGGCGCACCTATGGCAGACGGGCCTGCATGGAGCCTCCTTTCGACATCGCCCAATGTCATCGGGCGGAAGCGGGAAGTCCTCGCGATGTCGTCGTCGAGCTGCGGCGCCTGCGCGGACAGGGGCTTCCCCCTTTGGACGCAACCGTGCGATTGCGTGTCTGCGCAAAAAGAAACCCGGCGACGCCAAGGCGCCCCGGGTATGTGTACGAGAATCTTTTGTCATGATTCTCGTCCCCACACCCCGGAGGACTCTAAACCTGTCGTCGTACTAGGTTTCCTGGCTCCCGGCTTCCTACTGGCGGCACCTTCCCATCCTGACGGACAGTGGTTTGCGACCGCTTTCGTACCGGTAACAGTGGCGGGGACCGCGCCGGTTTCTCACCGAACTTCCCTGCGCACGACGGCTATGTGGGGCGGCAATTAGCACTTTCACGCCAAAGCAGTCAAGTTGGCCAGCGTGATGCGTGGGTACTTCGGCTGGTCCAATGTCTTCAGCGCACTCACCGCGCGCGCAACGTTGTGCTCGTTTCTCGCCGTGCTTGCGATGTTTACGTCGTCGGTGCACGCGGATGCGCCGCGGCGTGTCATCTCACTGGCGCCGTCGGTGACCGAAATCGTCTTCGCGCTGGGTGCTGGCGATCGCCTGATCGGAGTCACGTCCTATTGCGACTTCCCGGCGGCGGCCCGAACGATCGACCGCGTCGGCACGTTCCTGCAACCGAACCTCGAGGTCATTCTCGCCAAGCGCCCTGACCTCGTCATCGCCGTGCCGAGCCCGGAGAATCGCGCCGCGGTCGAGAAGCTCGAGGAGTTCGGACTGCGCGTTCGCGTCGTCCGCCCGGAGCGGGTCGGCGAAGTCCTGCGGGCAATTGGAGTCATCGCCGGCGATCTCGAAATTGCCGACGCCGGGGAGCGCTTGGTCGCGGAGATCCGCGGCGAACTCGAGGCCTTGCAGAAGCGGCTGGCGGCGGTCGCGAAGCGGCGCGTCTTGATGGTGGTTGGCCGCCGTCCGCTGATCGCCGCCGGCGCCGGGACCTACCAGGACGAGTTGATCTCGCTGGCTGGTGGTATCAACGTCGCCGCCGAGGCGGGTGGTGCATGGCCGCATTTGAGCTTGGAGCGCGTCATCGTGGCGGCGCCCGAGGTGATCGTCGACACCGGCATGGGGGAGCACGAGGCCTCGGAGAGCGGTGCGTTCTGGGCGGCGTTCTCGACCATTCCCGCCGTGCGCGACGGCCGGGTGGTCGGTGCCGGACAATACGATCTGCTGCGCCCTGGGCCGCGCGTGGCGCGAACACTGGCGACGCTGGCGCGCTTCATCCACCCGGAAGTGTTCACCGCGCCGTAGTCAGCACGTTGAAATTTTGCGGATGCCCAATTCGTCATTCCGGCGAAAGCCGGAATCCATAGATTTCAATGGCGTATGGGTTTGGACCCCGGCTTTCGGGACTGTCGATTTTCTGCGGGGAGGTGTTTGATTCTTCCACCGATGCGGTTGCCGTTGTAATAGGGACGTTGCGGACGTGGAGGTGGTGAGGATGGGACGGCACAAGGAGCTGCCCGATCTGCAG
>JBGTMF010000545.1:0-1529 GCA_041743795.1 Thermodesulfobacteriota bacterium | reverse complement strand
CGGCGGCGGCAGCTGCGGAAGGTGTACCGATCGGGCGCGGAGTCGCCGTCACCGTACTCGGCACGGTCGCCAGCGCGACTGCCTTTGGCCTCTACTGCACAGTAACGTGGCCGTGGGTCGCACTGGGCTGGATCGGACTGGTGCCGTGGTTGGCCGCGCTCGATCGGCTGACATCCCTGCGCGCGGCGGCAGCTGCCGGTGTGCTGATGTCGATTGTGTTTTCAGCGGCGGCGTTTCCGTGGTTCCCCGAAATGATCGCCGACTACAGCGGCGGATCGCGAGCGATTGGAATCGCCGCCTTTCTGGTATCGGCGCCGCTGATCGAGCCGCAGTTCATCGCCCTGGCGCTGTTGCGCGCCGTGGCGGCCGCGGTGGCGCCGCAGTGGTGGTTGCGCGCACTGGTGGGTGCCGCGGTCTATGTCGGTGTCGAGTGGGCGGTCGTCAAAGTGCTGAGCGACACCATCGGGCATGGCCAGTTCCTCTCGGTGTGGTTCCGGCAGAGCGCCGATCTCTTCGGCGCGCACGGGCTGACCTTCCTCCTCATTCTCTTCAACGAAAGCGCGTTGGTCATCGCGCGGGCCGTATGGAGTGGCTGGCGGCTCGGGCCGACGCCACGTCGCGGCAGGTTGACGGCGCCGCTGCTCTGTTGCGCGACGATCCTCGGTGGGTTGAGTGCCTACGGTATCGTGCGGCTGTCGCAATTCGCCGCGGAAGAAAAGGCTGCGCCGGTGCGGTTCGCCCTGGTGCAGGCGAACATCGGCCACTACGAGCGCTTGCGGCGGGAGATCGGAACCTACGAGGCAGTGCAATTGGTGCTCGATACACACTTCTCGCTGTCGGCGGAGGCGATGCGGTCGGGCGCCGTCGATCTCCTGGTGTGGCCCGAGACCGTCTACCCGACGACCTTCGGCTCGCCAAAGAGCGAGGACGGCGCGGCGTTCGACAGGACCATCGGGGAGTTCGTCGACCGGCACGAAGTGCCGTTGTTCTTTGGCGCCTTCGACCGCGACGAGACCGGCGAGTACAACGCCGCCTTTCTACTCGAGCCGGGCGACCGCGACCGCGGCGATTTCGTCGCCTACCGGAAGTCGAAGCTCTTTCCGCTGACGGAATACATGCCGTCGGCCCTCGAATCGGAGTGGGTACGGCGCTGGCTGCCGTGGGCGGGCACGTGGAAGCCGGGGGCCGGCGCACAGGTGCTCGACCTGAACACGCGCGACGGTCGGGTGATCGGCTTCGCGCCGCTCATCTGTTACGACGCGGTCGATCCGTCGACCGCCATCGACGCGGTGCGCGGTGGCGCTGAAGTTCTCGTCACCTTGTCGAACGACTCGTGGTTCGCCTACCCCGGCGCCCGCAAATTGATCCTCGTCGCCTCCGGCTTTCGCGGCATCGAGACGCGCCGCCCGCAGGTGCGTGCGACACCGACCGGATACTCCGCGGTCATCGACGCCACCGGTCGGCTGATCGACCTCATCGATGTCGACCGCCGCGGCGTCGTCGTCGCCGCGGTGACACCGCGCCGCGGC
>JBGTMF010000544.1:0-2329 GCA_041743795.1 Thermodesulfobacteriota bacterium | reverse complement strand
GCGTCTCCCATGGCGACCGGGCGAGATCATAGAGAGCGGCGCGGTTCACATGCAAGCGCGGGCAATTCCTGGCGATGGACCGTCGCCTGCGACGCGGCGCCAGATCGGTCCGCATGATCGGGCGGCGAAATCCGGCTCGCCGCTGCGGCGCCTGTGGCTTCTCGATTCCCTGCGGCGCGCCGTGCTAGCTTGCCGCCGTGCCTGAATCCGCCAACCCGCTACCGCTGCGAATCCCGATCGAACCCGGCTTCTTCACGGTGCCGCAAAACCCGGATGAACCACCGCTCCTGCTCGGTTCGCGTTGCGCCGCTTGCGGCGAACATTTCTTTCCCCGACGGATGGTCTGTGCCCGCTGCCTCGGCGAATCGCTGGTGGATGTCGAACTCGGCCCGCGCGGCACGCTCTACACCTACACCTATGTTCATGTGCCGCTGTTTGGAGCGTTGCGGTCGGGCGTCGGCGGCTACGGCGTCGGTCAGATCGATCTGCCGGAGGGGCCGCGCGTGCAGGCGGTTCTCTGCGGCGGTCCCGGCGACTTTCGCATCGGCATGGCAATGCAGCTCGAGCTCGAGACGCTGCGCGTCACCAAGGAGGGTGAGGAGGTGACGATCTTTCGCTTCAAGCCCGCCGCGGCGGAGTCGCCGTCGTGAAACTCGACAACGTCGCCGTCGTCGGCGTCGGCATGGTGCGCTTCGGCGTCCACCGCAACCGCTCCGTCCTCGAGCTGGCACGCGAAGCGGGACTGCTCGCCATGCGCGACGCCGGCGTCAAGCTCTCCGACATCGATGAATCGTGGGTCGGCTACATGGACTCGTCGCCAATGCTCGGCGTGCGCATCATGAAGGAATTCGGACTCACCGGCCTGCCGGTCACCCACGTCGAGAACGCATCGGCGACGGGCTTGGTCGCATTCCGCGAGGCGGCCCACGCGGTTGCCAGCGGCCGCTGTCGCGTCGCCATGGCCCTCGGCTTCGAAAAGATGACGGAGATGATCGCCCGCGGCCAGCGCGGCCGCGGCGTCGGCCGCGACAGTATCGACAGCGTCATCTTGCCGGCCGCCTACTTCGCCCTATGGGCGATGCGCCGCATGCACGAGCGCGGCACCACGGCAGAGCATTTCGCCGCCATCGCCGCCAAGAACTGGAATCACGGCGCCCTCAATCCACTTGCCGATCGCCAGGCCGACCACGAAATCACGGTCGCCGAGGTTCTCGCCTCGCCGATGGTCGCCGATCCGCTGACGGCGATGATGGCCTGTCCAGTCGACGACGGCGCCGCCTGTGCCATTCTCGCGACCCCCGAGATCGCCGCGCGCCTGAACCCCGGCCGCCGCATCGTCCGCGTCCTGTCGTCCGCCCTGCAAAGCGAGACCTACGCCACCGGACACACGTTTCTAGGTCCAGTCGTCGGACCGGCGACGATGACGCGCGACACGGCAAATCAAGCCTACGAAGAGGCCGCTCTCGGACCCGACGACGTCGATCTCGCCCTCGTCCACGACGCCTTCGCCAATGAGGAGATCGAATACTACGAGTTGCTCGGCTTTTGTCGCGAAGGCGAAGGCGAGAAACTGGTCGAGCAGGGCGACACCGCCATCGGCGGCCGTATCCCGTTCAATACCGACGGCGGCCTCATCGCCCGCGGGCACCCGGGCGGGCCGACCGGCCTGGCGCAGATCCACGAGCTGGTGGCGCAACTGCGCGGTGAGGCCGGCGCCCGCCAGGTGGAGAACGCCCGCGTCGGTCTGGCGCAGCTGGTCGGCGGCGGCAGCGTCTGCACGGTCAACCTGTTGCGCCGCGACTGAAGGAGGAAGCGATGATCAAGCAAGCCGCCAACGACCATCCCATCCACGAACTGATCGGCCGCCGCTGGAGCCCCTACAGCTTCTCACCCGAGCCGGTTGACGCCGCCGATCTGCGCGCGATCTTCGAGGCGGCGCGCTGGGCGCCATCGTCGTACAACGAACAGCCGTGGCGCTTCATCGTCGCCGACAAATCGAACGGCGAGGATTTTGCGCGCGTGCTCTCGTGCCTCGTCGAGGCGAACCAGGCCTGGGCCAGGCACGCGCCGGTCCTCGCCATCGCGGTGACCGTGCGCACCTTCGCGCGCAACGGTAAGGAGAATCGCGCCTGCGAGCACGATCTCGGCCTGGCCGCCGCCACTCTGACCCTGGAGGCGACGGCGCGCGGGCTCTACGTCCACCAGATGATCGGCATCGACCGCGATCGCGCCCGCCAGGTGCTGTCGATTCCCGAAGACGCAACGCCGCTGACCGGCATCGCCATCGGCCATGTCGGGCCGACCGGCGGGCCGCTCGACGAGGCTGTGC
>JBGTMF010000543.1:0-5955 GCA_041743795.1 Thermodesulfobacteriota bacterium | reverse complement strand
GTGGGCCGCCGCCAGAAGCGGGGTCCAGCCGTCCGCGTTGGCTGCGTCGACGGTGGCTCCCTGCTCGACCAGCGCCCTCACCGCGTCGAGATTGCCGGCTGTCGCGGCGATCATCAGGGCGCTCGCGGCCTGTGGCGGCGGAGGAGAAGCCACGACCGCCGCGGCAGCGACCGTCGGCTCGGCTTTGCTGGCCGGTGGGTCGTTGGCGCAACCGTTCAGCAGCGCCAGTAGCGAGAGTAGAGTCAATGAGTGCCACGACATACGAATGTCCACTACCGCACGAGTTTGCCTGACAGCAGAACTCCAGACCGTAACCAGCGCCTTGCAGGGCCGCAAGCACCACTCCCCGTGGCGCCGTCGTGCCGCCGACTGCGATTAGCTGGACTAATCACACTGTTTGCTCTGAGCAGGCCGTAATATCCTTGACTTCGCACAGCAGCACATTGCATAGCTGAAAGCTCAGCCTGAACGGGCCTTCGGCTCGGATGGGCGATATTACAGGGGGAACAACTCATGCGAATTCACTCGGCGCTTTTGGCAGCTGCGGTTGCATTCATTCTCGTCGGCGCCGCGCCGTCGGTCGCTCAATTCAACCTCGACCACTACAAGTGTTACAAGGTAAAGGACCTCAAGAACCCGAAGTTCGTCAAGACGACGGCCTCACTGACCGACCAGTTTGGCATCAATGACGGAATCTTCGAAGCAAAGAAGCCCTTTTTGTTCTGCAACCCGGTCGACAAGAACGGCGAAGGTATTCTCAATGCCGACGACCACCTGACGTGCTACAAGGTGAAGGGTCCGAAAATGGTAGCAGGCGATCGCCCGAACGTTCAGATCGTCAACCAACTGGGAACGCTGCAGCTACAGGCCAAGAAGGCCATGCTGCTCTGTGTGCCGTCAACGAAGACCTTGTTGCCGTAATCCGGCGACGTCGTTCAGATCAGCAGGGAGAGGTGGCAACGCCTCTCCCTTTTTTTTCGCCCGCGGTGTTCACTGTCGATCGGCGCAGACGACCTCCGATGGATCGTACTCGAGGACGACGGTGCCCTCGGGCATTCCTGGCATGTCGACTCGCTTGGGCCTGAGTACGGCCAAGACCTCCTCGAGGCGCCCCTGTTGTTCCAACGCGATCTCGATGTTGTCGCGCGCCACGGCGATCTTCGGGTCGATCGCCAGCGCCCGACAGTAGTGGGCGATCGCCAGCTCCAACTCGTCGCGACCGTGATGCGCGACGCCGACGTTGATGTGCACTCGCGCCTTTCCCGGCGACTTTTCTGCGGCGTCGGACCACAGGCTGAGCGCGCTCTGCCAGACTTGATTGCGGGCGAACGTCAGCCCGCCGAGCAGGCCGAGCGTGGCGATGGCGGTCGCCATAGCGAGTTGGCGATGCCGGTCCCAAACCTGCGTCAGCGCGCCGCCGAAAATCAGGGACAGGCCTGGCATCGCCAGATACATGCGGTGCTCCATCATGAGGTCGTGGATCGGGATGAAGCTGGACTCGACGCTCTGCGCAATGAAGAACCATAGCAGGCCGATGCCGGCGACCGGCGCTCGACGCACGGCCCAAAGAGCCGCGGCAAGCAGCGTCAGTAGCAGAAGAATGCCGCCGGCGACCTCCGCGTCGATTCCGTCGGCGATGCGCACGTCGTGGTCGACATTGAGACCGACGGGGAGCAGGGCCAAGCGTAGATAGCGGGGCAGCACCAACATCTGCGTCAGGAAGTATTCGAGTGGACCGCTCAATGCGGGTTCGTCGAGACCCTGCGCGAAGACCGCGTCGAACAACTGCTGCAGCGTGCCGCTGTCGGCGTCGACGCCGCGGCGAGAGCGCCAAGCCACGAGCTTCCAGAGCACTGGCGCGGCGAACAGCGGAGACGCCAGCAGTCCCGCTCGCAGCAGTCGGCCGAAGTGTCGGCGGCCAAAGCCGACGCCTTCGACCAGGGCGAATGCGAGCGGGAAGGTGACGGCGTTCTCCTTCGACAACATCGCCGCGACGGCGAGGGCCAGTGCGGCGCCGAACTGACGGCGTCCATTTCCTTCGCCGCGCCATTGCGCCAGGCGCCCGGCGAGGTAGGCGCTGACGCTGGCGACGTAGAACAGAGCTGCCATCGACGCCGTGCGTTGGACGATGTACGTGACCGCCTGGGTCTGTAGCGGGTGCAGCGCGAAGCACGCCGCGGTACAGGTGGCGAAGAACAGCTGATGCCTGGCGACCGCGGTGTTCTTCAGTCCGGGAGTTTGCGCGAGAAGCCAGGAGAACGCGAAGACCGCGCCACAGGCGGCGAGATGAATCGCCAGGTTGAGCGCGTGGTAGCTCCAAGTATCGTCTCCCGATAGCCAGAAGTTGAAGGCCAGCGTCAGGGCGGGAAGCACGCGCGAGCCGCCGAGGTGGGCGATACCGCGCAGCCAGTTGCCGGCGCGCAGATTCCAGTTGCCGGAGATACGCGCGTAGTCGTCGAACTGAAACGGCACGGACAGGGACGGTCCGTAGGCGATCAGCGTGGCGGCGAGAATCGCGCCCAGCGCAATGCAGACGTCGCGCGATCGAACTCGCGGTGGAGGCACCGGCGCCCGGGTGCGGCCGAAAGGGGCGGCGTTGTCGGCGTCAAGCCGCCGCACGGTACGAACTACCGTCGATCATCCGTGAAACCCTTTGGTTCCACTCTCCGTTCCACTTCTCGATCACCACGTCCGCCGGGCACAATCCGCGCGAGTTCAACTCCGTCAATCGTTCGAGGTACACGCTCTCGTCGTCGCCGTGGCGATTCATCACCGCTTGTCGCTGCAGGCCGGTGCGCGCGATCGAAAGCAGTTCCATGGCGAGATCGCGAAAGGAGTACCTACCGGCTTTCGTATGCAACCCGCGGCGATGCGCCGTGGCGTAGAGCGCGACCCGCTCGGCGACGCTCCAACCCTTGACCAGATCCCAAGCCGCCAGTAGGCCGTCCGGCTCGTAGAAGATTCCCTTGGCGAGCGCGGGCACCGACAACATCAGTTCCGGCGATTGGCTGTCGACCGAACGCAACTCGATGTATCGCTTCATGCGCGTTTCCGGAAACAACGTCGTCAGGTGAGCGTCCCAATCGGTCATCGTCGCTCTGTGTCCGCGGTAGCCCTCGGCGAGAAAACGCCGGAACGTCATGCTCGTCATGTCGTACCATTCGCCGTCGCGTACGATGAAGTACATCGGCACGTCGAGTGCGTACTCCGCGTACCTCTCGAAGCCGGCGCCGTCCTCGAAAATGAACGGCAGAAAACCGCAGCGGTCGGCGTCGGTGTCGGTCCAGATATGTCCGCGGTAGGATACGTAACCGTTCAGATCGCCGTCACTCAGTGGGGAGTTCGCCAACATGGCATTGAACAGCGGTGCCAGCCCCATGCCGACGCGCATCTTCATGATCGCGTCGGCCTCGCTGGAAAAATCCATGTTGACCTGGACTGTCGCCGTCTGGGCCATCATCCGCTTGCCGAGGGTGCCGACCTTGTCCATGTACGGTCGCATGATTCCGTAGCGTCTTTTCGGGACCATCTCGATCTGCTCGACCCGACTGATCGGTTGCATTCCGAGGCCGAGGAAGGCGATCTGCAGACCGTCGCCGACGCCGACGATCTCGTCGATGTGGCGCGAGAACTCAGCCTGCGCGCAATGGACGCTGTCGCAAACCTCGCCGCTGAGTTCGAGTTGTCCGCCCGGTTCGAGGGTGATCGATGCCTTCTCCCCGCGCAGCGCGACGACGCGCCCATCTTCGACCAACGGCACCCATCCGTAGCGGTCGGCGAGCTCGGAGAGCAGTCGCTCGATGCCGCGCGGGCCGGAGAAGGGAACCGCGCTGGCGTCCTCGCGGCTGACGGCGACCTTCTCGTATTCGGTGCCGATGCGCCAATCCGGCCGCGGCTTGCACCCTTGCTCGAAGTATTCGATGAGCTGTTCGCGACGCTCGACGAAAACGGCGGCGGCGCCGTCGGCAACGAATTGGGACATAGATCGACCGTCGCGGATCGTAGCCCGGCCACCCATGCGCGAGCAACCGGGGCGACGGCATCGGCGGCAGGCGCGGAATCCCTTTCCATTGCGGCGCTTGCATTCGCGGCGGCGCTTGCATTCGCGGGCGCAGATGGACATGCTGCCGCCATCTTTGGAGCGGAGGCACGGCCGTGATGACGGCGGTCGCGCTGGTTCTTGAGTCTGGGGGCGAGACGGCCAGGGGCGTGTTTCGCCGGAAGGGGGATTGGTCGATGAACATCCGTTTTGTTCGGGTTGCTTTGGCGATTGTTGGATTGGTCGCGGTATCCGGCCTGCCGAGCCTGGGGCAGGACGAAGAAGAGGCGACATCCAAGCTGCAGATTCGCAATTTCGACCATCTCGAGTTCGACACCGTGACGGGCACCTACTTTGGCGTCGCCAGCTTCTACACGGCCGACGACAAGGTCGTCTTCGACGATGTGAAGACCAAGAACGAGACGGTGACGACCGAACTGAGATTGCTGATGGGCGGCGACAGATTTCAGGGTGGCGTCGTCATACCGTACCATGCGACGCGCCACGACGCCCTCGGTCAGGGGCAGAGCGACGTCGGCGACGTCCGCACGCACCTCAAGTTCATCCCCGTGCGCAAGGAACTCTTTGATGTCGGCGCTGGTTTGATGCTGACCTTCCCGGGCGGCAGCAGGGCGCAGGGGATCACGACCGGGAAGGTGGGCGTGCTGCCCTTCGCCACCGGTACGGCGCACGTAGGACCGGCCGATCTCAACGGCCACATCGGCTATAATTTTTACAACCACGACAGCTCCGCCGGCGCGCCCGAGTCCATTCTTTACGGCGGCTCGGTGAAGTACCCGGTGCTCGAGATGCTCGGTCTACGACTGGAACTGGCGGGGCAGAACTTCACGAGTGGCAAAGACCGCAACGTAGCCTCCATTCAGCCCGGCCTCGACTTCCTGATTGAGGCGGGCAAGCTCGATCTGTTGTTGAGCGCGGCGGGTTCGTACGGCCTGGCCGGTGGCACCGCCGGCGCCAAGGACGGCTTTGTCTCGCGATGGGGTGTCAACACACTCTCCGGTCTTTCGCGCGGCCAGTGGGGTGCCGGCATGGCTCTCGGCGTCCTGTGGAATTGATCTGAGTCGCAAAGCCGTTCCGTTGTCGATTGCACCGGGCAACGCGGACATCGTTGGCATAGTCTGAGCGATGTATCCCGTTCTCATCGATTTCGGCATCGTCAAGGTCTACAGCTTCGGCTTGATGCTGGCGGTGGCGTTCTTCGCCGCCAGTTGGATGGTCACCCGTGAGTTGGAGCGTCGGCGGATCACGCCGTCGCACATGGAAGGTTATCCGCTGGTGGCGATGATCGGCGGCGTCGTCGGCGCGCGCCTGTACTACCTCGCGGAGCATTGGGAGAAGTTCCTGCGCGATCCGATCGGGTCGATGTTCGGCGGCTCCGGACTGACGTGGTACGGCGGTGCCGCCGGCGGAGCGCTGGCGGTTCTGTTCCTGGCTCACCGGCGCAAGCAGCCGCTATGGAGCGTCTGCGATGCCTTTGCCCCCGGCCTCGCCGCCGCTTACGCCATCGGGCGAATCGGCTGTCAGCTTGCCGGTGACGGCGATTACGGACCGCCGAGCGACCTTCCTTGGGCGATGGCGTATCCCGACGCCATCGTCCCGACCACCGTGCCGGTGCATCCGACCCCGGTCTACGAGATGCTGGGTATGGGCGCGGCGGCCTGGATCCTGTGGCACTTGCGTACGCGTTCGTGGGCGGTGAACGGCCGACTGTTCGGCCTCTATCTGATGCTTGCCGGTGTCGAGCGCTTCCTCGCGGAGTTCGTCCGCGTCAACGCACCTATGGCCCTCGGGCTGTCGGCGGCGCAGTGGACCAGCGTCGTCGCGCTTCTGGCGGGGCTTTGGATTCTCGTCGGCCGCGCCACCCCGCCGCCCGCTGCCGCCGAGCACCGCGGCGT
>JBGTMF010000542.1:0-2207 GCA_041743795.1 Thermodesulfobacteriota bacterium | reverse complement strand
CCGATCTGCGCGCTCAGGGTCGGCGAGGTGACCGCGCCGGTGACGATGCGCAATCCGGCGCCGCCGCGCGCTCGCAGTCCTTCCATCCATTGGCCGGCTTGCGCGACGAAGGCAGACCACGGGCGGATGTTGCCGGCGTTGCGAATCGTTCGCGAGCGGTCGGGGTCGTACAGTCCGAGAATCGATGCCTGGCAGAAGGCGTCCGTCGCGCCGCGGCTGGCGGGGTGCTCGGCGTTGCCCTCGACCTTCGTCGGCCGCCCCATGTGGCTCTCGACCAGCAGCCCGGTGGCGACACCCGCCAGAGGCATCGCCGTGGCGAAGAAGAGCGGCTTGCCCGGCACCATGTGTTCGGGCGCCCGCACATACGGAAAGATCTTCTCCTCCGGCTGCCGCGTACAAGCCGAGACGCCGGCCAGGGCGAGCGAAGCACCCATCAGCTTGAGGAAGTGGCGGCGTTCGAACGGGTCGAGCAGGTGCGTCGCCTGCGACGGGAACTCCGCTTCGACGAACGAGCGGAATTCGTCGGTGTCGGCGAGTTGTTCGAGGCTGCGCCAATAGGCGGGTCCGCCGCGGTCGGAGAGTTTCCGCCGCAGCGCGTCGAGATCGAGGTTGGCTTCGCGCGACGTCGTCATCGATGGCACACCGAGCAGTCGTCGCGGCTCTCGATCCGGTAATCCCTGACCAGCTTCGCGCCGAGGGAGGCTTGGTCTGGCGCCAACCACTCCATGTTGAAGACCTCTTCGCGCGGCCGCACGTGCGCGGCCGGGTTGCGGTGGCAATCGAGGCACCACTCCATCTGCATCGAGGGAACCTGACGCACCAGATTCATCTGGTCGACCCGGCCGTGACAACTGGCGCAACCGATTCCCTTGTTGACGTGGATCGAATGGTCGAAGTAGACGAAATCCGGCAGATCGTGGACCTTCACCCATTCGATGGAACGATCCGACGCATAACTGGCTCTAACCGGCTCCAGTGTCGGGCTGTCGGACCAGATCTGCGCGTGGCAATTCATGCAGGTTTGTGTCGGCGGGATGTTGGCCGAGGCCGCGATCTCGACCGAGGTGTGGCAATAGCGGCAGTCGATCCCCAACTCGCTGGTGTGGTGCTTGTGGCTGAAGGGAACCGGTTGCTGGCGGGCGACTTCCGATTGCGTCGCATAGCCGGAGCGGTTGAGAACAGCGAGCCCCCACACCAAGCCGCCGACGAGAAAGACGGCACCGAAGATGCTCACCTTTGAGAAGGTGTTGGTGCTCGGATGAAAGATCTGAGCCATTCCGGTTTCGCCATCCTACGGACGAGCCGATGTTAGGCAAGGTGGGCCGGCCGATTTCCTTCTGCAGTGCTATCGCCCGCCGGTGCGGAGTGCGGATCCGAAAAATCCTGGATGCGGCGCCACGGCTGCGCCGCTTCGATCTCGAATGCGAGTTCGAGCAAGCTGCGCTCGTCGCCGTGGTTGGCGGAGAAATGAACGGCGATCGGTACGCCGTCGCCGGTCGCGCCCATCGGCAGGGAGATGCCGGGGCCGCCGGCGGCGTTG
The DNA here is from genome assembly GCA_041743795.1 of Thermodesulfobacteriota bacterium. Lineage (GTDB taxonomy): Bacteria > Desulfobacterota > Binatia > HRBIN30 > CADEER01 > CADEER01. The sequence continues at coordinate 667 of JBGTMF010000542.1, read as the reverse complement.
TTCAGCGGTGTGAACGCGACGTAACGCCGCAACCGTTCGAACAGCACGTCGAAGTCGAGCTCCGGCGAAAGATAGCCGAGCAGCGGCGGCGTGTGCGCCAGGACGGGCGACAGCACCACGTCGTAGGTGTCGAAGGCGCGGGCGTACTCGCGCGCGGATCGGCGCAGTCGATAGATGATGCCCGGCGTGCGCCAGACGTTGCGCTTGTAGAGGGCGGCGAGCCCGCGCGTCAGGTTATCGAGCTGCGTGCGGTCGAACTCGGGACTCATCACCTGCCTGCCGAAGGTCGCCAGGAGAAAAGAGAGCATGCCCCAGTAGAGGGCGAAGTCGTCGGCGAAGCGCGCCGGCAGCGGCAGCGCCATCTCCTCGACGCGGTGTCCCATGCCTTCCAACAGCCGCGCGGTGGCGGTGACCGTGTCGCGCGTCGCGTCGTCGGTGCGGTGGCCGGTGACGGAGTCGATGACCAGGCCGACGCGGAGACGGCGGGCGTTGGCTCCCTGTACCAGTCCGATCTCCGGCAGCCGCGGGTTGCGCCGGTACGATTCGGCGCCGGCGAGGAAGTGCGCGGTGTCGCGCACACTTCGCGTCACCACGCCTTCGGCGACGATCTTTACCGGCAGGCCGCGCGCCGCTTCCGGTTCGATGAGGCGGCCGCGCGTCGGCTTGA